>CAYNYH010000032.1:0-20425 GCA_964401425.1 uncultured Gallionella sp. | reverse complement strand
CTTGATGGCGAAGCCGAGGCGGGTCATGAGCTTGAGCATCTTGTGGTTGTTGACCAGCACTTCGCCCTCGATCACCGACAGCCCCCGGTCACGCGCGGCTTCCATGAGCGCGACCATGAGCTTCTGCCCCAGGCCCTTGCCCTGCATGCTGTCCGCGACCACCAGCGCGAATTCGCAGGTGTCGCCGTCCGGGTTGATGGCGTAGCGCGTCACGCCGAGCTCCACTTCTTGCCCCTGTTCTTCGGTCACCGCGAGCAGCGCCAGCTCGCGGCTGTAGTCGAGCTGGGTGAAGCGCACCGCCATGGTCTCGGTGAGTTCCTGGACGCTGCTCATGAAGCGGAAATATTTGGATTCGTCCGACAGGCCGTGCACGAAGCGTATCTCCAAATCGGCGTCTTCCGGGCGGATCGGGCGGATGGTGATGTCGGTGCCGTCGGCGAGCTGCCACTGGCTGACCAGTTGCGTGGGATAGGGGTAGATCGCCATGTGCGCGTAGCGGTCGGAGCTCGGCTGGCGATATTCGACCACCACGCGCGCGTCGGCGGCGAGCGCGCCCTGCTCGTCGAGGATCAGCGGGTTGATGTCCATTTCCTTGAGCAGCGGCAGCTCGCAGACCATTTCCGAGACGCGCAGCAGCACGTCTTCGAGCGCCTCCAGGCTGGCGGGCGCCATGTGGCGGAAGGCGCCGAGCATCTTCGAGATGCGCGTCCCGCGGATCAGCTCGTTCACCAGGAAGCCGTTCAGCGGCGGGAGCGCGACGGCGCGGTCGCCCATGACCTCGACTGCCGTGCCGCCCGCGCCGAAGGTGATGACCGGGCCGAACACCGGGTCGCTGGTCACGCCGATCATCAGCTCGCGGCCGTTCGGCTTGACGATCATCGGCTCGATGGAGATGCCGTCCATCTTCACGTTGGGGCGGTTGTGCTGCACGTTGTCGATGATGTGCTGGTAGGCGGCGCGCACCTCGTGGGCGTTGTTGAGATTGAGCACCACGCCGCCCGCATCGGTCTTGTGCGTGATGTCGGGGGAGTTGATCTTCATCGCGACCGGGAAGCCGAGCTGCTGCGCGATCAGCAGCGCCTCGTTGGGTGAATGCGCGACCATGGTGCGCGCGACGGGGATGCGGAAGGCCGAGAGCAGCGCCTTGGATTCCATCTCGGTGAGCACCTTGCGGTGCTCCTGCATCGCGCCCTCGATGATGAGGCGCGCGCTTTCCACGTCCGGCTCGGCATGGTGCGAGAGCGGGCCGGGCATCTGCATCAGCAGCTTCTGGTTGCGGTAGTAGGCGGACAGATGCGAGAACACTTCGACCGCGGGTTCCGGCGTGCGGAAGTGCGGGCGGCGCGCCCTGGAGAATACATCGCGCGCCGGGGCGACCTGCGTCTCGCCCATCCAGCAGGTCAGCAGCGGCTTGCTGTGCGTGTCGGCCAGCTCGATCAGCGTTTGCGCCGATTCGAGCGGCCTGGTCATCGCCTGCGGCGTGAGGATCGCGAGCACGCCGTCCACGTTGTCGTCCTCGAGGCAGGCCTTCACGGCGTGGTGGTAGCGCTCCGCCTGCGCGTCGCCGATCACGTCCACCGGGTTGCCGTGCGACCAGTTCGGCGGCAGGTGCTGGTTGAGGTATTCGACGGTGGCGTCCGACAGCGTGGCCATCGCGAGCCCGAGGTCGGCGGCGCGGTCGGCGGCCATCACGCCGGGGCCGCCGCCGTTGGTGACGATGGCGAGGCGGTTGCCGACCGGGCGGAAGCCGCACGACAGCGCCTTGGCGGCGGTGAAGAGTTGCGTGACGCTCTGCACGCGCACCACGCCGACGCGGCTGACCGCCGCGTCGAACACGTCGTCCGCACCGACCAGCGACGCGGTGTGCGACAGCGCCGCCCTGGAGCCCGCCGCATGGCGGCCGACCTTGATGAGGATCACCGGCTTGATGCGCGCGGCGGCGCGCATCGCGCTCATGAAGCGGCGCGCGTTGCGGATGCCCTCGATGTACATCAGGATGCTGGTGGTGCTCGCGTCGGACACGAGGTAGTCGAGGATCTCGCCGAAGTCCGCGTCGGTCGAGGAGCCCATCGATACCACGCTGGAGAAGCCGACGTCGTTGCTCTGCGCCCAGTCGAGGATCGCGGTGCACAGCGCGCCGGACTGCGAGACGAAGGCGATGTTGCCGGTGTTCGCGCCGCCCTTGTTGAAGGTGGCATTCAGGCCGATGGAAGGGCGCATGATGCCGAGGCAGTTCGGCCCGATCAGGCGGATGCCATAGCGGCGCGCGGTCTCCAGCAGTTGCCGCTCCAGCGCCGCGCCTTCCGGCCCGGCCTCGCCGAACCCTGCGGTGATGATGACCGCCGCCTTCACGCCGTGGATGCCGCACTCCTCGATGAGGCCCGGCACGGTCTGCGGCGGCGTGGCGATCACCGCGAGTTCCACCGGTTCATTGATGTCGGCGATGCCCGCATAGGCGCGCTTGCCCTGCACCTCGGGATGCTTCGGGTTGACCGGATAGAGCGCGCCCTGGAAGCCGCTCTCCAGCATGTTCTTGAACACGATCTGGCCGACGGAGTCGGGCCGCTCGCTCGCACCGAACACCGCGACCGATTTGGGGGCGAACAGGGTGCTGAGGTAATGCTTGCCCATGACATCTTTCCTCAGAGAGTAGTGATGTTGGGTATGATAGCACCGTGCCATTGCCGGGGCGCTATTCCCCTTAAACCACTGAACCACGAAGCCACGAAGCCACGAAGAATGCGAAGAAGAACAAGGTGCGGTAAAAATATGCATTTCATCCTTCGTGAATCTTCGTGTTCTTCGTGGTGAACTGAGGTTTCAGCAATTATGCAGACTGCCTATATCACGCATCCCCTCTGCCTCAAGCACGAGATGGGCGATTACCACCCGGAATCCCCGGCGCGCATCCATGCCATCGAGGACCAGTTGATCGCCGCCGGGCTGATGGATTACCTGCAGCGCCACGAGGCGCCGGAGGCGACGCGCGAGCAACTGATGCGCGTGCATGATGCGGGCTATGTCGATGCCATCGCGGCCAGCGCGCCGCAGCACGGCATGGTGCAGCTTGACCCCGACACCGCGATGAACCCGTACAGCGTTCCGGCCGCGCTGCGTGCGGCGGGTGCCGTGGTGCTGGGGGTGGATCTGGTGATGGCGGGCAAGGCCGAGAATGCCTTCTGCAACATCCGCCCGCCCGGCCACCATGCCGAACGCGCACGCGCGATGGGCTTCTGCATCTTCAACAACGTCGCAGTCGGCGTGGCGCACGCGCTGGCAGCGCACGGATTGAGCCGCGTGGCGATCGCGGACTTCGACGTGCACCACGGCAACGGCACCGAGGACATTTTCCACGACGACCCGCGCGTGATGCTGTGCTCCACCTTCCAGCACCCGTACTACCCCTACAAGGGCGCGGACAGCGGCAACGAGCACATCATCAACGTGCCGCTGCCGGCCGGGACGGGCGGGGAAGGGTTTCGCGCCGCGGTGACCGAGCGCTGGCTGCCCGCGCTGGAGCGCTTCCGGCCCGAGCTGCTGCTGATCTCGGCGGGGTTCGACGCGCACCGCGACGACGACATGGCGATGCTGCGGCTCACCGAGGTGGACTATGCGTGGGTGACAACGGAGATCAAGCACATCGCGGAAAAATACGCGCAGCGCCGCATCGTGTCGGTCCTCGAAGGCGGCTATGAACTGGCCGCGCTGGGACGCAGCGCGCTGGCTCACCTCAAGGTCCTCAGCGGCCTGTGATTTTCTCCTCGAAATAGACCCGGTTTTCCCGTTCTGTTTCCCGTTTTGGCTGCGACCCGAACTGCTATCTTGATGGCGTGGTAATGGGTGCAATTGCGCACCGGCCAGTACAAGGGAGCAGCGCCATGTCAAAACCAGCCATCATCCGCCTCGTCAACAACGACAGCGAGGAATATATCGCCGAATCGCAGGCCATCCAGGAGGCGCGTGCGCGCCTCGAGGCCGAAATGCAGGCGGATATCTCCGCTCAGGCGCGTGCGCGCGCCGAAGCGCATGCACGGGCGGTGGCTCAGGCGCGTGCGCGCACCGAGGCGGAACTGACTACCTTGATCGAGGCCAACAGCAAGGATGAGGCGCGGCTTGGGGAGATCGTCCAGGCCAAGCTCGATGCGGAGAAGATGCTGGCCCGTGAGTTGCAGGAGAAGCTGTCCAGCGAATTGCGGCTCCAGGAGGAAAACCAGGCGAGGCTGCGCGCCGAGCAGCAGGCGCAGGACGAGCTGAACCAGCGGGTGCAGCAGGAGCTGTTCGCACGCACCGCTGCCGAGAGCAGGACCAAGGCGGAACGCGAACTGGCGGTGCTGATCGAGCAGCAGCGCAAGACGGAGCAGGATGCCAGGCAGCGCGCCGAGGCGGAAATCCATTCCATCCGGATCGGCATCTCGGAGATATCGGCACGCACCGAACAGGCGGTTGCAGAGCGCCTTGCGGCTGAGCAGGCGCAAAAGGAGCATGCCGAGGAAAAACTGAGGCTGGAATCCCGGCTGCGCGATGCGGCCGCGCAGCGGGCCGCGGCCGAAGCCGAAGAGGCGCGCCTCATGAAGATGCGTGCCGACGCCGAACTGGCCGAACTGGAGAAGGTCAGCAAGCGCTCCGAGGCAGAGCAGCGCGCCACTCGGGCGGCGGAAAATCGCGCGAAGCTGGAGCAGGAACTTGCCAAGCTCGCCCAGGAAAAGGAATCGACGGATCAGGCGATCGCGCGCGCGATCGAGGAGAAAATCAGCAAGGAGCAGCAGCTTGTAGAGCTGGCAAACTCGAAATGCAGCACCGAACGGGCTGCCGCCGAGGCGGCGGATGCGCGCGCGCGCGCCGAGGCGCTGGTGCTGGAGGAGATCGAGGCGCGGCTGGCCGCGTTCCGCGACGCCGAGCAGGCCGCGCATGCGCGGCTGGCGGTGGAGCAGACTGCCGCGGAGCTTGCCGCCCAGCGCAAGCTGGCGGAGGAGCAGGCGAGGATTGACGCCGAAACGCGCGAGCGCGACGAGCGCCTGGCCCATGAGGCGGCCAGGCAGCGCGCCGAAGCGGAGGCGGTTGCGCGGCTCGGGGCGGAGCGCAAGCTCAAGGCCGAGCAGGAGGCGACTGCATTGCTGCTGGAACAGGCCGAGGCCGACCGCAAGATATTGCAGCAGCGCGAGGAAGCCAATGCCCTGCTGCGCCGCGCCGAGCAGGAGGTGCGAGACCGCCTGAATGCCGAGACCACGTCCAGACAGGCCGCCGAACACAAGCTCCAGGCGGAGCGGGACCTGGCCATCCTCGCCCAGCAGCGCGCCGAGGCGGAGCTGCTTGCCGCGCAGGAGAAGGATGCTTTGTTGCAGGCCGAAAAGCGCGAGATCGATGCGGCAAGCGAGCGCGCCGCCGCAGCGCGCGAGGCGCTTCGGGTGGCCGAGCAGAACATCGAGACCGAGAAGCAAACCCTTGCCGCAATCGAAGAGCGCATGGTGGCCGAGCTGCGCGCCGTCGAGGCGTACAACGAAAGTATCGAACTCGAGGTGCGCGCCATCGAGGCCGCCGAGGCGACCGGCAGGCTGAATGAGCAGGCCGCACAAACCGCGCGGGAGAAGGAGCAGGCGGCGGTGCGCCTCATGAACATGGCCAGGGTTCGTGCGGAGGAGGAAAGCCGGGCGCTCCAGGCGACCGAGGAAAAAATCCGCGCCGAGGCGCTTGCCGCAGTGGCCTTCCGCAAGCAGATCGCCGATGCGGAACTGGCGCGCGATATCGCGACGCAGCGCGCGGAGGAAATGGCGAGGCTGCACGTAGAAGCAGCGCGCAAGGCTGCTGAAGCAGAGCAGGAACGCCTGCAAGCCGAGAATATTGCACGGCAGGCAGCTTCGGAAAGGGCTGCCGTTGCGGAACAGGCCGGACAGCTTGCCAGGCGCCGGCATGAGGAAGAACAAAGGCTGCTGGAACAGCAGCAGGCAAAGCGGGAAAACGAGCAGCGGGTGCTGGCCGAGATCGAAATGCGCGTGAAGGCCGAGGCGCAAGCGAATGCGGCGCTGGAAGAACGCGAAGTCGCCGAGCAGCGCGCCCGCGAAGCGGCGCAAGCCCGGGCAGTGCTGGCGCAGAAGGCGGCGCAGGCCGCGGGGCAGCGCGCCGAACTGGAAGAGCAGGAGAGCGCGCGGCTACGCGCGCTAGCCGAGCAGTCGAGTGCCGAAGTGGCCGCGCTTCAAACGGCGGCACGTTCGCACCGGAACCGGAAAATCGGCCGGCTGGCGATAGGCGCGGGGGTGGTTTCGGTCGTGGCGGCGCTCGTCGGACTTGCGCTGTCGGCACTGCAGACGCAGGAAACCATTCCCGTCCAGCAGGTCGCCGTACAGCCAGCTCCCGCGCAGCCGGCCGCTATGGCGCAGGCGGGTGAAAATACGGCTGCCGCTCAAGATGAAGCGGCAACCGGGCAAGCCAAACCGGAGGGCTATCTGGTGCTGGGCGACCTGAAGATGACTGACCAACTCGGGCAGTTGACCGAATAACCGTCTTTCCGCATGGGTAAACGATGAAAACCGTTTGCCTATCCTGCAAAAACTAGGTGGTTTTCCGCAAGGGTAAACAGATGCGAAAGGTGCTGCCGCTATCAGGTTTCGAGGAAACCTCGGCATATCCCCCGTGCGAGAGGGCAATCCAGTTGCTCAGGTAAAGCCCGAGGCCTGTTCCCCGGATTTTGCTTCCGTGTTTCCCGCGGATGAATCTCTCGGTAAAGATGCGTTGCTGGAGTTCGGGAGGGATGCCAAGCCCATGGTCGGTTACCTCGACGCATAGTGTATCTGCCTTTCCCTGAACGACATGCAAGTCGATATCGCTATCTGGCGGGGAATACTTAATGGCATTGTCGATGAGATTGCCGATAGCGATACTGATAAGATGCCAATCCGCCAAAAGCATGGAATCACCGTTCCATGGCGAATAGCGTATGGGGCGATCATGATTTGCTGAAAGCGTGCTCGCAAGGTTCTCGCAGAAAACATTGAGGTCACCCATTTGCATATCCAGTTCTGTGTCCTTCATGCTGATGCGGTCCTCATCGAGAAATTTGTTCATCAGTACTGCAAGTTGTAACACTGCCCCAATAATTTTTTCAATGCGTGGCTGCCAATCGGGCCGCTCGGACTGTACTAGTACATTCAACATCTGTGCCGTGTTACTGATGACTGCAATTGGGCTGCGAATTTCGTGTGCCATCAGGGATAACAAGTTCACTAAGTTCTCTCGGCTATTTTTTTCTTGCTGAAGTGAGACTTCCAGCATTTCTTTGGCATCCCTGAGTTGGCTGGTGCGCTTTCTGATTTCATCTTCCATCCAGTTATGTGTTTTATGGACGGCATGGCGCATCGCCTGAAATTGCGCAGTCAGTTGCCCGATCTCACCGCTAACTTTTTTTGGTGGGATGTCTGCGTAATCACCACGGCGGATACGGTCGGAGGCCGCAGTCAGTACGGCAACGGGGCGCAGCACCAGCCTGCGCAGTGAAAGTAGCAATACGGCCATAAGAACCAGAGCAACCCCTCCAATTGCCAGCCACATTTCCAGAAAATCATGTTGTGATAGCAAGACAGACATATCCATTAGGGTGATGTCATACCAACCCAATTCCGGCAAGGCCATCATGCCGGCAAGATAGCGTTTGCCATTGATGTGCACGAATCTTGTTACTACAGGAGAATCAACAAGATAGTGTTTACCCTTGATATGCAGTGCTCTTGCAGAGGTTGTGCCATCATTTCTAAAGTGGTCAATGGATTGCCGTATCCAAGCACTGTCTTCCGGGTTATCCAGTAGGTAATCAATATGGAGTTTCTGATTGGAAGGCTCGGTATTGCGGGGAAGGCCAAAGTGTTTGGTGTCACGATAAATCCGGATGGCCGCATTGCGATCAATGAAAATATTTGATATGCCTGCTTGGAAAATATCGGAGGCAGGGCTGGTCGATACATCTATTTCAAAATTTGTTCCAATTACGCCCAACACCTCGTTGCCATCGCGCAACGGCACATTAATTAAGATCTTGTTTACACTTGAAGCGGTACCGCTATCCACACTGATTTGGTAGTCACCGTCGTTTTTGATGGCGGTGTAGAACCATGCGTCTGCCGGTTTTGCAGCATTCATGGTGTAGCGCGGTTGTTTGACCTGATATGTACCGCCCGGGCGCTGCCTGCTGGAATAATAATGCCCTGATTGAGCAAGAATCAAAAAATAACCGTCATCAAGAATATGCCGGGAAAGTCTTTCCATTTCTACTAGCGCTTGATGGTGCAGTTTCGGGTTATGCTCATTTGCAGCCCATCGTTTGATGACAGGATTGTCTGCCATTTGGCGTGCTACGGCTATCTTGCGGATTAGTGGCTGCAGAGTGTGCGCTTTGTCATAAAGCACTTGATTTTCGGCAAAATGCGCACCAATGCGCTCCATCATTCGTTCGGTGATGCTGTTGAAAACAATCCAGATTGCCAATGCCAGAAATAGTGATGACGCTCCAAAAATCAGCAAGAACCTGGTTTGCAGGCTTAATTTGGTCAAAAATGGTTGCATGTTACGCAAGCGATTGTGTAAATTGAACATGGATTCGATTCTCCGTACCCGGGAAGGTCTTATGGCACGCATTATCGTAGTAGAAGATGATATTGGACAACTTGAGGAGTTAGTCTCCTTCCTTGAATATTCCAAACACGAGGTGCGCGGCCTAGTAGATGGTAAAGAGCTTGAAAATTGTATATCGCAGTTCAGCCCTGAAATCGTGCTGCTTGACTATTGCCTTCCCGGAGAAAATGGCGCCACGCTGGCAGAGCAGTTGCGCGGGAGATTCGGAACATCAATTGGGATCGTCATGGTTACAGCGCTTAATAGGGGAAATGACCGTATCGAGTGCCGCCGTGCAGGGGCGGATGATTATCTTGTCAAACCGGTCAACTTTAGCGAATTACTGGCACTTATTGATAACATGTCCTTGCGCCTTAATTCATCGCCCCCCATACAGCAATCGTGGCAATTATTGCTGACAAGATCGGAGTTGAAACCTCCCGGGAAACTACCTGTTATTTCGTTGACCAGCTGGGAATTGTCGCTGTTGCGGGCAATGGCCAACGCCGACAACCAACAAGCGGATCGCAATACTTTAATACTGGCGCTGGGTAAGAATCCGTTGCACTATGATCCCCGTGCCCTTGAAGCCAGCATGAGCCGATTGCGGCGCAAGCTGCCGGGCTTGGACGGCAGTAACCCCTTGCATGCAGTGCGCGGCATAGGGTACAAATTTATTCGTCCGCTTGTTGTGGTGCGGTAGCATCCCTTGCAGTCTCAGCGCTTTTCAAAATAGCCATAACTAATGGCGTATTCCATACACCATTACTCCTGAGCCGGTGCGCCATACCAATAATGGGCCGGTATGTCTGCCCCAAGCCTGTCTAAGCGCTCCGGCAAGGTAGTTACAGCCTGCTGGTTTTCGTTTTGTCCATCCTGCAATATCCCCAGAGGAAATGAACGTGGCACATTGTCAGTATTTGTCAGCCTATAGTTTCTAGATTTCGATAACCTATTGCGGGTTTGGAATCTATGCCAATTGATTGGCTTAATCCAACGCAACACAATCAATCTGAGAGAGCAAAACTGCTGGAATAGGCGGTAAAAGCAGCATATGGTGTGCAGAGGTAATGCAGGTATTGGAAACACAATGGAAGATATCCCAGTTATCTTCATGTGCAGCAAAAGGATATGCAGTAACAAATAGGGATAAAGCCCTTTGTTTCGCCCACAGTATCACCTCACAAGCAGAGCCATTTAACCGCTCTTACTGCAGAAAAAATCACAATCGTATATTGGTGTGGGAACAAGAATGCTAAAGTTTGGTGGAGGTGATTGATTGGCGATATTAGGCAACTCGCCAATTGCAGGCGCGCTGAAGCAACTCGGCGTGGCCGCGCTTTATGCGTTGTTGCGCTATGCTGGTGAACTCTATTTCGAGGATGGCGCTATTGTCGGCTATTTCGAACCGGCGGGCGGATTGGCGTTGGCCACACTGCTGATTGGCGGGAAGCGGTATGCCTGGGGTGTGTTTATCGGTGCATTGTTGATTAACACAACATTCGATAATTCCCTGAGGGTATCTGTCGCCATTGCTTTGGGCGATACATTGCAGACGTTTTGCGGTGCCTGGCTGCTTACCCGCAAAGGCAAGTTTGATGTGCGCCTCCAATCGTTGCGCGATTACCTGCGATTGATCCTGTTGGGCGGGTGCCTGAGTATCGCCATCGGCGCCTTGGCCGTGAACACGGCATTGCTGTTTTCCGGATTGCTCGCTTCCAAGGACTATTTTTACAGTCTGATTCAATGGTGGATGAGTGATACCCTCGGAGTCATCTTGATTGCCCCCTTGGTTATGCTCTGGTGGGATCCCAGAGAAAACCAACGCAAAGCGGGGGAAATGGCTGAGGCAGCCTTAATGTTCGGCCTGGCGATTTTGGCCAGCCAGATTATTTTTCTTGATTGGATGCATGATGTCATTGGCCAGATGGCCAAAGGCTACTGGATGTTTTTGATCATCTCTTGGGCGGCAATCCGCATTGGATCCTGTGCAACAGCGATTGTTCTGGCCATGACGGCAATCTATGCCTTGCAGGGGGCAACTCATGGGGTCGGCTATTTCGCCAATGACATTGCGCAAACTCACTTGGTCAATTACTGGCTTTACATGGTAATTTTATCCGTGGTTGGCATGGCGCTGTCGACGCATTTTACCGAGCGCAAGCAGGCAGAAGCCGTTTTGCGCGAAAGCAAGGCAAGCATGAAAGCCATTCTCGACAACTCGCCCTATCTGTCCTGGTTGAAAGACATTGATGGCCGTTATGTCAGAGTGAACAAGGCATATGTGGATTACACCAGGCTGGGCGACATACGGCAGATCGTCGGTAAAACCGATTATGACCTCTGGCCGAAGGAGCTGGCGGAAAAATACCGCACCGATGATGCCGAAATAATTGCCACGCACCGGCAGAAGCATGTCGAGGAGCTGTCATTTGACGGCAACAAAGAACATTGGGTCGAGACCTTCAAGACACCCGTCATCGATGAGAACGGCAAGGTGCTGGGTACGGTTGGCTTTGCACGCGACATCACCGGGCGCAAGGAGGCCGAGGAACAGATACATAATCTGGCCTTTTACGACACATTGACGCAATTGCCCAATCGTCGCATGTTAATCGACCGGCTCGGACAAGCAATGGCCGCCAGCAAACGCAGCGGCCGTTATGCCGCACTGATATTTCTCGACCTGGATAATTTCAAACCGCTCAACGATACGCATGGGCACGATGTGGGCGATTTGCTGCTGATTCAGGCATCGCACCGCATTGCCAGTTGTGTGCGCGAGACGGATACCGTCGCGCGCTTCGGCGGCGATGAGTTTGTGGTGATACTCAGTGAGCTGGATGCGGATAAGGCTGACTCTACTACACACGCCGGTATGGTTGCCGAAAAAATCCGCGCCATTCTGTCCGAGCCATATCTGCTGTCATGCAAGCAAGAGGGCGATGCAACAATTACCGTAGAACATCGTTGCGCGTCGAGTATTGGCATAGTGTTGTTCATGGGTCACGAGGCCAGCTCGGAAGACATTCTCAAGCGGGCCGATATGGCGATGTATCAAGCCAAAGAGGGTGGGCGCAATTTAGTTTACTTCGCCCAATAATTTAAATGTCAGCAACATCAGGATTGTTTTGTCGGGGTTACAGGATTGCGAGGCGTAACGGCTGTATTCCTGAAATATCATGAGTGGTATACGGCCGGTTGCAGGTTTTGGGTGTGTGGCGATTTTCTTGTGTGCATTGCTTACGCCAGAGGGTGCTTGGGGGAGTATACCTTCCGGCGGGCCGGTGACACGGGTGTTGACCCTTGCCGATATGGGCATGTCAGAGCAGGTCTCGCTTAACAACCGCAATTTTGAGCAACATTTCTATTTTCCTGTGCCGCAGGGTGTGGTGCTGAAGGATGCGCATATCGAAATCCACGGCGCTTACCTGCATCCGTTTACCGGGGCGGCGGCGCTAACGCTGCTGGCCAATGGCACGCCGGTATTTACGCGCCGGTTACCGGGCAGTGATGGCGGGTTCTCCCTCAAACTGGTTGACCTGAATGGCGTTGCCCTTTCCCGTAGCCATTCGGATAAACATGAGGGCGCCATCGACATTTCGCTGCCGCTGCACAAGTTGCGCGCGCAGGGCGGTTTCCTCGATCTGGGTGTGGTGCTGAGCAGCCAGATTGATGCCACGCGCTGCATCGATGAGCGCGGGCGCGGCAACGAATTGTCTATCGACCCCAAAGCGACGCGGCTGGTCTATTCATTTGAAGGTGATTCGGTGCAGGATGTACGCAGCCTGCTGACTACGCTGCCGCGTCATCCTGTGATCCTGTTGCCGCACCGGAAGCTAAGTGCGGTGCAATACGGCGCTGCACTGCGCTTATCCCAGGCACTGGCTAACATGGGGCTGGAGCCTGAATTCACGGCGGTGCCGCAGGTGGGTGACGTGGTGGATACCGCTTTGCTGGCGGATGCTGCGGAGGACGCCAGCATGCGGATTCCTGGCGCGATGGCCGATGCGATAGCGCAACGCAAGCCGTACAAAATTGCCCGGCCTGCCGAGGCTGCTGTCTGGCTGGCCTTGCGCATGATGTCGCCGGATGGGCTGGCGCAGGCCGTGATTGATCCGGCGCAAACCCGGCAAGCATTGCTGGGCGCACTACAGGGAGGGATGCCGACAAAGCGGCTGTGGCGCAAATTACGGCTGGACGATGCAGACAGCTGGCTTCCCAGGGCGGGACTGGACAGGGCCAACATGCGCGTCACCATGCTGGCGGGGCAGCCGGTTCTGGCGTTGGAAGGCGATGATATGGGGAGAGGGGCAGATCTGCTCGCATCAACCTGGCGTGGAATCGCTGGTAGCCGGGAGCTGGAGCTGTCCACCGCTGACAGGGACAGTTCGATGACACATATCCACTTTGCGGCCAATCTTCCGGTACAGAACGTGTCGGAGCAGGCGGAATGGGTTGTGCCAATCCGGTTAAGCAGTCTGCCGCAGGGGAAATTGCCGGATTCGTTCGAGCTAAACCTGATGGCTGCACCCAGTGGTGATGGACCATCGCCAGTAGTGTCGGTGTTCATGAATGACAATCTGTTGACTGCCTCGTCATTGCGTACCGATGGCGAGATCACCCGGATGCAGGCGCACATCCCCCTGTATGCGCTGCGCGCAAACAATTTGTTGCGCGTGGAGATACGCCGCCGCGTCTCTGGCGGGCATTGCAGCGGTATTGCACAAGGCTTTCCGGTGCAGTTGCTGCCATCGAGTTACCTGAACCTGCGTGGCGCACAGGCTGCGAAACAATTCTTCATGCTGGGTGCCGCCTTTGGACGCGATAGCGAGATTGCCATCCCGGCGCGCTATTTGCAGGATGCGGCGAATACCTTGCGGGCGGTGAGCTCGGTATTACGCGGCTTGTCGTTCGATGAAACGGATTTCAAGCTGGTGATCGATGCGATACCGGGATTCAAACCATTGCATGCCTTTGTGGCATTCGAGAGCGCACCTGATTCTGACACGCAACGGGTGGTGGCCGGCCATGGCCGGCTGGTAGTACGCAATAAGCGCAACCATGCGGTTTTCGATAGCGCCGGGCTGGGCGGCTTGGCGGTGCTGCAACTGATCTGGTCTGGGCATCAGCATGGAGTCAGCGTGATAACGGTTGACGGTGCGCTGCCTGCATTACGCAAACCATTGGAGCTGTCGGCTGGGGACTTGGCGATCGCCGACTCGGAAAAGGTGCGGCTGGAGATCAACCTGGGCGACCCGGAGAACGACTGGCAACTGGATGAGCAGAATCGGGGCGTGCTGAACTTCATGCAGCGTTACCGCACGTGGCTTATCGTCCTTGGCTTGATGCTGCTGCCGATAGTTTCCGTGCTGGGGTTGCGCTGGTATTTCCGCAACCGTCGGATTAAAGGCTAGTGAGGCAATCAATGCTGAACGAGTTGTTGCTGGCCGATTACCTCTACGTGCTGAATGTGCTGGCGGCCATCACTG
The DNA here is from genome assembly GCA_964401425.1 of uncultured Gallionella sp. Lineage (GTDB taxonomy): Bacteria > Pseudomonadota > Gammaproteobacteria > Burkholderiales > Gallionellaceae > Gallionella. Next base: position 6,335 of record CAYNYH010000032.1, on the reverse strand, counting down.
CCGTGCTGATCCTGGTTAGCTCGCTCGACGATTTTTTCATCGATGTTTACTACTGGGTGCGCACTGCGTGGCGTTGGGCTGCCGTAAAGAGCCGCTATTCGCCCTTGCGTATAGAACAGTTGCGGGCGAAGGAGGAGTCCTGGCTGGCGATCATGGTGCCTGCATGGAAGGAATACGACGTTATTGCCAAGATGGTCGAAAATACTTTGGCAACGATGGAGTACCGCAACTATGTGATTTTCATCGGCACCTACCAGAACGACGCCGAAACCACGGCGGAAGCCGACCGTATGGCGCGGCGCTTTCCGCACAAGGTGCGCCGCGCCACCGTGGCGCATGACGGGCCGACCTGCAAGGCGGACTGCCTGAACTGGATCGTACAGTCGATCTTCAGGTATGAAGAGCAGAACAAGATGCGTTTCTCCGGCATGGTTATGCACGATTCGGAGGATGTGATTCATCCGTTGGAATTTCACCTGTACAACTACCTGATTGATCGCAAGGACATGATCCAGCTGCCCGTGCTGTCACTTGAGCGAGAGTGGCACGAGTTCATTGCCGGTACCTATTTAGACGATTTCAGCGAATGGCATTGCAAGGAAATGGCTGTACGAGAAAGCCTCACCGGGCTGGTGCCGGGTTCGGGTGTGGCGACCTGTTACAGCCGGCGCGTGATCATGGAGCTGGCCAGATTGAATGACAACCAACCATTCAACACAGATACGCTGACCGAAGATTATGAGATGAGCCACAGGTTGAAGAAGATCGGTACGGATCAGGTGTTTGTTATGTTTCCCGTGTTGTATCACGCCAAGCGCAAAGGCCTATTCAGCCGGCGCGAAAAGACGGTTGAGGTAAAGAGCCTGATTGCCACGCGCGAATATTTCCCCAGTCAATTTCGCGCGGCATACCGCCAGCGGGCGCGCTGGATACTCGGTGTGTCTTTTCAGGGCTGGCAGCAGATGGGTTGGCAGGGCGGAGCGGTTTCCAACTATCTGTATTTCCGCGATCGCAAAGGCATTTTTACTTCTTTTGCGGGGCTGCTGGCTTATTTTCTGGCAGCCAATTTTGTAGTGCTGGGGGTGCTGCGCAGTGCAGGTTATGACTATGTGCGCTATCCCGAATTCGTGCAGCCGGAAAGCTGGGTTTATTCGGCGATCGTGATCAACTTTTGGCTGTTTATGAACCGTATCGCGCAACGGGTTTATTTTGTTGCGAAACTGAATGGTATCGAACAGGGGATGCTGGCCATTCCACGTATGCTGGTTGGCAATGTGATCAATTTTTTTGCAGTATGCAGGGCATGGAAGATTTTCCTGACCCACGTTATCACAGGCAAACGTGTCGCTTGGGACAAGACCCAGCACAGCTATCCGACAATGGGCGAATTGCAGCGTCACCGCAAATTATTGGGCGATCTGCTGCTGGAATGGCAGGCAATTGATCGCAAGCATCTCGACCAGGCGCTGGCCATGCAAAAACAGACCGGGAAAAAATTGGGCGCACTGCTGCGCGAGGCCGGACTAGTCAGCGAGGAGGTGCTGGCGGATGTGATTGCGGAACAGAACTGTCTACCGCGTACCCGGCTGTTGCCGGAAGCAGTCGGCAAGTTTGCGGGGCGTTTGCCGCGCTATCTGGTGGAACGGCACCGTGCAATCCCGTTCGCAGACGGGGAGGGTGGTTCGCTGAATCTGGCCACGGCCGAGCCGTTGCCGGAAACGGCATTGGCGGAAATCCAGGCTGAGGTATCGGAACGGATTGCTTGTTTCATTGTATGCGAAGGCGAGATCGCAAATGCGCTGAATTGGTTCAACACAGGTACGATACCACGCAGTGCCGAAGCAAAGAAGAAGCGCCCATTGCTGGGCGATGTACTACTCGGCATGGGTGTGTTATCTCTTCAAAGGCTTGAGTCAGCTACGGCAAATTTTGATGCCAGGCGCGATGGCCGTATCGGGGAATATCTCGTGGCGCAGCAGTTGATCAGCCGCAGCCAGCTTGAAGAAGCGTTACATCGGCAGAATGAAAATACCGCAGGCAGTTCTGACCTGCACTTGATACCATGGAGTGTTGCATGACTATTTCGTTTATCGGTTTGCGCTGCTATTTGCGGGCTGCTGTATTGCTGCTGGCTGCAGCTTCCTTTTCTGCGCTGGCAGCGAATGACGCGCCACTGGAAGGCGAGGCGTATAACTTGGCAGACAGGGCATACCGCGAACTTGCTGCCGGCCATATCAATACCGCTCGTGCTGCGCTGGACAAGGCGCTGCAATTGAGACCAGGCAGCAGGCAATTAGGCTTGCTATTGCTGGATATTCAGATGCGCAAGGGTGATATGGACGCTGCCCGGCAGCAGGCCGATGCCTTGCTGGCGCGCTTTCCCAATGACCAGCAAGCGTTGGTTCAACGCGGCTACCTTGCGCAGCGTCAAGAGCGCCACCAAGCAGCGATGGAGGACTTCTATGCAGCGCTCAGCCACCCCGGTTTGGATGCGGAACAAGAACGCAATGTTCGCCTTGCCTGGGCAGGCAGCGCACTGGTGACGAAGCAGTATCAAGTAGTGCTGGATGCGCTGGCACCCTATGCCACTGAGCGGGATGCCGCAGTGCAATTGCCTCTTGCTTATGCTTATGTCGGGTTGAACCAGCGTGAACAGGCGCATGCTGCCGCGCAAATGGCAGAAGCCGGCAGTAGCAGTGATAGGCAGCATGTGACTGCGCGCCAGTTGCTGGAGCAGACCAAGCCGGTGATGCTGAGCGATCTCGATCTAGCCTACACAGCCTTGCGCGGCAAAAATGATCGTGCGGCATTGGACGCATTCCAGCGTTCGTTTTCCATCAAACCTGGCACTGCTGCGCAGTTTTCCGATGGTGCTTATACCGCCAAGCGGTTGGGTGACAATGATCTTGCCATCGCGCTTTTCAGCAAGGCGCTGGATGCCAATGCGCAATTGTCGCCTGCCGAGCGCCAGTTCGATAAGCAACTCGAATTCGGCTACCGCCGCGAGATACAGGAGATGAGCCGCAAATCCGGAGTGGTGGCCACCACCTCCTATCAGAGTAGCGGCTTCGGCCCGCAGAATAATATCAACATATTGCAGGGCGGCATGGAAGCGTATTGGCAACCGGAAGGCATCGGCTACCAAAACGGCAGGATTTTCCAAGTGTTTGCTCGTGGCTATGAGACACTGTACGACAAAAGCGGCGGGACGACCGGCTCAGTGACAGCGCAGGGCTCGGTTGGCGCGCGCTACAAGCCTGTTGGCAACATCAACATAGTGCTGACAGCGGAAAAACTTTTCTCCATCGGCAACCTGGCGAGCAACGACTGGCTGATGCGCGTGGGCTACTCGACCGGCGACGGCATCGATGTCCGGCCATACGATCGCCACTGGAACACTTGGCAGTTTTACACTGAAGGAGCGTATTTCGTAAATGCCAATCGCTACATTCAAAGCATTGAATCGCGCTATGGTCACAGCTGGCGCATGGGTGAGGCGGATAGCCGCATGGTTGTAACCCCACATGTGGTGCTGGCAGGCGATTTCGACAGTCGCGCCATCGTGCGTGCAGCCTTGGGTGCCGGACCGGGCGTGAGCCTGCGCTACTGGTTCCGCGAAGACAGATACCGGGCGCCAGCCAGTTGGTTAGAGTTGACTTCGCAATACCGTTTTGAATTCACCAACACCCGACGTGCACAGGGCCTGACCCTGCGCGCGACACTATGGTACTGACCAATTTTTAAATAGCATGAAACGCAAGAAAATCCTGGTGGTACTCGGTACCCGCCCCGAGGCGATCAAAATGGCGCCGGTGATTCACAAGTTGCGCTCGGAAGATCGTCTGGAAAGCATCGTGTGCCTGACTGCGCAGCATCGCCAAATGCTCGACCAAGTGCTAAATATCTTCGGCATCAAGGCTGACATCGATCTGAACCTGATGAAACAGGGGCAGCGGCTGACGGAGTTGACCGCTAACGTGCTGCAAGGGCTGGACGGCGTGTTTAATACACACCATCCGGATTACGTACTGGTGCACGGAGATACCACGACGGCGATGGCGGCGGCGATGGCGGCGTTCTACCGGCATATCCCGGTAGGGCATGTGGAAGCAGGGTTGCGCACCTACGACATGCACCATCCTTGGCCGGAAGAATTGAATCGCCGTATTATCGACATGATGGCAACGCATTACTATGCGCCGACGGTACAATCGCGCGATAACTTATTACGCGAGAATATTCCCGGTGAGCATATCTACGTCACAGGCAATACGGTTATCGATGCGCTGCTGATGACGACCGGGCGCATTCGGGATGACGCGGCGCTGGCACAGCGCTTGGCGGAAGCATTCCCTTTTCTGGATCGCAGCAAGCGCCTGATATTGGTGACCGGGCACCGGCGCGAAAATCACGGCGCACCTCTGGAGTCGATGTGCCGCGCGTTGAAACATCTGGCAGATCGTCATGACGTGCAGGTGTTGTACCCGGTGCACCCCAACCCCAATGTGCGCAATGTGGTCGATGAGGCATGCGGCGACCGGCACAACATCATCCTGATTGAGCCAGTCGATTACCTGCACTTCGTCTATCTGATGCAGGCGGCACATGTAATCCTTACAGATTCTGGCGGCATTCAGGAGGAGGCGCCTTCGCTGGGCAAACCGGTGCTGGTGCTGCGGAGCGTCACTGAACGCCCGGAAGCGATTGAGGCGGGAACTGTTAAATTAGTCGGCACAGACACCGAACGTATCGTCGCAGAGTGCGAGCGGCTGCTGATGGACGATGCGTACTACCAGTCGTTTGCGCTTTGCCGCAATCCGTATGGCGACGGGCAGGCAAGCCAGCGTATTGTCGCAACGTTGCTATGAATTCGCTATATTGATGCCATGAGCGACCATCTGCTTATCGAGCAGGTTGCGCACCGGATCGCATGTGGGCGTGCAACCATGAGAATATGCGGAACAGCTTGTCATACAGCAGCATGGAGTAGGGTAAAGCTGCGGTGCAGCAAGAATCGGCGGAGTAAGGCACCCCATCAGTCTTTCAGCAAGGCGCTGCGCAACGCCTCCGTTTGATCGGGCTGCGCGAGTGCGGTGCCGCTGACCCAGAACACGTCCTCCGCGCGGCTGCCCAGCGTGTTGATCTTGGCGCGGTGCAGGCGGATGCTGTGCCGGTCCAGAACCAGCGCGATGCGCGCCAGCAGGCCGGGGCGGTCTCCGGCGGTCAGCGACAGCACATACATCCCCCTGTTGTCCGGCCTGATCTCGACCTCGGTGTTGATCGGGAAGTGCTTGAGCTGCCGGCTGACGCGCCCGGACGCGGCAAGCACGATCGGCTTTGCCTGTGCGATCTGTTGCGCGAGCTCGAATTCGATGTAGGTCATGATGTCGCGGTAGGACGTTTCGCCGCGCGAGGCTTCCATGATCTGGAAACTGTCCAGCGCGTAGCCGTGCCGCGTAGTGTGGATCTTGGCCTCGACGATGGTGTAGTTCATGCGCGCAAAAAAGTTACAGATGCGTGCGAACAGGGCGCGCTGGTCGGGGCAGTACACCATCACCTGCAAGCCTTCACCGGCGCGGCTGATGCGCGCCTTTACGACAGGTGTGGCGGGGTTGACCTTGAAGGCCAGCAAGCGGGTGTGCCAGGCGATTTCCTGCGGATCATGGTCCAGGAAATAGCTGTCGTCGAGCTGCGCCCACAGCAGCTGGTAGGCATCGGGCGTCAGCGCATAGAGGTTGAGCGCATCGGCCGCCGCGCGGCGGATTTCCCCGAGCCGGTCGGCGACCTTGCCGTCGCTCAGGTAGCGGCGCGCCTGCCAGAACAGGTCTTCCATCAGCTTGGCTTTCCAGGCATTCCAGATTTCCGGGTTGGTGCCGCGCACATCGGCGACGGTCAGCAGGTACAGCGCGACCAGGTAGCGGTCGTTCCTGATCCTGGCGGTGAAATCCGCGATCACGTCGGGATCGGACAGGTCCTGCTTCTGCGCGGTGGCGGAAAGGATGAGATGGTGCTCGACCAGCCACACGATGAGGCTGGTGTCGGCATTGTTGATCTGATGCTGGACGCAGAAGGCGCGCGCATCCTTCCTGCCCAGTTGCGAATGGTCTCCGCCGCGCCCCTTGGCGATGTCGTGGAACAGCCCGGCGATATACAGCACTTCCGGACGGGCGAACTCGCCCATCAGTCTGCTGCACAGCGGGATTTCCTCCGCATATTCCGGTGCGGTGAAACGGCGCAGGTTGCGCACCACCATCAGGATATGCTCGTCCACCGTGTAGACGTGGAACAGGTCGTGCTGCATCTGCCCGACGATGCGCCCGAAGGCGGGGAGGTAG
>CAYNYH010000031.1:16899-20497 GCA_964401425.1 uncultured Gallionella sp. | reverse complement strand
CAACGACCCCTACCATGTCAAGGTAGTGCTCTAACCAGCTGAGCTACGCGCCTAATGGGGGCGCATTGTATCCGAAAGCGTTGCAGGCTACAAACGGAAATCACTCGCTGCTTCGACAGCGGATGGCCAGGAGAATCTACCGGGTATGCATTGCTTCAAATTGCCGGCAACCTGAATAGCTGCACTTCAAACTTAACGCAATTTAGTTGACGCACGTCAGGGTTTTCTGGCCGAAATCCCATTTAAGCTTCACGCTGGAAAAAAATTTACAACCCCGGCGGCATCACGCCATTTATTTCAATCTTGGAGAATGATATGACACAGAGCACAACCCTCGGCGGCACCCCCGTACAACTGAACGGCAACTTCCCCAAAGCAGGACAAACCGCACCGGCCTTCTCGCTGGTTAACAAGGATTTGCAGGACATCACACTGGCCAGTTTCGGCAACAAGCGCAAGGTGCTGAACATCGTGCCGAGCCTGGATACGCCGACCTGCCAGGCTTCCGCGCGCCGTTTCAACCAGGCCGCCAGCATGCAGAACAATGCCGTGGTGATCAATATCTCCGCCGATTTGCCGTTCGCCATGTCGCGTTTCTGCGCCAGCGAAGGCCTGGACAATGTGGTCAACCTGTCTGTCATGCGCGGCCGCGAATTCCTGCGCAACTACGGCGTGGAAATCGCCAGCGGCGTACTGACCGGGTTGTCGGCCCGTGCGGTAATCGTGCTGGATGCCAACAATGTGGTGCGTTATACCGAGCTGGTTGGCGAGATCAAGAACGAGCCGAATTACGACGCGGCATTGGCAGCGCTGCAAACCTGCTAAGAGCGGCTGGCTTCCGGCGGCTCAATAGCCGCCGGAAGCCAGGTTGTCAAAGCGGGTATATTCGCCGCGGAACGCGAGTTCCACCTTGCCGATTGGGCCGTTACGCTGCTTGCCGCTAATGATCTCGGCCTTGCCCTTGTCGGGGGAATCGCTGTTGTAGACTTCGTCGCGGTAGATGAACAGGATCAGGTCGGCATCCTGTTCGATGGCGCCCGATTCGCGCAGATCGGACATCACCGGACGCTTGTTGGGGCGCTGCTCCAGGCTGCGATTCAACTGTGACAGCGCGATCACCGGCACATGCAATTCCTTCGCCAGCGACTTCAGGGAACGGGATATTTCCGAGATTTCCGTGGCGCGATTCTCGCTCGCCTTGCTGCCGGGCGAACTCATCAGTTGCAGGTAGTCCACCACGATCAGACCCAGCCCGTTGTTCTGGCGATGCAGGCGGCGCGCGCGCGCGCGCACCTCGAGGGCTGACAGCGCGGCACTCTCGTCGATATACACCGGCGCGTCATTGAGCCTGCCGAGCGCATGGGTCAGCCGCCCCCAGTCGTCGTCCTGCAGGCGGCCGGTGCGCAGGTCGTGCTGGTTGAGCTTGCCGACCGAACCGAGCATACGCATCGCAAGTTGCGAGGCGCCCATTTCCATACTGAAGATCGCCACCGGCAGCTTGCCATCCAGCGCGACGTTCTCGGCGATGTTGATGGAGAAGGCGGTCTTGCCCATACTCGGGCGCCCCGCCACGATGATCAAATCACCCGGCTGCAAGCCGGATGTCATGCTGTCCAGGTCGGTGAAACCAGTAGCCGTGCCGGTCACGTCGCTCTGATTGTCTCGCCCGTAGAGCGTCTCGATACGCTCCACCACCTGGGTCAGCAGCGGCGGCATGGACATGAATCCCTGCTTGCCCCTGGAGCCGGCCTCGGCAATCTCGAATACCTTGCTTTCCGCCTCATCCAGCAACTGCGCGGCGTCGCGTCCGGCCGGGCTGTAGGCGCTGCTGGAAATATCGGTGCCAACCTCCACCAGCTTGCGCATGATGGAACGCTCCCGCACGATTTCACCGTAGCGGCGGATGTTGGCCGCCGACGGGACGTTCTGCGCGAGGCTGCCCAGGTACGGCAGGCCGCCGACCTTGTCCAGTTCGCCGGCGATCTCCAGCGCCTCGGCAACGGTGATCACGTCCACCGGCTTGGCCATCTCGCTAAGGCGCACGATCTGCCGGTAGATCAGGCGGTGCTCATGACGATAGAAATCATCGTCGGTCATCAGGTCGGCAATCTTGTCCAGCGCGCTCGCCTCGAGCAGCAGACCGCCCAGCACCGATTGCTCTGCCTCCACCGAATGGGGGGGCAGTTTGATCTGGTCGAGTTGTGCGTCAGCAGCGGAGAAATTGTTCATTTGGCAGATTGCGCCCGAGGTGTAAGCGGAAGATATTTTACTCTTATGGAAACAAAAAAGGACTGTCGCCAGTCCTTTTCCGTATCGCCTTGATGCAATGGCGGATTACTGTTCGCCGAGCACCGAGACGGTGATATCCACGACCACATCGGTGTGCAGCGCGATGCTGACGGGATGGTCGCCGATGGTCTTGAGGTGGCCGGCCGGCATGCGTACCTGCGCCTTCTCGATCTCGAAACCCTGTGCAGCCAGCGCCACCACGATGTCGGCATTGGTGACCGAACCGAACAGCTTGCCGTCTACGCCGGCCTTTTGCACGATCTGCACCGTCAAACCGGCCAGCTTTTCGCCGCGCGCCTGCGCTTCGGCCAGTTTGGCCTTCTCGGCCGCCTCGATCTCGGCGCGGCGTGCTTCGAACTCGGCCATATTGGCTGCGGTCGCGCGCTTGGCCTTGCCTTGCGGGATCAGAAAATTGCGGGCAAAGCCATTCCTGACCTTGACCACATCGCCCAGTTGGCCGACGTTGGTCACTTTTTCCATCAAAATTACTTGCATGACTTCGCTCCTTAGTGCAGATCGGTGTAGGGCAGCAAGGCCAGGAAGCGCGCGCGCTTCACGGCAGTGCTCAGTTGGCGCTGATAGCGAGTCTTGGTGCCGGTGATGCGCGCCGGGATCAGCTTGCCGTTTTCGGAGATGAATTCCTTGAGGATATTCACATCCTTGTAGTCCACCTCGGCGATTTTCTCGACCGTGAAACGGCAGAACTTGCGGCGTTTGAACAGATTGTTGCGGGAAGAACGCTTGTTCTTGTCATCCTTCTTCTTGTCTATACGAGCCATGATATTTCCTTATTCCAAAATTATGTCGTTGATATGCAAAACCAGTTGCCGGCTGCGGATGCTTTGCTGCGCCAGGAAGCCACGTACCTTGACGGTCTGCCCTACTGCGAACTTCGCGGCCTCCTCGGCCACTCCGGCAAACGCCAGCGCATTCACTTCGCACCGCACCTGCCGCAGACCATCCGCTTCGGGCTGTTGCGAACTGTGGCTCAATGTCAGCGCCACTCTCGCCACCCCGGCCGGGGTATACCGCAAACCTTCCAGCGCGATCAGCTCGCCGCTGATGACAACCTGGTTGCGCGCCAAGCCTACGCTGCCGCGCCTTCTTCAGCCTGAGGCGCAGCGGCGCCTTCGACCGGCACGGAGCGGGATTTCTCTTCCTTCATCATCGCAGACGGCTCGGTGATGGCAGCCTTGGTCTTGACGGTCAGGTGGCGCAGCACCGCGTCGTTGAAGCGGAAGGCATGCTCCAGCTCGTCCAGGGCTTCCTGATTGCATTCGATGTTCATCAGCACGTAATGTGCCTTGTG
>CAYNYH010000031.1:0-16889 GCA_964401425.1 uncultured Gallionella sp. | reverse complement strand
AATTGACGGCGACCCCAGTCTTCCAGGCGGTGAATGTGGCCGCTCTTGGAAGTGACCAGCGTGCGGTAACGCTCGATCATCGCGGGCACCTGCTCGCTCTGATCGGGATGCACGATAAATACGATTTCGTAATGACGCATTACATCTCCTTATGGTTAAAGCCCCCCGCCATGCGTAACGGTGGAGCAAGGTATGCGAAGCCGCCTATCGGCCTCACAGGGGCGCGCATTATAGCGGAATAGGCTTATGCGTCAAGGATTTTGGGGATTTATGGCGTACCGGAACGGGATGATGCTACATGCGCTGCCGCACCGCCTCGAACAAGCAGATCGCCGTGGCCGCCGCGGCATTCAGCGACTCGACCCTGCCGGGCATCGGGATGGCGATGGTCCGCGTGGCGAGGTCCAGCAACCCGCCAGACAGCCCTGCCCCTTCGTTGCCGACCAGGAACGCCACCTTGCCGCACAAGTCGCAGTCGTACAGGCTGTGCGTGGCCTGCAGGCTGGCCGCCAGCAGTGCGCCACGGAATGACTTGGCCATCATTGGCAAATCCTGCCGCTCGTGGATGTCCAGCGCAAAATGCCCGCCCATCGCGGCGCGCAGCACCTTCGGCGACCACGCATCGGCGCAGCCCGTGGAGAGAAATACCGCATCGCAGCCCGCCGCCGCCGCCGAACGCAGCATCGAGCCGAGGTTGCCGGGGTCCTGGATATCCTCCAGCAACAGCGCGAAGCGGCTGTCGGCTATCGTTCCCGCGGGCTGCGGCAGATCGATCACGGCGAGGATGCCGGTCGGCGTTTTCAGCTCGCTGAGTTCCTCGAACAGCCTGTCATCCAGCTGCGTTACCGGCACGCCGGCGGCGCGTTCGAGCAATGCCGCTATTTCCACATCGTGCGTTGATGAAGCATTCACCAGGATATGCCGCGGCTGTTTTCCGGCATCCAGGTATGCCGCGAGCAGGTGCGCGCCATCCAGCAGGGTCTGCCCTGCCTTGCCGCGTTGCCGCGCCGAACCAGTGAGCCTGGAGAGTTCCTTGAAAAAGGGATTGTCGCGGGATTGAATTATTTTCATGCTGCGTCACGTTCCGATCAACCATCGGAGATGGGTGGAGCATAACATAACGCCGCTGCACGCCGCCCCAAGCTGCGCACAGCGGGAAGGCGGCTGCTACTCTTCCACCAGCAAATCCAGTTTCTTCGCCAGCCACTTGGTGGTGGTAGCCTGGATCAGGATAGTCACCAGAATGGCGATAAAGGTGACGGAAGCGATGATCTGCGCGCCCGGCGCTTTCATGCCCACCAGTATGCCCGCCAGCGCACCTGGGATCACGCCGGTCTCGCGCGTCCAGCACATGAACAGCATCTCCCTGAAGCTCCACTTGGCGCGTCGGTCCGGCAAGGCGCACAGGAATACCGTCGCCGGGCGTGCGACCAGCATGAATACCGCCACCACCGCCGCCCCTCCGACCAGGTACTGGTTCATCAGGCCGAAGTCCACCTGCGCGCCGAGCAGGATGAAGATGAACATGCGCATGATCAGCGCGGTGGTCATAATGAAATCTTCGAGGATGGCCTCATCATGGTGAATGCGCTCGAAGCCCAGCGATTCCTGGTTGCCGAGCATGATGCCGAACACGAACACCGCCATGAAGCCGCTGGCGTGCATGCCGTCTGCGCCCATGTAGGCGCCGATCACCGCCATCAGGGTGACCACCGGCGCATATTCGGCGAGGAAGCCGAATTTTTCATGCGCGATGAGGAAGGCCGCCATGTAGCCCAGTATGCCGCCGATGAAAATACCCAGCAGCGATTCCTTGAACAGGTCCATGACCGCATCGCCCGCCGAGAATTCGCCCGCCCCCATCGCCACGCCCAGCACGGTAAAGGTGAGGATGGCGCCCATCGCGTCGTTGAAGGCGGATTCGCTCATCACCGTCTGTGCGACACGCTCCTTGATCTTGATCTGCTTGAATACCGGCACCAGCGTTGCCGGATCGGTGGACGCGAGCACGGTGCCGAGCAGCAGCGCGACGATGAACGGGATACCCAGGAAGTAATAAGCCGCCACGCCGGTGATGGCAGCGGTGATCAGCAAGCCTACGGTGGCAATCACCACAAGAGTGATCCACACCTCCTTCAGCACCTTGAGGCGTATCGTCGCGCCACCGTCGAACAGGATATAGCTGGAACCGAAGATCAGGATTAATTGGTTGATGGCGGAATCGGCCCTGATGTCCACCAGCCCCAGGACGCTGGGGCCGACCAGCATGCCCACCAGCAGGAACACCACCACGTCGGGCACCCGCGCCAATCGCGCGAGCAGGCCGGAGAAGGTTCCTACGGCGAGGATGATGCCGAACACCAGCAGGACATGCTTGGCTAATTCAAGTGATGTGGAGGTTTCCATTATGCTCTTTCAATGTAAGCGCCAATTTAGCCGCCCATTCCATCAAACATTCGAGGATGGTAGCGCAAGTCTAAGCGTTTCGATGGTTCATTTGTTATGATAATATCGCTTCGAGTGCCTACGCAGTGAATGGCGCAAAAAATCAAATAGACAAGCACTCGCCCATTTCCAACAATCAATTGTTAACTTCACGCGGTTTCCCTGTATGTCCGCTTGCCGATAGCCCAAGAATATCCAAATCATGAACTACGTAAAAATTGCTGGCCTGTTTGTTGTCGCTTACCTGTTGAACCTCGCTGCCCCGGCGATTCTTGAACGCCTGACCCTGCTTGGCGGCACGGAAACGGCAATCGCGACTTCGTTGTGGTGTCTGGGACTGTTCCTGGTATTTGGCTGGGCGTGCAGCAAATTGTCCGAAGGAACCGTGTTCCCCAACTTCACTTTGCAGCTGCTGGTGGGTATCGTCCTGCATGATGCGCTGGCGCCCATTGGAGCGGCGGTCATGCTTGCAGTAGTGGCTTGCACCGCGCTGGCTGCCATCATCCTGAAGGGCGGCGGCGACGAAGTGGACCGGCGCGATTTCGTCAAGATTGCCTTCCCCACGGCGATGATCGCGCTTGTGGGTTACCTAATCACCTTCTTCGTCATGTTCCCGATCCTGATGGCCTTGGGGCTGGATGGCAAGACCGCCGCCCTGCTGGCGGCCATCCTCGGTTCCACCGATCCGGCGGCGCTGATCCCGACCCTGAAGCGGATTGTCTTCAAGGACGAATACCAGCGTCTCAACAATATTGCAATCGCCGAAAGCGCCCTCAACGATGCGGTCGGCGCCATCTTCGTGGCTGCCATTGCCTCCATGATCCTGGCCGGCATTTCCCTGGATTCAATGGGCAGCCTGATCTCGGGGCTCTCCAGTGCGGAGAACCTGCTGCATCTGGGGGGGCAATTCCTGTTCGGCGCCATCGCAGGCGTCATCGGCTGGAGTGCGATGTACGCTTACGAAGTATACAAATCGAAAGACAATGAACGTGATGTAGGGGAAACCACTTACGATTTTGCGATCGTGCTGGCCGTCCCGCTGGTTACCTTCCTGCTGGCGCAAATGATCCATGGCAACGGTTTCCTGGCGGCCTTCGTGGCCGGCCTGCTCGCCAACTACAACCATGGCAAGGAATACTTCCATAAAACCCTGCACACCATGGAGATCAAGATCGAGAGCATTGCCAAACCCACGATCTTCATGATGGTCGGCCCGTTTGTCGCCCTGGGCGACCTGTGGGATACCGCGCTCCTGGGCCTGCTGGTGTCGCTCGTCTTCATCCTGGTCGCCCGGCCCGTGGCGGTCATGCTGTCCCTGCTGCCGACCAATCTCGGCATGAAAGACAAGCTCTTCCTGAGCATCGTGCGGGAAACGGGCGTGATCCCCGTCGTGCTGGCGGTCATCACCGCCGCACAGTTTCCGGAACTAACCCTGCTCCTGCCGCTGACTGCCTGGGTGGTCATCTGGACCCTGACCTTGCTGCCCGCAATCACCCCCTGGTGGTCAAGAAAACTCGGCATTGTGAAATAAGTGTCCTTAGTCGATGAGGGTATCGACTGCCGGCAGAGTCGGGCGGCGTTGGTAGTGCGCGCAGCTTGCGGGCGAAGACACTGCGGGGGATTTACCCTGACTTATCGGCTTCTCTGCCGTAAAACCACTTGAGCAGAAACGGCGGCGCCATGGTGGTGAGCGCAATGACGAGGAGCAACGCAGCATACAGTTCACCGTTCAGAATGCCCTGACTGAAACCGAGTTGTGCAAAGATCAGCCCCACCTCGCCGCGCGGGACCATCGACAGGCCGATGGCCGTCTGATTGCGGCGCGGCTCGCGGATGGAAAAACCTGCCGCAAACTTGCCGAAGAAGGCAACCAACAGCAGCGATGCCGCCAGTTCCCAGATAAAAGCAGAGTCCCAATGCACGGCCTTAAGGTTGAGCGACACCCCGACCATCACGAAGAACATCGGCGAAAAGGTACGGATCAAAGGACGTACCTGTTCTTCGAGGCGGTGCGCCAGTTTGGGGCTGGGATTAAATTCAATGGCCGGGTGCCTCCCCATCCATAGCCTGAAACCGAAGTGCTGGCTGAACGCCAGCCCTGCGGCAAAACCGCCCATGATCTCCGGCGCCCCCACCGCATGTGCAAGCCAGGAGAACAACAGGATCAGCGACAACGCCATGGTGAGCAGCAACCCCGGCGTGGCAGCACGCTGATCGAAATGGTCGATCATCGTAGAGGCGAGCTTGGCAACCAGCGGCGCGAGCAGCATGAACAACAGGATATACAGCCCGACCTCACCCATCGCATGGAAGGAAACCTCCTTTTCCACGGAGGACTGATACAGGAAAGCCAGCGCCAGCACGCCAAGGATGTCGTCCAGCACTGCTGCGCCGATCACGATCTGCGCCTCGTCGGAGTGGCGCTTGCCCAGATCGTCCAGCACGCGCACCGTGATGCCGATGCTGGTGGCGGTGAGCGTGCCGCCGATGAACAGCGCGGTGAATTCGGACAGGCCGAATACCCAGGTGCTGACTCCGTATCCCAACGCAAACGGCAAGGCAAACCCGAGCACCGCCACGACGATGGGCTTGCTGCCTGAGCGCGCCAGGCGAGAGAGGTCTGTATCCATGCCTACCTCGAACAGCAGCAGGATGATGCCAATCTCGGCGAGCAGCTTCATGGTGGTATCAGGCGATACCCAACCCAGCAGCGAGGGGCCGATGAGCAGGCCGGCCAGCAGTTCGCCGATCACCGAGGGAATGCCGAAGCGCGCGACGGTCTCGGACAGCACCCGCGCCGAAATCAGGATGATGGCGAGGAAGAGAAAGAACTGATGCAGTTCCATTTTCAGGGTTCTTGTGTTTTGGATGGTAGCGGCTTGTTCAATACGCGCGAATAAAACCTCACTATGCCCGGCAACGGATATGCTGCTACCAGCAAGGCGCAGAGCGCAATACTGACCAACACTACCATGTAGGTGGTATCGCGGATGACTTCCCCGCCGGTCACACCGTACTGCAGCGGCAGTCCGGCCAGCACCGCGGCGGCCAGCCCTTTCGGCGCCATCATCGAGGTCATCGCGGAGTCGCGCAAGGCATATCCGTCATCACGGTAAACGAAACGGGTCAGGCCGAGGCGCATCGCGAACACCAATACCGTCATGGCGATTGCGGCAAGCGCCAGTTGCAGCGTGCCAAAGTGGATGGAGATGCCCAAGTAGACGAAGAAGTAGGTTTTCAGCAGAAACACCGACTCGCGGTAAAACACCAGGTCTATTTCATTCAACGGCACGATACTCTTGTCGATGTTCCTGAAATTGGCCAAGCCGAACTTCTCGAAGTTGGTCAGGGTGACCCCCAGCGCAGCGATCGCGCCGGAAAAACCCAGCATCTCGGTCACACCGTAGACGATGAACACGTAGGCCAGCGTGGAGGAGATCGTGTTGGGGAAGTCTCGCACCTTGCCCAGCACCAGCAGCCAGCCGATGCCGCCCATCGCCCCGATGACCGCGGCAAAGATCAGCGCCGCAAGCACGCCACCGACCAGCCTGCCCGGTTCGACGCCGCCCTGCGTATAGACTTGCAGCAAGGCGAACACCCCAACGATGCACAGCACGTCGGTCAGCGCGGATTCCAGCACCAGCACGGTGGCGGGTTTCTCCGAAAGCTGCAGTGCGGACACCATGGGAATGACCACCGCTGAGGAAGTGCCGCCCAGCGTGACGCCGAGCATAGTCGCCGGGAGCAATGGCAAATCGAGCAGGAAAATGCCGAGCAGCGTCACAATGATGATGGTAATGAAGAAGCACCACAACGTAAGCACGCCGGTTGTTGCCAGCGACTTGCCCAGCACGCCCAGGTTCAGCGACGTGCCGCTCTCGAACAGGATCACCACCAGTGCGATGGTCGCAATCACCGGGCCAAGCTTGCCGAAATCCTGCGGGGAGACAATGCCCAGCACCGGGCCGATCAGGATGCCGGCCAGCATCAGTACCAGCACGTCGGGAATGTTGGTTTTGCGGAACTGCAGCGACAGGAAGTGGGCGAAGAACACCATCAGCCCGATGACCAGTATTGTTGTGGACATCCGAATCTCCTGTTCTAACGAATATGGCTTGTTTGAGAAAAAAACAATAACGGCATTGTCACAAATCCGATAAGGGCCTTTCGGCAAGTTTGTCGTCGCGCATGCGCAACTGTCCGATGACGCTCATCAGGGAACTGTCCAAGGCCAGCAACGCCGGCTCGGGCAATGCCTGCAAGGCTTCCGGCAACACGCCTTCCGCCGGTCCGGGCGCATTGAGCAGCAGCCTTGAAGCCTCTTCGGTCACGCGCAGGCCGACCCGCCGCTGATCCTCCTTGCTGCGTTCCTTGGTTATCAGGCCACGTCCGACGAGCTTTTCGACGAGCTGGCTGCCGGTGGACTGGTGTATGGAAAGGCGGTCGGCCAGCTCGGAAACTCCCATGCCGGGGTTCCTGGCCACCTCTTGCAATATCCACAACTGCGACCCCGTGACGCCGCAGGTTTGCTCGATCTCGCGAAAATGCTGGCGAACGGAGCCATAAATGATGCGGAATTTCTTGAGCACCTGTAGTGAAAGCTGATTTTTGCTGCGCTTGCCCAATTTACCCTCCTCTCTTCGGACGGCTATCTTAACTCCAAGCCAGATTATATTCTTGCCTAATATATTTATATCAATTATATTTGCCAGCATACATAATGCGTCAAACTGATGATGAGCAACGCAACACTTTTTGCAGAAAAAATCCGCGTCGGCCTGGTGGGTTACGGCAAGGCGGGCAAAGCGGTCACCAATGTATTGAGCAATGACCCGCGTTTTGAATTGCGCTGGATAGTACGCCGCTCGGCAAGCGCGGGACAGCAGACTCATGAGGAAACCGGCATTCCCATCCTCGGGCTGGAGCAGCGCCCGTTTGCCGATTTATTCGAAAATGTCCCGGTGGATGCTCTGGTGGATTTCTCTTCGCGAGAAAGCCTTCACGCATATGGCGAAGAAGTGGGCAAGCGCGGCATTGTGCTGGTCAGCGCGATTTCCGCCTATTCGGATGAGGATCTGGCCTATGCGCGCAGCTTGGGAAAACTTACGCGCGTGCTGTGCTCACCCAACATCACACTCGGCATCAACTTCCTCATCATCGCGGCCAAGCTGTTGCGGGGGGTCGCACCGTTTGCCGACGTGGAGATACTCGAACAGCATTTCAAGGAAAAGTCCGAAGTGTCTGGCACGGCGCGCAAGATCGCCGAAACGCTGGAGGTTGATGGCGGGAGCATTACTTCATTGCGGCTGGGCGGCATCGTCGGGCATCACGAGGTGATTTTCGGATTTCCGCACCAGACCGTGCGCCTCACACATGAATCCATCCGGCGCGAGGCATTCGGCACCGGAGCAGCATTTGCACTGAGTCATCTGGTCGATTGCGCCAATGGGTTTTACACGTTCGATGATCTCCTGCTGCAACTGATGCGCGCCGAACTGGCGGGCAACCGATGACAACTTATTAAGGCTCGAAAATGCACCGTTACCCCACAGTCCGATTGCTTTGGTGCGCGATAGGCGCGGCTGTCGGCATCGCCCTGGCCCTGTTTCTGGTTGGGCCGCCCGCGATACCCTTCCTCCTGGTATCGCTCGGCGGATCAACCGTTTTTCTCTTCGGCCTCACGCGCGCGCCCGCCACCCAGCCCCGCGCCCTCTTCGGCGGCCACCTTGGCGGCGCGCTCATCGGTATCGCCTGCTACCATGCCTTCGGCGATGCGCTATGGGTCTATGCGCTTGCCCAGGTGCTTGCCCTGTCCTTCATGCTCATCACCAGGACGGTTCATCCGCCAGCCGGCGCAAACCCCATCCTGATGATCTACGCCCACGCCGGCTGGTCGGCGCTCTGGCAGCCGGTTTTTCTCGGGGTAGCCGCCCTTGCCGTTGTCGCAGCCGTCTGGAGCAGGCTGTATCCCGGCTTGGCCCACTATCCCGTTGCATGGCTTGATCGTTCGCCTCCAAGCATGTTCTGGGGCGGTTGGGACGAGTAACCGGTCATGCGAGTCAAAACGAATGGGATTGCTGCAATGCTGGGCTGGTTCCTGCTGGCGATCCTGCTGCTGTTGCTGGGAGTCGTCGCTGCAATTGAACACAGCGCGGCAAGCACAGGGGCCGCTATCTTATTGTGGATGATTTCCTGCCTCCTGATCGTGCGGCAAGCCATACCGATCCTGGCGTCGCTTATAGCAGGCGAGAAGTAGACGATCCCCGCTTAACCTGCCTCTGCTTCGGATGCGTCCCCGGCCTTGGCCTTGCGCGGCACGGTCTTGGGGTCGCAGATGATGGGACGGTAGATTTCGACGCGGTCGCCGTCGTTGAGCACGGCATCCAGCTTGCTGACCTTGCCGTAAACGCCGACCTTGTTTTTCTCGAGGTCGATCTCGGGAAATTGCTTGAGGATGCCCGAGCGATTGATGGCGTCCTGGACGGTGGCGCCGTCCGGCATTTCGATGTCGAACCAGGCTTGGCGGTGCGGCAGTGCGTAGGCGATTCC
Source organism: uncultured Gallionella sp. (assembly GCA_964401425.1). Taxonomy (GTDB): domain Bacteria; phylum Pseudomonadota; class Gammaproteobacteria; order Burkholderiales; family Gallionellaceae; genus Gallionella. Next base: position 7,895 of record CAYNYH010000031.1, on the reverse strand, counting down.
GATCTTCATGTTCGTTCCTTACGGGGCGCAGTGCGCAGCACTAACCTGGGCGGCCTTGCTGGAGCGCTCGTCTATCATGCGTTTGGCGACCAGCACCAAGCCGGTGACCAGGAACGCCCCGGGCGGCAAAATCATCATCAATATCCCGGTGTCTGGTGGCAGGATGCGCATCTCCAGGAACTTGAAAGCAGGGCCTAGCAGCAGCGACGCGTCGGCAAACAGGGTACCGGAGCCGGCAACCTCGCGTATCGCGCCTATGACGGTAAGCGCGAGTGCGAAGCCCACGCCCATGAAGAAACCGTCAGCCAGCGAAGGCAGCACCGGTCTTTTCGAGGCAACCATTTCGATGCGTGCGAACGGCAGGCAATTCACCACGATCAGCGGGATGAACAGACCCAGCACCTTGTACATCTCATGCAGCCACGCATTCATGCACATATCCACCACCGTCACCATGGATGCGATGATCAGCACAAAGACGGGAATGCGCACTTCCTGGGAGAAACGGTTGCGGAAGACGGACACCAGCGCGGCGGAGCCGGTCATCACGAACGCCGTCGCCAGTCCCATGCCCAGGCCGTTGGTGGCGCTGTTGGTCATGGCCATGGCCGGGCACAGGCCCAGCATCATGCTGAGCACGCCGTTGTTCGACCACAATCCCTCGCGGGCAATGGTGCGGTATTCAGCCATCGTTGTCATTTACTTTCCTCCTTCGCTGGAGCCTTGCCGGCTTCGGCATCTGCCGCCTTGCCGCTCTTGAATTCCATCAGTTTCGCCTTGTTGGCGTCAAAGAATTGCAGCCCTTCGGTAATCGCCTTGACCACGGCGCGCGGCGTGATGGTTGCGCCCGCGAACTGGTCAAAGATACCGCCATCCTTTTTCACCTTCCACTTATCGAGCGGCGGGTTGCCGATGCTCAAACCGGTGAAGCGCAATATCCAGTCGCCCTTCTTCACTTCGATCTTGTCGCCCAGACCCGGAGTCTCCTTGTGCGCCAGAACGCGCGCACCGAGTATCTTGCCCTCGGGGTCTACACCCAGCATGACCTTGATCGCGCCGGAATAGCCCGGACTGGAAGTCTCGAAAGCCACGCCGGTCACCTTGCCTTCCTTGGTGGCAACATAGACGATGACTTCATTACCTTGGGCGTTCTTCAAGGTAATGGTATCCGTAGCCAGGTTGTTGTCGTGGATGCTTTCCGGGATCACCTGTGCAAGCGAATTTTGCCGGTCTTCCACGGCACGCAAGGCAATGTCGTCCTTGGTGTAGCCATTGGTCATAACGAGCAGCGTTCCGAAGCCCAGGCAGAAGGCCCCGAGGATCAGCCCGTGTATCAGGGTGCGTTGCGAACTCATGCTTTTTCCTCCAGAGGCAGAGGCTCGCCCTTGCGGGTACGCCCGAAAGCGCGCGGGCGGGTATATTGGTCGATGATGGGGGTCAGCGAATTCATCAGCAGCACCGCAAAAGCCACACCTTCAGGGTAACCGGCGAAGTTACGGATACTCCAGGTGAGCAGGCCGACGCCGATGCCGAATATGATCTGCCCCGACTTGGATACCGGCGAAGTCACGTAATCGGTAGCGATGAAGAACGCCCCCAGGAAAGTGGCTCCGGATAACAGGTGGAAGGTGCCCGAGGTGAAGCGGGCGGGGTCGATGGCATGGAACAGCGCCGCGATCAGGAACAGCGAGCCCATCATGCTCACCGGGATATGCCAGGAGATGATGCGCTTCGCCATCAGGAACAGGCCGCCAAGCAGGATCAGGATAGCCGAGGTCTCGCCCATGCTGCCTGCGCGGTAACCCAGCGCCATGTCCATCAGGTCTGGCATCTGCCCGATCGACTGCGTCACCGGGATGCCGCGCGACAGCTCGGTCTTGACATACCCCAGCGCCGAGGCGGCGCTCATGGTATCGGGTATGTTGCCCCCGAAGGTGATGGCAAAAGATTCGACAAGGCCCGGTGCTCCCGCCGAAAACAGCGGATGCGGCGCGACCCATACGGTCATCGCCACGGGAAACGAGATCAGCATGACGGTACGCCCGACCATGGCCGGGTTGAACAGGTTCTGGCCTAGCCCCCCGAAAGCATGCTTGGTCAGCGCGATGGCGAAAATCGCCGCCAGTACGCCGATCCACCAGGGCGCCCAGGGCGGCAGGCTCATCGCCAGCAGCCAGCCGGTCAATATTGCCGAGCAGTCGGCCAAAGTTGCCGCGACCGGCTTGCCGGCCAGCGCCAGACAAGCCGCCTCGACTGCCACGCAGGCGCCGACCGTGACGATGAACAGCAGAATCGCCGGCCAGCCGAACAAGTAGAGATTGAAAACTGTAGCCGGCGTCAGCGCCAGCAGCACCAGGAACATGGTCCTCTGGACGCTGCTGAATCCGTGGCCAAACGGCCCACTCTTTTTCATGATTGCGGTACTCATGCGTTGGCCTTTTCTTCGGTAGTAGCCTTGGTTTCCCCGCCTGACGGGGCAGCGTCTGCGGCCGGTTTGCTTTTTGCGGCCAAGGCGGCACGCTTGGCCTCGGCAGCTTTCTCGATGCGGATGGTGCGCACCTCGGCCAGTGTCTTGATGCGTTCACTCTTGCGGCGCTCAGTCTCCAACTCTCTCAACACGCCCTTGGCGTAGTTGAAATAGTGCACCAGCGGGATATGCGACGGGCATACGTATGAGCAACTGCCGCACGAGAAACAATCCATCACGCCCAGCTTGGCGGCAACATCAAGATTGTCCTTGCGGATGAAGGAAGCCATATCCACCGGCGACAGGCCGCAGGGGCAGACGGTGACGCAACTGCCGCAGCGGATACACGCGGAGGTCGGACGGCCGTTGATTTCCTCGGCGGTGAGCGCGAGGATGCCGGAAGTACCCTTGACCACCGGCGCATCCAGGCTGGCCAGCGGCTGGCCCATCATCGGTCCGCCGTTGACCACGCTCTCGGGGCGTGATGAGAAGCCACCGCAGAATTCAACCAGGTCGCTTATCTTGGTGCCGATGGGTGTCATGACGTTGTTGGGATTGCGTATCGCACCGCCGCTCACCGTCACCACGCGCGCGACCAGCGGGCGGCCGAAACGAACGGCATGGTGCACGGCGCGGGCGGTAGCCACGTTGTGCACCACAATGCCGAGATCGGCGGTGAGCTTGCGCGCCGGGGTCTCGCGACCGGTGATCGCCTGCACCAGATGGCGCTCCGATCCCATCGGATACTGCACCGGCACTGCGGCTACTTCGATATTGGGAAAGGCGGCAGCCGCCCTGGTCATACTCTCGATCGCCTGCGGCTTGTTCTGTTCGATGCCGATCACCACCCTGGGCGTGCCCAGCGCATGGGCCATGATGCGCGCGCCATCGATCACTTCGTCGGCATACTCGCGCATCACCCGGTCATCACAGGTCAGGTAGGGTTCGCACTCCGCACCGTTGAGCAGCAGGACTTCAAGCTTTTTCTGGGCGCCAAGATTCAGCTTGATCGCCGACGGGAAGGCGGCGCCGCCCATGCCGACGATGCCCGATTGGGCAACGCGGTCGTTGATCTCTTGCGGGGTAGCGGTAAACGGATCGGCAATCGGCCCTGGCAAATCGGCCCATTCGTCCTTGCCGTCCGGTTCGATGATGATGGTCTTCTGCGGCAAGCCGGAAGGATGCGGTGCGGCAACCTCCGTCACCGACACAATGCGGCCCGAGGTAGGCGCATGCTGTGATGCCGATACCGCGCCCTGGTTGCGCGCGATCATCTGGCCTTTCTTGACCAGCTCGCCCTCGGCTACAAGCACTTCGGCCGGTGCGCCGATATGTTGCTGCAGCGGAATGTAGAGCATAGCCGGCATCGGCATGACCACGATGGCCTTCTCGCTGGTCAAATCCTTGCGGTATTCCGGATGGATGCCACCGCGTACGGGAAAAAGTTTCATCTGTGACAACTCCTAGTGCGCAAGCACAGCCTCGGGCTTGGGGGACGTATTCTCGGCTTCGGGTTTGGGCCAATGCCAGTTGGACAGCGTCACCGGATACTCAACCATGATAATGGCGTCGGTGGGGCAAACCTTGACGCACTTGGAACAGCCGTGGCAGGCATCGATGATGATCGTGTGCATCAGCTTGTTCGCGCCCATGATCGCATCCGTCGAACACTCCCTGATGCAGCGCGTGCAACCTATGCAAAGATCCTCGACGATGAAGGCGTGCTCCGGCCCCTTGTCATCGAGCTCGGAGAGATCGGCCTCGATACCCAGTTTTGCGGACAGCGCCTCGACCAGCGGCTTACCACCGGGCGCACACAGCATGATCGATACCTCCTCGCCCTTAGCCAGCGCCGATGCGTACTGGGCGCAGCCGACATAGCCGCACTGGCCGCACTGCGAGCCGGGCATCATGGCTTTCAGCTCCTCTTCCAGCGGGTCTTCCTTCACTGCGAGGCGACGCGCAGCCACACCGAGGATGGCACCCAGCGTGACGCCTATTAACGTAAGGCTACCGATAGCGATCAACATGCCAGACATAATCAGCTCGCCCCCATGCCCGAGAAACCCATGAATGCCAGCGCCAACAGGCTGACCACGATAAAGGCGATCGGCGGGCCGGCGAACAAACGCGGCACATCCATCACGGCCAGCCGCTCACGCAGCCCGGCGAAAATAATCAGCACCAGGCTGAAGCCCATGGCGGAGCCGATGGCGAACAGGACGCTGGTAAGCATGCTCATCTTGGCATCGACCAGCAGCAGCGCGATGCCCAGCACGGCGCAGTTGGTGGTGATCAGCGGCAGGTAGATGCCCAGCAACTGGAACAGCGACGGCGACACTTTTTTGACCACCATTTCGGTGAACTGCACGGTGGAGGCGATGATCAGGATGAAGGTGATCGTGCGCAGATAGCCCAGATCAAAGGGAGCCAGCAGCAGCGTATTGACCGTCCAGCCCGCTATGGCCGCAACCGTCATCACGAAGGTGGTCGCCATGCCCATGCCTACGGCGGCATCCAGGCGCGTGGTCACGCCCATGGTCGGGCACAGCCCGAGGAAACGGCCCAGGATGACGTTGTTGACCAGCGCCGCGCTGAACATCAGGAGTAAATATTCTTTCATTGTGCTATCCCTTGCCTACTCAAGAACTGCATGTTTCGCCCGGCCTGGCGCGGCGCAGAAACTGCGGAGCGAGGTCACCCCTCGTCTGTAAATATCCTGCCGCCATCCGCGAAATCACCAGCCCGATGACCAGGCCGGCGAGCATCGCTGCCATGGTGATGAGATCGCTGCCGAACTTCCATTGCGCCAGCGACCCGGCAAGCAGCAGAATGGCCAGCGGAATGGCGTAGGCGGTGATCGAGGCCTTGAGCAGCACGTTGTCGCGAATACCGAACACCACGCGCTCGCCGACGGCGAGATTGGCATTGTTGTCCATGCGGAAACGGCGATTATCCAGCCGGCTGGCGGTAGTGCCGATGCCCTTGGAGCCGCATGCGTCCGCCGAGGCGCAACTGCCGCAACTGGAACCCTGCTCGGGTACCAGCCAGGCTGTTCTGCCGTCTATCTTCACCACCTGCGCGATGCCCTCGACCATCGTGGGCGCGCTGAAGTCCGTGGTGCTATGTGCAAACTCGTCCATGGTCACGCTTCTACGGTGGAGATTACGCCTTCGGGCGTGACGTAGATTGCCTTCTGCCCGCCCGCAGAACGGAGAATATGTTGACGGCGCTCGACCGGCGCCATCAGCATGGCGGTGGAAAGGCCGTCGGCGACAACGCCGGTATCCGCCACCACCGACACCCCCAGCATGGCCGGTGCGGTGCGGCCGGTGCGGGTGTCGATCAGGTGGGTGAAAGTACCGGCGGTATCAAACAGGGTGCCGTAACCGCCCGAAGTGGAAACGCACTTGTCCACCACGTCCAGCGTGACGACTGCGCGGCCGGGATTGGACGGGTCGGCAATGCCGACGCGCCAGGCGGAGCCATCCGGCTTGGTCGAGAGAGCGCGCGGCTCGCCCATGTCCACCAGCATGCGGTCGAAACCGTGGGAGCGCAGCACATCAGCAACGCGGTCGGTGATATAGCCTTGGGCGCCGCTGTTCAGCGTCAGCCCCATGCCGGGCCGGGCGAAGGATACCTTCCTGTTTCCGGCGTCCACCTCGACAGCGCGCCAGTCCACCAGCTCCAGCGCAGCGGCAAGATCACGCGGCGCAGGTCCGGCCGGATCGGGGTTGCTCGCGGTGAAGTGGCGGAAATAGGTTTGCCATACCGGCTGGATGGTGGGGTCATAGACGCCGTCGCTGATCTTGGCCAGCGACAGGGCGCGGGTCAGCATGGCGATGAAATCGTCCGGCGCGTTTTCGAGCGCGCCCTCGCGGTTGAGCCTCGAGATGGAGCTGTCCGCACGGTAAACACTGAAGATCGCCTCGAGGCGCCTCAGTTCGTCGAGCCCGGCGGCAATGGCAGCACGTGCCTGCGCCTCGTCGGCGTGGTAGAGCTGGATGGAAGCCGGTGCGCCCAAGGCGGTACCTTCCCAGCGCACCGGCTTGGCTTGCGAACTTCCCGTCTTCAGCAGCAGCGGCAGGCCGGCGGCGGCGGCAACGAAAGTAATAAAGCGGCGGCGTGACATTACGGCAGTCATAAGGACGACCTCAAATAAAAATTACCGATTTGCTTGAAGCGATTAAATATCGCATACCAGCGATTCCATTAACAAAAAAACCGGCTGCATCGGCCGTACCCCGCGTCAAATCTGCCTGAACTATCGGGGAACAGCGTGCGTGCATGGGTGATGAACAAGGTATTTTTGCTTTGATTGAATACCGGGAACATCTGGATTTTTGCGCTGCGCTTAAGCCAGTTTGAAGCTCATATTGCGGATTATAAAATTAGTGCACCGCACTTATTTGGTCAAGCAAAACTTGCATAAAAAACCCATCTATCCATCGGCTCCAAAGAGCCGCTCACTACCCTGATCCCGTTGACACCGGAAAAACAATAAGATTCAAATCAGTCCATAACCCGGGCCGCACCGCCAGGCGCGACCCCGGGCTGCATACCGATCTCAGACCGGCTCCTGATATTGCTCCTCCAGCAGCTTGGCCTGTGCCGCCGCGAGGCGCGCGATGGGCACGCGCGGTCCCGAACAGGAGACGTAATTAAGCCCGATATGGTGGCAGAAACGAATCGAGCCGGGATGCCCGCCATGTTCGCCGCAGATGCCCATCTTCAGTTCCGGGTTGGTTCCCCTGCCCTTCGCCACGGCCATCTTCATCAACTGCCCTACCCCTTTGATGTCCAGCACCTCGAAGGGGTTGTCTTCCAGGATGCCGGTTTCGTTGTAGGCAGGGAGGAATTTGTTTTCCGCATCCTCGCGGCTGAAGGAGAACGTGGCCTGGGTCAGGTCGTTGGTGCCGAAGGAGAAGAACTCGGCAGTCTCGGCCATGCGCCCGGCGCGCACGCAGGCGCGCACCACTTCCAGCATCGAGCCGAACTTGAATTGCACGTTGATGCCGTAGGTTGCGTTCACTTCCTGGTGGATACGCTGAACATAGCTGTGGATGCGCTTGAGCTCTTCCACCGTGGCAACCTGGGGCACCATGATTTCCGGATAGATTTCCACGCCATCCTTGGCGCACAGCGCGGCAGCCTCCAGAATCGCGCGGATCTGCATCGAATAGATTTCCGGATAAGTGATGCCCAGCCGCACACCGCGATGGCCCAGCATGGGGTTGACCTCGGCCAGTGCCCTGACCTTCTTCAGGATCACCTCCTTCTTGCCGATGACATCTTCCTCCATGTGCGACTCCTTGAAGTCGCTCAGGCCGCCCATCAGCTTCATCAAGCCGTCGGCATATTGCTGGTAGAGCTTGGGATTGAGCATCTTGAGCGTTTCCGGCAGCTCTTCCAGGCCGTTGATGGTATC
>CAYNYH010000030.1:15828-20880 GCA_964401425.1 uncultured Gallionella sp. | reverse complement strand
GCTCGCTGATCTCCATCTTCGCCCGTCTCGGCGGCGGCATCTTCACCAAGGGCGCGGACGTCGGCGCCGACCTGGTGGGCAAGGTCGAGGCTGGCATTCCCGAGGACGACCCGCGCAACCCGGCGGTAATCGCCGATAACGTCGGCGACAACGTCGGCGACTGCGCCGGCATGGCGGCCGACCTGTTCGAAACCTACGCCGTGACCATCATCGCCACCATGCTGCTGGGCGGCCTGCTGATGGCGAATGGCGGAGCGAATGCGGTGATCTACCCGCTGGTGCTGGGCGGCTTCTCCATCATCGCCTCCATCGTCGGCACCTTCTTCGTCAAGGCACGCGAAGGCGGCAAGATCATGAACGCGCTGTATCGCGGCCTGGCGGTCTCCGCCGTGCTGGCGCTGATCGCGTTCTACCCGATCACCAGCTGGATCATGGGCGACAACGGCACCTATAGCGTCAACGCGCTGTATGGCTCCACCATCATCGGGCTGCTGCTGACCGCCGCGCTGGTGTGGATCACCGAATACTACACCGCGACCGAATTCGCGCCGGTGCGCCACGTTGCGCAAGCCTCCACCACCGGGCACGCCACCAACGTCATCGCCGGTCTGGGCGTATCGATGAAGTCCACCGCCGCACCCGTTATCGCCGTGTGTATCGCCATCTATGGCGCGTACGAACTGGCCGGGCTGTACGGCATCGCCATCGCCGCGACTTCGATGCTGTCGATGGCCGGCATCATCGTGGCGCTGGACGCCTACGGCCCGATTACCGACAACGCCGGCGGCATCGCGGAAATGTCCAAGTTGCCGCATGACGTGCGCAAGATCACCGACGCGCTGGATGCCGTGGGCAACACCACCAAGGCCGTGACCAAGGGCTACGCCATCGGCTCCGCCGGCCTGGCCGCGCTGGTGCTGTTCGCCGACTACACCCACGCGCTGGACGCCAAGCTGGGCGTGACCACGACCTTCGACCTGTCGAACCACATGGTCATCATCGGCCTGTTCATCGGCGGCATGGTGCCTTACCTGTTCGCCGCGATGAGCATGGAGGCGGTCGGCCGCGCGGCAGGTTCGGTGGTGGTGGAAGTGCGCCGCCAGTTCAAGGAAATCCCCGGCATCATGGAAGGCACCGGCAAACCGGAATACGGCACCTGCGTGGACTTGCTGACCAAGGCCGCGATCAAGGAAATGATCGTCCCGTCGCTGCTGCCGGTCGCGATCCCCGTGGTCGTCGGCCTGACGCTCGGCGCACAGGCGCTCGGCGGCGTGCTGGTCGGTACCATCATCACCGGCATCTTCGTCGCGATTTCCATGACCACCGGCGGCGGTGCATGGGATAACGCCAAGAAATATATCGAAGAGGGCAACTTCGGCGGCAAAGGTTCGGAAGCGCACAAGGCTTCCGTCACCGGCGATACCATCGGCGATCCCTACAAGGATACCGCCGGCCCTGCGGTGAACCCGCTGATCAAGATCATCAACATCGTCGCGCTGATGATCGTGCCGCTGATCTAAGCCGGCAGTGCAAAACAAAAACGGGGCGGAAATTTCCGCCCCGTTTTTATCTGCTCAAAAAGGCAGCAGCTCTTAAGCAGTTGACCTACAGCCTCCCCATCTTCGGCAGCGCGCCTACCAGCGGCGCGACGTAGTCGATCCACGCCTGCGTCACGTCGTTGCCCGCCGCGTTGATATATTCGTCCTTCATCTCGGTCGCCACTTTCGCCACCGTCGACAACGGCGTGATGAAACATTCGCTGGCATACGGCTTGCTGCTCAGGCGGCGGATCGCCACCGAACCCGGCTGCCCGGTGCTCGCGGCGTGGTTCACCGCGTAGTCGCCGACTTCGCGCGCCTCCTTCGCATCGATCGGAGAAACGATGGTCGGGAAGGAGCGTTGCAGGTAGCCGAAGGTATCGGCGCGCACGCGCACCTTCTGCCCCGGGAAGGCTTCCTTCACCAGCGCGGCCAGCGTATCGCCCAATGCGCCCGAGCCGGAAAGCTGGATATTGCCATGCGAATCGCGCTCGCCGCTAGTCGAGATCGGGTTGCCGTCCTTGTCAGAGATGCCCTCGGAGGCGGCAATCACGCAGCGGCCGTATTTCGCCATCGTGTCGCGCACGTCCTGCTTGAATTTTTCGATGTCGAACACGCGCTCCGGCAAATAGATCAGGTGCGGGCCGTCGCCTTCCGCCTGGCGCGCCAGCGCCGACGCGGCCGTCAGGAATCCGGCGCTGCGCCCCATCACCACGTTGACCTTGATGCCCTGCAGCGCGCGGTTATCGCGGTCGTCACCCATGAAGGCCAGCGCGACGAAGCGCGCCGCGGAGGCGAAACCGGGGCAGTGGTCGGTGACCTTGAGGTCGTTGTCGATCGTCTTGGGGATATGCACGGTGCAGAAGTCGTAATTCGCCTCTTTCGCCATCTCGGCGATGATGTGCGCGGTCTCGGCGGAATCGTTGCCGCCGATGTAGAAGAAATAGCGCACGTCGTTCTTCCTGAACACCTCGAACACCTTCTCGCACTCGGCCTTTCCTGGCTTGAGGCGCACCGAGCCGAGCGCCGCCGCCGGGGTTGCGGCGACCAGTTCGAGCTGCTCCACGCTCTGCGTGGTCAGGTCGATGAAATCTTCCTTCATAATCCCGGCAATGCCATGTCGCGCGCCGAAAATGCCGGTGATGCCGGGCTGTTTGCGCGCCGCCAGCACCGCGCCAACCAGCGATTGGTTGATGACGACGGTGGGGCCTCCCGATTGGCCGATGACCATTTTGCCGATTAGCTTCCCTTGCGCTGCCATGACACCACCTCCCAGTGACAAAAGATTATTCATTCTAAACCGAATACGGCTCTGCGGCATCGTCCTGCTTCGCTTATAATTATATGTTTTCAATTTCGCTAACCCTGAGGAACAGTATGAGTTTGTTAAATGTGCACCCCGGTGACAAGATTCCCCATGAATGCAACGTCATCATCGAAATCCCCAAGCACGCCGATCCGGTAAAATATGAAGTAGACAAGGAGTCCGGCGTGCTGGTGGTGGATCGCTTCATCGGATCGCTGATGCGCTATCCGTGCAATTACGGCTTCATTCCGGAAACCATCGCGGAAGACGGCGACCCGGTGGATGTGCTGGTCGTTACGCCCTTTCCGGTGGTGCACGGTGCAGTCATCCCCTGCCGCCCGGTCGGCATGCTGAGCATGGAAGACGAAGGCGGCGGAGATGCCAAAATCATCGCCGTGCCCACCGACAAGCTGACTCCGCTTTACCATGAGGTTCTGTCTTACGAGGATCTGCCGAAGATCACGCTGGAGCAGATCAAGCATTTCTTCGAACTCTACAAGGCGCTGGAGCCGGGAAAATGGGTCAAGATCAAGGGCTGGGAAGGGGCTGAAGCGGCCCGTGCCGAAATCATGAACGGCATCGAGCAGTACAGAAAGAAAATATTTACCGGCATCTAACGGACAGGAGCAGATCATGACAGCACGGATTATCGACGGCAAAACCATCGCCCAGCAGGTACGCGCCGAGTGGAAGGAGCGCGCCGATGCGTTGAAAGCACGCGGTATCACGCCAGGGCTGGCGGTCATCATCGTCGGCGAAGACCCCGCCTCCAAGGTGTACGTCGCCAACAAGGTGAAGGCCTGCGCCGAACTGGGCCTGCATTCCGAACACATCGTCATGCCCGCCGACACCCCGGAAGCCGCGCTGCTGGCGAAGATCGGCGAACTGAACAAAGACGCGAAGATCCACGGCATCCTCGTGCAGCTGCCCGTGCCCAAGCATATCGACAGCAGCAAGGTGCTCGAAGCAATCAGCCCGGACAAGGACGTGGACGGCTTCCACCAGATGAACGTCGGCGCGCTGGCCACCGGCAACATGCGCTTCGCCCCCTGCACCCCTTACGGCGCGATGATCCTGCTGGAAAAATGCGGCGTATCCATCGAAGGCAAGCACGCCGTGGTGGTCGGGCGCAGCAACATCGTCGGCAAGCCGATGGCGCTGATGCTGCTGCAGCACAACGCCACCGTCACCATCTGCACGTCGAAGACCGTCGACCTCGCCAGGCACACGCGCGACGCCGACATCCTCGTCGTCGCCACCGGCAAGGCAAAAATGATCACCGGCGACATGATCAAGCCTGGCGCAGCGGTAATCGATGTCGGCATCAACCGCCTGCCGGACGGCAAGCTGTGCGGCGACGTGGATTTCGATTCGGCAAAAGAAGTAGCCGGCTGGATCACCCCGGTACCCGGCGGCGTCGGCCCGATGACCATCACCATGCTGGTAGCGAACACGGTGCGTGCGGCTGAAATGCTGTCCGGCCTCGGCAAGTAAGCCGGCTGCCGGATTTCCGGAATACTCAAGGCCTCCTGCCGAAAACAGGAGGCCTTGTTGTTTTATCGGCAGCCGATCCAACATGCAGCCCGGTGGCGATTTGTTTCAGGGTATGGCAACATTAGCCTGTAGTATCTTGGGCTGCTGTACTCCAGGCTTGAATCTCAATTCGTCTATCAGGAGAACCGAAAATGAAAAAACTTCTATTAGTCCCCCTTCTTGCGGCAATTGCACTGTTTGCCCAACCCGTCCTTGCGGAGGATGCCCGCCAGCCTGAAAAAGCCGCGCAGGCGGCACCGGGCGGAACCGCCGGAACAGAGGCACAGATGAGTGCTCATGAGAACATGATGCAGGAATCGATGAAGTCGATGAACAAGATGCAGGCGCAGATGGCAACCATCCATCAGACCAAGGACCCGAAGAAACGCCAGAAGCTCCTGCAGGAACACCGGAAAAGCATGCTCGACAGCATCAAGATGATGCACGACATGATGGGCAGCATGGGCAAGGGATGCCCCATGATGAGTGGCGGCGGCCACATGATGGGAGGTGGACATATGATGGGTGGCCATATGATGGGAGGTTGCCCCATGATGGGTGGTGCAGGCTGCCCCATGATGGGCGGCAATCCGGCCGCCCAGGCCGGCAGCAATCCCGATGCCGCTCCCGCCGCACAGGCCGGCCAGACGGCCGCCGGCAAAACCACGGCCAGCC
>CAYNYH010000030.1:0-15818 GCA_964401425.1 uncultured Gallionella sp. | reverse complement strand
CAGCCCGGCAGCAACCCCGATGCTGCTCCCGCCGCACAGGCTAACCCAGGACAGACGGCCGCGGGCAAAACCACGGCCAGCCCCGAGGGGAAAGTCTGGACATGCCCCATGCATCCCAACGTCGTGCGCGACCAGCCGGGCCTCTGCCCGATTTGCGGCATGGAACTGGTGGAAAAGGGAGCATCGGGGGCCGCACAATCCGGTCAGGGCCATATGATGGGTTGCTGCATGATGGGCGGCTCTGGTGGTTGCAAGATGGGCGGTGACATGAAGTGCCCAATGATGGGTGGCGCAGGTTGTCCCCAGATGGGCGGGTCAGGCTGCCCGATGATGGGAATGGCAGGCAAGCATATGGACATGATGCTGATACTGATGGAGCAGATGATCGAGAACGAGGCCGCCGCCCGGCGGTAAGCCGCAAGGCTTGCTCAAAACTGACAAGGCCTCCTGTCCAAACCAGGAGGCCTTGTTGCTTTAACGCAATGATCCCGTGTAAGCGCAACGACTGTCTTGTGTCGCAAGCCGACACTGAATCCACCATATCGGACTACCGCAGGAATGTAGGTGGCTGCGGAAAAACTTCCGGCAGTCAACCCAAAAAACTGGATGCGTTATCTGATGGTGCCGGAAACGGCGGAGGCCGGCGAGGGTGCCTGCTGCTTCAGTACCGCCGGGATGGATGGTTTTTCCAGAATCTGGAAGAAGACTTCGTCGCGCTTGATCATGCCGAGTTCGCTGCGCGCGCGTTCCTCGATGGCTTCGGTGCCCTGCTTGAGGTCGCGCACTTCGGCATCCAGCATGGCGTTGCGCGCCTGTGTCTGCTGATTGGCCTGCTGTTGTGCCTCGACCTGGCGGCTCAGGTCCCATACCTTCAACCAGCTGCCCTTGCCCAGCCATAGCGGGTACTGCAACAACAGCAGCAGGATAGCCAGTATCAGTGTAACCGCACGGCGCATCAGCCCAACTGGTAATACGCCTCACGCCCCGGATAGGAAGCGGTGTCTCCCAAGTCTTCCTCGATGCGCAACAACTGGTTGTATTTCGCCATGCGGTCGGAACGCGAGAGGGAACCGGTCTTGATCTGCATCGTGTTGGTCGCCACCGCGAGGTCGGCGATAAAGGAATCCTCGGTCTCGCCGGAACGGTGCGAGATCACTGCGGTATAGCCGGCGCGCTTGGCCATTTCGATCGCGGCAAAGGTTTCGGTCAGGGTGCCGATCTGGTTGACCTTGATCAGGATGGCGTTCGCCAGCCCTTGGCGGATGCCCTCGCGCAATATCTTCGTGTTGGTGACGAACACGTCATCGCCCACCAGCTGGACATTCTTGCCGAGGCGCGCGGTGAGCTGTTTCCAGCCCTCCCAGTCATGCTCGCTCATCCCGTCTTCGATGGTGATGATCGGATATTTGTCCACCCAGGCGGCGTACAGGTCGATGATCTGCGCGGAGCTCAGGGTCAGCCCGTCCGCCTTCAGGTAGTACTGGCCGTCCTTGTAGAATTCCGAGGCGGCGGCGTCGATGCCGATTGCCACATCCGCACCGGGCACATAGCCTGCGGCCTCGATGGCTTCCACGATGACTTTCAGCGCCGCCTCGTTGGAACCCAGGGCCGGTGCGAAGCCGCCCTCGTCGCCCACCGTGGTGCTGAGACCGCGGTGATGCAGGATTTTTTTCAGGTTGTGGAACACCTCGGCGCCGCAGCGCAGCGCCTCGCGGAAGCTCTGGCTGCCTACCGGGACGATCATGAATTCCTGGATGTCCGCGCCGCCTTCGGCATGCGCGCCGCCGTTGATGATGTTCATCATCGGCACCGGCATTTCCATGCGCGCGGCGCCGCCCAGATAACGGTATAGCGGCAGGCCACTTTCTTCCGCCGCAGCGCGCGCCACGGCCATCGACACCGCGAGGATCGCGTTCGCGCCAAGGCGCGATTTGTTTTCCGTACCGTCCAGCTCGATCATGGTCTGGTCGATGAAAGCCTGTTCCGCCGCATCCAGGCCGACAATCGCCTCGGCGATTTCGGTGTTCACGTATTCCACCGCCTTGAGCACCCCCTTGCCAAGGTAGCGCTGCTTGTCGTCATCGCGCAGCTCCACGGCTTCCTTGGTGCCGGTAGATGCGCCGGACGGCACGGCGGCACGTCCCATCACGCCGGACTCCAGCAACACGTCCGCCTCCACGGTGGGGTTGCCGCGCGAATCCAGGATTTCGCGGGCGATTACGTCAACGATTGCACTCATAATTTTCCTCTGCTTTTCTTAAATATTCTTCAGGTCGAGATTCTCTTCAATCAGCCCCTGCCGCTTGACGGTCTCGTCGAGCGCCATCAGGGTTTGCAGCAATGCCTTGAGATGCCCGAGCGGAAAGGCGTTCGGCCCGTCCGACAGCGCCCTGGCCGGGTCTGGATGCGTCTCCATGAACAGGCCGGAAATCCCCGCCGCCACCGCGGCGCGCGCCAGTACCGGCACGAACTCGCGCTGCCCGCCGCTGGCCGTCCCTTGCCCCCCGGGTAACTGCACCGAATGCGTGGCATCGAACACCACCGGGCAGCCGGTGTTACGCATCACCGCCAGCGAGCGCATGTCCGACACCAGGTTGTTGTAGCCGAACGACGCGCCGCGCTCGCAGACCATGACGTTGTCCTGCCCGCTTGCATCGCGCGCCTTGTCCACCACATTTTTCATGTCCCACGGCGACAGGAACTGCCCCTTCTTGATGTTCACCGGCTTGCCCGCACTCGCCGCGGCCTGGATGAAATCGGTCTGGCGGCACAGGAAGGCCGGGGTTTGCAGCACGTCCACGACCGCCGCAACCGGTGCGATTTCCTCGATGTCGTGCACGTCGGTCAGCACCGGCACGCCGATTTGCGCCTTTACTTCTTCAAGAATCTTCAGCCCAGCATCCAGGCCGAAGCCGCGAAACGACTTGCCGGAGCTGCGGTTGGCCTTGTCGTAGGAGGACTTGTAGATGAAGGGCAGCTTCAATTCGTCGCAGATTTCCTTCAGCGCCCCGGCAGTGTCCAGCGCCATTTGCTGCGACTCGATCACGCATGGCCCGGCGATCAGGAACAGCGGCCGATTCAGGCCGGCATCAAATCCGCATAGCTTCATACATCACCCTCCAGCGCACGATGCCGGGCTGGCCCTACCCGCACCGAGCGCTCCGCGCCACCGTGTCCGGGCCGCGCATCAAACCCGCACAGCTTCATGCTGTCCCCGACCTACAAAAAACCGTGTTCATGCCGCCTCCTTGCGGCGCAATGCCGCCTCGATATAGGACCTGAACAGCGGATGTCCGGCACGCGGGGTGGAAGTGAATTCGGGGTGGAACTGCACGCCGACGAACCAGGGATGCATGGACTGCGGCAGTTCCATCATCTCCGGCAGATCCTCGGAAGGGGTACGCGCGGAAATAATCAACCCGGCCTTCTCCAGCGCGGGCACGTAATGGTTGTTCACCTCGTAGCGATGGCGGTGCCGCTCGTTTACCTCGTCGCCGTAGATGCGCTGTGCGAGCGTGCCGGACCTGATCGGGCAGCGCTGCGAACCGAGGCGCATCGTGCCGCCCAGGTCGGAATCGCTGCTGCGCGTCTCCACTTTACCGTCGCGGTCGCGCCATTCGGTGATGAGCGCCACGACCGGATGCTCGGATTCGAGGTTGAATTCGGTGCTGTTCGCGTCAGTCATGCCCGCGACATGGCGCGCATATTCGATCACCGCGAGCTGCATGCCGAGGCAGATGCCCAGATAAGGTATCTTGTTCTCGCGCGCAAAACGGATCGCGGCGATCTTGCCTTCCGTGCCGCGCTTGCCAAAGCCGCCCGGCACGAGGATCGCATCGAAATGTGCCAAAGCCTGCGTGCCGGAAGCCTCGATATTTTCCGAATCGATGTATTCGATGTCCACCCTGGTCGAGGTATGGATGCCGGCATGGCGCAGCGCCTCGATCAGCGACTTGTAGGATTCGGTCAGGTCGACGTATTTGCCGACCATGCCGATGGTGATGCGGTGCTTGGGGTTCTCCTGCGCGGCAACGAGCTTCTGCCACACCGATAGATCGGCGGACGGCGGGGTCAATGCCAGTTCTTCGCAAACGATGCGATCCAGCCCCTGTTCGTTCAGCATTTGCGGGACTTTGTAGATGCTGTCCACGTCCCACATCGAGATCACGCCCTCTTCGCGCACGTTGGCGAACAGCGAAATCTTGGCGCGCTCGTCGTCGGGAATGCGCCGGTCGGCGCGGCACAGCAGGGCGGTCGGGAAAATGCCGATCTCGCGCAGCTTCTGCACGCTGTGCTGCGTCGGCTTGGTCTTGAGTTCGCCGGCCGTCGCGATGTAGGGCACCAGAGTCAGGTGCACGTAGGCGACCTGGTTGCGCCCCATGCGCAGCCCCATCTGCCGCGCCGCCTCGAGGAACGGCAGTGACTCGATGTCGCCGACCGTGCCGCCGATCTCGACGATCGCCACATCGGCATTGCCGTCATGCGAAGCGGCCGCGCCGCGCTCGACGAAGGCCTGGATTTCGTTGGTGATATGCGGTATCACTTGCACTGTCTTGCCCAGGTACTCGCCGCGCCGCTCCTTGCGGATCACGCTGTCGTAAATCTGCCCGGTGGTGAAGTTGTTGGCCTTGCGCATCTTCGCGGAAATGAAGCGCTCATAGTGCCCCAGATCCAGGTCGGTTTCCGCGCCGTCCTCGGTGACGAACACCTCGCCGTGCTGGAACGGGCTCATGGTCCCCGGATCGACATTGATGTAGGGGTCCAGCTTGAGCATCGTCACCTTGAGGCCGCGCGATTCGAGGATGGCCGCAAGTGAAGCGGCGGCGATGCCCTTCCCGAGAGAAGACACAACGCCGCCGGTGATGAAAATGTACTTGGTCATGGAATGCGATGATACCGTAAAACGGCTCGCCCTCAAAATTCCGGCCGGCTGCGGAGCCGCATGCCATGCGCCGTTACGCTCCGCCTCCGGAAGCCAGCCCGCGAGGCTCGGCGCCGCGGGCAAAAAGCTCCTGCAAGGTCAGGTCGGCGCCTTGTTCAAGCTGCCCGGCACAAGCCGCGATCCATTGCCGCAACGGGTCGTCGCCCGGGCCGGACGGCAATGCGCCACGGTCCAGCACGAACATGCGCAACAGTTCGGCGGCGCGAATATGGTTCGTATCGCGCATCAGCAGCCAGCCCTGCCCCTCCGCCTTGCGCACCATATCGGCGCCGGCCAGCTTTTCGAGAATTATCTCCAGCGTGTCGTAGCCGAGATACAGTGACCCGGACATTTCCGGGAAAGTGCTCACCCTGCCCTGCTGTAAACCGTTAGCCAGGAATCGCAAGACGCGCAGCGCATCCAGCAACTGCGCGGCAGGCGACGAGTTTTGCGCCACCGGCGCGCGCCAGTGCGACAGCGATGCCGCGATCACCGCGCCGAGCAGGGTGGCCAGCCAGGACAAGTAAATCCACATCAGGAAAACCGGCACGCTGGCGAACGCGCCATACACCAGCTTATAGGTGGGGAAATGGCTGATGTAATAGCCGAACACGCGGTTCATCGATTCGAAGACGATTGCAGCCGCGACCGCGCCGATCAACGCATGTAAACGCGGCACATGGCGGTTCGGCACCAGCTCGAACAGCAGGGCGAACGCCAGCGTGGTGAACAGCACCGGCAGTATCTTCAGCGAACTCACGCCGAATACCGGTATCTGCTGGGCGTAACCCATCGACAATCCGACCAGCCACGAGGTCAGCGACAGGCTCGCGCCGATGAGCAAGGGCGCGAGCGTGAGTACCGCCCAGTAAATCACCAGCCGCTTGAACAGCGGCCGCGGACGGGACACCCTCCAGATGGTGTTGAAGGCATGGTCTATGGTCAGCATCATCAGCATGGCCGTCACCGCAAGGAACACGATGCCGACTGCCGTGAGGCGCATCGCGCTCTCGGTGAACTGCCGCATGTATTGCGTGATGATTTTCCCCGCCATGTCCGGCATCAGGTTGCTGACCAGGTACGCCTTGATCTGGCTGGAAAAATCCTCGAATACCGGGAACGCCGAGAACGTCGCCAAGGCAATGGTAAGCAACGGCACCAGCGACAGCAGCGTGGTAAAGGTCAGGCTCGCCGCAATCTGGATGCAGCGATCCTGATGGAAGCGCAGCGCGACGAAGCGCATGAAGTTCAGAAAGTCCCGCCAATTCTTTTGCATGTCCAATCCGTTTCCCTATAATGCACGCATGATAACCGACAAGGAAATCCTGGTGCTGTACTACAGCCAGCATGGCGCCACGCGGCAGATGGCGCAACTCGTCGCACGCGGCATCGAGCAGGCGGGCGGCGTGCGCGCAAGGCTGCGCACCGTCCCCAAGGTTTCCGCGGTGTGCGAGGCGACCGAGCCCGGCATTCCGCCCGACGGCGCGCCTTACGCCGAACTGCATGACCTCGAGGAATGCATCGGCCTGGCCCTGGGCAGCCCCACCCGCTTCGGCAACATGGCCTCAGCGATGAAGCATTTCTGGGACGGCACCGGCGGATTGTGGATGAGGCATGCGCTGGCCGGCAAACCCGCCGCGCTGTTCACTTCCACCGGCAGCATGCACGGCGGGCAGGAGAGCACCCTGCTGTCGATGATGCTGCCGCTGCTGCATCACGGCATGATCATCGTCGGCCTCCCCTACTCCGAACCGGAACTCGCCGCCACGCAAAGCGGCGGCACGCCGTATGGCGCGAGCCATGTGGCCGGGATCGCCAGCGACCAACCGGTTACGGAAGCCGAAAAGAAATTGTGCATGGCGCTCGGCAAACGGCTCGCGCTGACCGCCTTGAAACTCTCGACATAGCCAAACGGCTGCCTGAAAAACAAAAGGGCACGCATTGCGTGCCCTTGTCCTTCATCCCGCAGGTGGATTACTTGCTCTTGGCCTTTGCTTTTGCGGCCGGCTTAGCCGGCTTGATTTCCGCCGCGACCGGCTCGGTTTTTACGGGCTCGGCCTGCACCGGCTCAGCAACCGGCTCCGCTTTCTTTTCAGGCATGCAACTGCTGTTGTTCACCGCGCCGTTGGGCATGACGGTATTGCACAGAGTCGCGCCGGTCAGCGTGGTACCGGCGATATTGGCGCCGCTCAGGTCGGCATCAGTCAGGTCGGCGTTCAGCAGGATCGCGCCGGTCAGGTTGGCGCGCTCCAGTTGCGCGCCGCGCAGCACCGCCTTGTTCAGGTTGGCTTCGGTCAGGTTGGCTTGCGACAGGTTGGCGCGGGTCAGGTTGGCGCGTGCCAGGTTGGCCTCGGTCAGATTGGCCTTGCCGAGATTGGTCTTGAACAGATTGGCCTGCGCCAGATTGCCCATGAAGAGTTGCGCGCCGGAGAGATTGGCGGAACCCAGATTGGCCTCAGACAGCGCAGCGTTCATGCATACCGTACGCGGCTGGATTACGCAGCCATTGATGACATTCTCCGTAGCCTCGGCCTGCTCGGCCTTGGCGGTTTTTTTGGCGGGACAATCCGCACCGCTGTTCACCAGACCATTCGGCATCGTCGTGCGACAGAAAGTAGCCTTGTTGAATTTTGCGCCATCGATCTCGGCATCGGTCAGATTGGCATCGGTAAAATTGACCTCGCTGAGGTTTGCGCCCTTGAGTTTGGCGCGCGTCAGATTCGCCCCGGTCAGATTGGCGCCGGTCAGGTCGGCGTAATACAGCGTGATGTCGGTCATCTCCGCTTCGGTGAAATTGCCGCCCATCAGCTTGCCGTGGTAAATCTGTGCGCTTCTGAGATTGGCCTTGGTCAGGTTGGCGCGCGACAGGTCGCCCTCCCAGAGATGCGCTTCCTGCAAATTCGCCTGCACCAGATTTTTGCCGGAGAACTCAGCATGAGGGCATTGCGAATGCGGAATGATTTGACATTCTGCCCAGCTTGCATTGGCAGCCAGTAATGCCAGTAGAAACGTCGAGCTCAACAAAATTTTCTTCAAGATAATCTCCGGTAAAATTTGGGGGAATAGCGGGAGTCCATAAAATTCCTCGCAACTCACGAGGCGGAATTATGACTGGGCATCCGACCGTATGTTCAAAAATAATTGTTTCAAAATGTAGGGGGCCTTAAAGATTCAGAGTTCGCCAAAATGCAAGGCACGGAAGTAGGGGAAGCAGGCAAACCGCAACTCGCAAAAATCCGCCGCACCGCGCACTCCGGCGGGCAACCTGCCGAAAAGTTCACAACTGCGGGTGGGCACGTTCCGGCTTGCTGTGCAACTTGTTGAGCGCATTCAGGTAAGCCTTGGCGGAGGCCACCACGATGTCGGTATCCGCACCCTGCCCATTGACGATCCGGCCACCCTTGGCCAAACGCACCGTCACCTCGCCCTGCGCATCGGTACCGCTGGTGATGTTATTCACCGAATACAGTTGCAGTTCGGTGCCGCTGTGCACGATTTTCTCGATGGCCTGGAAGGTCGCGTCCACCGGTCCGCCGCCTTGCGCTTCGGCCTCATGCTGTGCGCCATCGATGCTGATCACCACCTTGGCAACCGGCAATATCCCGGTCTCGCTGTGGGCACGCATGAAGGCCAGGCGGTAATGCTCGCTGACATGAGCCACCGCCTCGTCGCTCACCAGCGCCTGCAGGTCCTCATCGAAAATCTCGTGCTTGCGGTCCGCCAGTTCCTTGAAGCGCTGGAATGCGGCATTGAAGGCCTCTTCCGAATCAAACTCAATGTTCAGTTCGGTGAAACGCTGGCGCAAGGCATTGCGCCCGGAGAGCTTGCCCAGCGTCAACTTGTTGGCATTCCAGCCCACGTCCTCGGCGCGCATGATCTCGTAGGTCTCGCGATGCTTGAGCACGCCGTCCTGGTGGATGCCGGATTCGTGCGCGAACGCATTCGCACCAACGATCGCCTTGTTCGGTTGCACCGGATAACCGGTGATACTGGAAACCAGCTTGGAAGTCGGCACGATCTGCGTGGTGTCGATGCGCGTGTCCAGGTTGAACACATCGCGGCGCGTCCTTATTGCCATCACGACTTCTTCCAGCGAGGCGTTGCCGGCACGTTCGCCCAGGCCGTTGATGGTGCACTCGACCTGGCGCGCGCCGTTCATCACTGCCGACAGGGAATTCGCCACTGCGAGTCCGAGATCGTTGTGGCAATGCGTGGACCAGACCACCTTGTCCGAATTCGGCACGCGTTCAATCAATTGCCGGATGCGCTCGCCCCATGCGGCGGGAATCGAATAGCCCACCGTGTCCGGCACATTCAGGGTCTTTGCGCCGGCGCGAATCACCGCATCGAACACGCGCACCAGGAAATCCATCTCCGAACGCACCGCATCTTCGGCAGAAAATTCCACGTCATCGGTATATTCGAGCGCCCACTTCACCGCACTGACCGCACGCTCAACCACCTGATCCTCGGTCATGCGCAGCTTGTGCTGCATGTGGATCGGGCTGGTGGCGATGAAGGTATGGATGCGCCCGGACTTGGCCGGCTTGATCGCTTCGCCGGCACGGCGCACGTCGTTCTCGGAAGCACGCGCCAGCGAGCACACCGCGGAGTTCTTCACGGTTTCGGCGACCGCCTTCACCGCCTCGAAATCGCCCGGACTGGCGGCGGCAAAGCCCGCCTCGATCACGTCCACGCCCAGTTTTTCCAGCTGGCGCGCAACGCGGATCTTCATCTCCCGGGTCATCGATGCGCCGGGGCTCTGTTCGCCGTCGCGCAAGGTGGTGTCAAAAATAATCAATTTATCTGTCATGATGAAAACTCCGATACGAATAGGTTAAACCTGCGCAGCCGATGTACGGTCCGCGCGTTCACTTCAAATTGTAGTGTGTGATTAGCGCGCGCAGCGCAGCAGCAGCGCAGCCAGCAGGCTGAACGTGGAGTGGAGTGTTGCGATGAGCGTGGAGAAATGCATGGAGCGGATATTACCAGTTTTATCGCCTCAGGCAATGGGCTGTTGTTTTTTGCGCAGGCGCAGCACCCACAGCACATAGCCGGACAGCGCATAACCCATGAACAACGCGAACAGCACGCCGGGCGGATAACTGGAGATCAGGATGAAGAACAGTGCAATCAGGAAGATCGCGACAAACGGCACGCTCTTGCGCATGTTCAGGTCCTTGAAGCTGTAGAACGGCAGGTTGCTGACCATGGAAAGCCCGGCAAACACCGTGAGCGCCGCCGCATACCAGCGCAGTTCATGGCCCTTGAAGCCGTAATCCAGCATCACCCAGACGAAGCCCGCCACCAAGGCGGCAGCGGCCGGGCTGGGCAGTCCCTGGAAATAGCGTTTATCGACTACGTCGATGTTGGTGTTGAAACGCGCCAGGCGCAGCGCGGTGGCGGCGCAGTAAATGAAGGCGGCGAACCAGCCCCACTTGCCCAGCCCCTTCAATGCCCATTCGTAGATGACCAGCGCCGGTGCGACGCCGAATGAAACCATGTCGGAGAGGCTGTCATATTCGGCGCCGAATTCGCTTTGTGTATGGGTCAGCCGCGCCACACGCCCATCCAGGCCGTCCAACACCATGGCGACAAAAATCGCCACCGCCGCAAACTCGAAACGGAGATTCATCGCCTGCACGATGGCGTAGAAACCGGCAAACAGCGCGCCAGTCGTGAACAGGTTGGGCAGCAGGTAAATGCCGCGCCTGCGCAAATTCATCGGCTTGCGGATGTCGAATTCGTCCATGCGCCTAGGCTATCAGCTTTGGGGAAGAACCGCCAGAATAGTGGTGGTCGCCGACACCTTGTCGCCGATGCTGACCTTCACTGATGCATCCAGCGGCAGGTAGACATCCACGCGCGAACCGAAGCGGATGAAACCGTAGCGCTGGCCGCGCGCCAACTGATCGCCCGCCTTGACGTAGCACAGGATGCGCCGCGCGATCAGCCCCGCCACCTGGACAAAGGTCACGGTCTGCCCATCCGGTGTTTTCAGCACCACCGCATTGCGTTCGTTTTCCATGGAAGCCTTGTCGAGATCGGCGTTCACGAACTTGCCGGGAAAATACTGCACCTGCTCGACCGTGCCGTCCACCGGGCTGCGATTGGAATGCACGTTGAACACGTTCATGAATACGCTGACCAGGATCGCCTCGCGTTGCCCATAGGGATCCTGAGTGCGCTCAACCTTGATGACTCGACCATCGGCGGGCGACAGCACCGCGCCGGCATCCTGCGGAATCTCGCGCGGCGGGTCGCGGAAAAACTGCACCACGAACAGCACGACCACCCAGGCCAGGAATTCGGGGATGCCGCCGGTAAGGCCGGATAACAGCAGCGCAAGGGCGATGGAGCCGATCAGGAACGGCCAGCCCTCGCGGGCGATAATGGGGTGGGGGTAGTTCTTCATAGGATTTTGGATTTGGGATTTAGGAGTTAGCCAGCGAGATTGAGGATCGAAGGTGTCTCCCCCAAATCCTCAATCCCAATTCCCAAATCCTAGTTCTTCGATTGGTCGACCAGCTTGTTCTTGCCGATCCACGGCATCATCGCGCGCAACTTGCCGCCGACCTGCTCGATCGGATGCTCGGCGTTCAAACGGCGGCGTGCAGTCATTTCCGGATAGTTGGTGCGGCCTTCCAGAATGAATTGCTTGGCGTAGGAACCGTTCTGGATGTTCTTCAGGCATTCCTTCATCGCAGCGCGCGCTTCACCCGCGATCACGCGCTGGCCAGTCACGTACTCACCGTATTCCGCATTATTGGAAATCGAGTAGTTCATATTGGCGATGCCACCCTCGTACATCAGGTCGACGATCAGCTTCAGCTCGTGCAGGCATTCGAAATAGGCCATCTCCGGCGCGTAGCCGGCTTCGGTCAGCGTCGTGGCGCCGGCCTTCACCCGCTCCGCCGCGCCGCCGCACAGCACGGCCTGTTCGCCGAACAGGTCGGTCTCGGTTTCTTCGCGGAAGTTGGTCTCGATCACGCCGCCCTTGGTGCCGCCATTCGCAGCCGCATAGGACAAGGCGATATCCTTGGCCTTGCCGGACTTGTCCTGGTACACCGCGATCAGTGTCGGCACACCGCCGCCCTTGAGGTACTCTGAACGCACGGTATGACCGGGGCCTTTCGGCGCGATCATGATCACGTCCACATCGGCCGGCGGCACGATCTGGTTGTAGTGGATATTGAAGCCATGCGCGAACGCCAATGCGGCGCCGGCTTTCAGGTTCTTTGCCACGTCGGCGTGATACACCTCCGGCATGGTCTCGTCCGGCAACAGCATCATCACCACATCGGCGCCCTTCACCGCGTCCGCAATCTCGGCAACCTTGTGGCCGGCAGCCTCTGCCTTCTTCCAGGACGAGCCGCCCTTGCGCAGCGCGACGGTCACGTTGACGCCGGATTCCTTCAGGTTCTGTGCATGGGCGTGGCCCTGCGAGCCATAGCCGATGATGGTTACCTGCTTGCCCTTGATCAGGGAAAGGTCTGCGTCTTTGTCGTAATAAACTTTCATGTCGTCCTCTTATAAAAAATAAAAATCCAGCTGGCAGCTTGTAGCAGGTAGCTTTTTGGGTTTGCTACACGCCACCGGCTACAGGCTACCAACTCACAGTTTCAGAATCCTGTCACCGCGCCCGATACCGGAAGCTCCGGTGCGCACCGTTTCCAGAATCAGGTCGCGGCCGATCTTTTCCAGGAGGCTGTCCAGTTCGGCGCATGAGCCGGTCAGCTCGATGGTGTAGGTATGGCTTGTCTCATCGATGATACGCCCGCGAAATGTATCCGCCATACTTTTCAATTCTTTACGCGCATCGCCTTCGGCGCGCACCTTGACCAGCATCAGCTCGCGCTCGAGATGCTCGCCCTCACTCAGATCTATCATCGCCGCGACATCCACCAGCTTGTTGAGCTGCTTGTTGATCTGTTCGATCACCGCATCCGAACCGCTGGTGACGATGGTCATGCGCGACAGGGTCGGGTCTTCGGTCGGCGCAACCGACAAGGATTCGATATTATAACCGCGCGCCGAGAACAGCCCCGCCACGCGCGACAGGGCGCCCGCCTCGTTCTCCATCAGCAGAGAGATGATATGCCGCATTACAGGATGCCTCCATAAATCCATTTTGCGGGCGCATCGCTACGTTGCGCGGTGCTCGCATCCTCGCCTATCCACCTGATATGTCGCGGCTGCTGCGCGCCGTGCGCCTCGCGCTGCATCCCGCAAAATAAATTTCTGAAGGCATCCATTAAAGCTCCTCCGCCAGGATGATTTCCGACAAACCCCGGCCGCCGGGTACCATCGGATAGACGTTTTCCGTCGGGTCGGTCCTGAAGTCCATGAACACCAGATCGTGCTTGCGCGCGAAGGCCTCTTTCAGCGCCGGTTCGACATCCGCGGGCTTCTCGATACGCATTCCGACATGCCCGTAGGCCTCGGCCAGTTTGACGAAATCCGGCAGCGCATTCATGTAGGTCTCGGAATAGCGGTTGCCATGGAAGAACTCCTGCCACTGCCGCACCATGCCCAGATAGCCGTTATTGAGCGCGATGATCTTGATCGGCAGGTGGAATTGCTTGCAGGTGGACAGCTCCTGGATGTTCATCTGGATGCTGCCCTCGCCGGTTACGCAGGCAACCGTTGCACCGGGATTGACCATCTGCACGCCCATCGCCGCCGGCAAGCCGAAACCCATCGTGCCCAGACCGCCGGAAGTGACCCAGTGGCGCGGCTTGTCGAACTTGTAGTATTGGGCAGTCCACATCTGGTGCTGCCCGACGTCGGTGGTAATGAATGCATCGCCGCCGGTAATCTCATGCAGCTTCTCGATGACGAATTGCGGCTTGATGATCTCGGAGGAATTCTTGTAGCGCAGCCCGCCGCCTACGGCGCGCCATTCGTCCACCTGTTTCCACCAGGCAGCCATATCCGCTGCGCCGGGCGTCTGCCTGCTGCCGCGCAGCACCTCCAGCAACTCATCGAGCACCAGTTTGACGTCGCCGACGATGGGCAGATCCACCTTGACGCGCTTGGCGATCGAGGACGGGTCGATATCGATATGGATGATCCTGCGCGGTACTTCGGCAAAGTGTTCGACGTTGCCGATCACGCGGTCGTCGAAGCGTGCGCCGACCGCCAGCAGCACGTCGCAATGCTGCATCGCCATGTTGGCTTCATAGGTGCCGTGCATCCCCAGCATGCCGACGAAATGCCTGTCGCTGGCCGGAAAGCCGCCCAGCCCCATCAGCGTGTTGGTGCAGGGAAAGTCCAGCAGGCGCACCAGGTCGGTCAGTTGTGCGGAGGCATCGGATAGCACCACGCCGCCGCCCGCATAGATCATCGGCCGCTTGGCCTCCAGCAGCATCTGCGCTGCGCGCCTGATCTGACCGCTGTCGCCCTTGCCCGCCGGATGGTAGGAACGGATGGTCACGCTGGCCGGGTATTCAAAAGTAGCCTTGTGGTTGGACACATCCTTGGGGATGTCCACCAGCACCGGGCCGGGACGGCCCGACTTGGCGAGGTAGAACGCCTTCTTGATGGTCGAGGCGATGTCCCTGACGTCCTTGACCAGGAAATTGTGCTTCACGCAGGGGCGGGTGATGCCCACCGCATCGACCTCCTGGAAGGCATCCTCACCGATCGCACCGGTCGGAACCTGGCCGCTGATGACGACCATAGGCGTGGAATCCATGTAGGCGGTGGCGATGCCGGTCACGGCATTGGTCAGCCCCGGCCCGGAGGTGACGAGCGCCACGCCCACCTTGTCGGAAGAACGCGCATAGCCGTCGGCCGCATGCACCGCAGCCTGCTCATGGCGCACCAGCACATGCTTGACCTTGTCCTGCTTGAACAGCTCGTCATAAATGAACAATACCGCCCCGCCGGGATAGCCAAACACATATTCGACCTGTTCCTCCTGCAAACAGCGGATCAGTATCTCCGCGCCGGTCAACTCCATCACAAACACCCCATTACCAAACACCTTGGATTTAAGCCAAAAAGAACCGCGTAAGATAAAGGTTGGCGGCATTTTGGTCAACCTTAATACCGGAATACCAAACCGGCTGCGGCAGGATATTGCCCTATAATTCGCGCAATCGTTACCCACCCGCCCATAGAAACCTGATGCTTGCCTACCTGCTGCGCCGCATCCTGTATGCCGTGCCGATCCTGATCGGAGTGAACCTGCTCACCTTCGCGCTGTTCTTCGTGGTGAACACCCCGGACGACATGGCGCGCATGCAGCTCGGCATCAAGCGTGTCACGCCGGAGGCCATCGAGAAGTGGAAGCAGCAGCGCGGCTACGACAAGCCGCTGTTCCTGAATAGCGCCGCGAGCGGTGCGGGCAAAGCCACCGACACGATTTTCTGGCAGAAGTCCGCCGCCATGTTCGCCTTCGACTTCGGCTACTCCGACGATGGGCGCAGTATCGGGCGCGAGATCGCGACGCGCATGGGGCCGAGCCTCGCGATCGCGCTGCCGACTTTCCTCATCGGACTCGTGGTGTATGTCAGCTTCGCGCTGCTGATGACGCTGTTCCGCGCCACCGTGCTGGACATCGCGGGCGTGGCACTGTGCGTGCTGCTGATGTCCATCTCCGGCCTGTTCTACATCATCGGCGGGCAGTTCGTGGTGAGCAAGCTGTGGCATCTGGTGCCGATTTCCGGCTACGCGGGCGGGGCTGACAGCTTCAAGTTCGTGGTGCTGCCGATCCTCATCGGCGCAGTCAGCGGCATCGGATCGAGCAGCCGCTGGTACCGCACCATCTTCCTCGAGGAAATCGGCAAGGACTACGTGCGTACCGCGCGCGCCAAGGGTCTCTCCGAGCTGCGCGTGCTGTTCCGCCATGTGCTGAAGAACGCGATGATCCCGATCCTCACCGGCGTGGTCG
>CAYNYH010000029.1:16551-22348 GCA_964401425.1 uncultured Gallionella sp. | reverse complement strand
GCCTGCAAAAATTTAAGGCTGGTGTTCGGCCAAGGTACCGTCGATTTACCGGCACCGGGCAACATATCAAGCCGCTCCCCCTTGTCATCTGCAAAAGTTCCGCTGATTTCCACTGAGTTTGTTGCAAACGAAACCGTTCCAATCTGAACCTGAATATCCAGGGCAAGCGCCAGATTGCACCTGTGTGCTTGAACCTCATCAAGGGATTTCACCCGGATAGTCTCGCGGAAGCGTGAAGTGAAAAGTTCTGTCAACTCCGCAACACGCTGTTTTTGGTCTACCTCTGATGCATAGCTGTCACCAAATGGAGCATTTGCATACATATTCCGGACTTCGTTGAGATGGCTCATCGCTTTCTCGGTATTCTCCGTCAGCATCAGGCAAAGTTTGGCCGAGGCATATGTGCGCTGCGCCTTGGAAGACAGAGATTTAAACGGATCATCCACCTTTGTGTATTGGGCGGGTGCGACACAACCGCCAAGAATTCCCAATGCGGCACCCAACAAGATGAGGTGTGATACGCGCATCAATATCACCTTAAAATTACCACTCATAACACACCCTATATCAAAACCCGAAAACCCGGAAAAATCCATCACCCTGTTTACGCAGAACCTGCTGCCCAGTCTACAAGATTGTTGAACCGGGAGCCTGACCAATCTCATTTCAGTTTATCCAGAATGGCCGGGCGCCAGCCTAACAGGTGCATGGGCGCATGCCCGCGGACGGAATGCTCGCCCAGATCAACCAACCCGGTGGCGCCCTTAACCGCATCGGCCACGGCCGACGAGCAGACGACGGGATAGCCCAGCGTCTTGGTCATGCCCTCCAGCCGCGAGGCGGCGTTCACCGTGTCGCCGATGGCGGTGTATTCGTGGCGCGCTTCGGAGCCGATATAGCCGAGAATGACATCGCCGGCATGAATGCCGATGCCGATGGCAAGCGGCTCGACACCCTGCCCTATCAACGACTGGTTATAGCGATGCAGGCGCAGCAGCATTTCCTGGGCGGCTTCCAGCGCCTTTCTCTCCGGGTATTCGAGGGATTGCGGCGCGCCGAAGAAAGCCATCAGCCCGTCGCCGATGAATTTATCCACCACGCCGCCATGCTTGTGGATCGCCTCGGTCATCTGCGCAAAATAACCGTTCAGCAACTCGATGATGGCTTCCGGCGTCGTCTGTTCGGAGCGCGTGGTAAATCCGCGGATGTCGGCAAACAGCACGCAGACGCGCCGGCGCTTCCCCGCGCCGAGCTGGACGTTGCCCGCCAGGATCTCATTCATGACCACCGGGCTGACATGGCCGCCGAACGCCTGCTTCAGGAAACGCTTCTCCCTGAACTGCCGCAACGAGTCAAAAGCGGCGCGCCCGGTAAAGGCCAGCCAGGCCATTCCGATGGCATCCACCGGCGGAAGGTACTGCCCCTGCCACAAGCGCAGGGTGCTGATGGCCAGGACAGCAAGGCTGAACGCGAGCAGCACGGCAGCCTTCAGCCATGCGCTCCTGCCCCACCAGAAGACTGCCGGCAGCAACGCCAGCACCAGCAACAGAGCGGGTTGTATCGTGGCGACGGCGCCCCGGTTCAGCATGGAGCGCAGCGTCTGGGCGTGGATCAACACTCCGGGCAAGCGCCGGTTCTCCGGCTCCCAGCCGGCAAGCGGAACCGGCAGTTGCATCCGGTCGCTGAACGGCAGGATCACCCCGAGCAGGACGGGCTTGTTCTGGAAGGTGCGCGCCAATTGCGCGGTGTCGCCCTGCTCATGCCAGTCCAACACCTGGGTAAACGGGATGTACTGGATCGCAGCCCCCAGCGAGTAGTCGATCATGCCGCTCCATGCATGCCTGACGCCGAGTTTTGCGGACATCGCTTCGGACAGCGTCATCCCGCGCGAGCGGTTGGCGCACTCCGCGCCATCCAGCCGCCGCGGCACGCCATCCCGGTCCAGGCAGACCAGCGGGAACGCCATGGCATCCACCCCGGCCACCGCCACGAACGGCGGAAAGATGGGGCGGACATTTCCCTGGTCGTCGAGCGACTGGCTGAGAACCACCGGGACCGTTCCGCGTACCGCAATCAGTCCCTGCAGCAAGGCCTGGTCGTAACCGGGAGCGAGGAACTGATAGGAACGGTCGGGCAGCACGATGTCCATCCCGACCACCGAGGGCCGCGCACCAGCCATGGCCTGGAAGAACTTGCCCAGATGCGGGTGCCACAGCGCAAACGGTTCGCGAAACTGTTTGAAGGTCGCCTCGTCTATGCCGACCACCACGACATCGTTGGCGAGCGGCTGGGGATGTTCGCGCAACAGGGTGAACTGGCGATCCAGCACGAAGAGCTCCAGCGGATTCCACACCCGGTTCAGGTGCAACGCCAGACCCAGAGCCAGCACGGCCAGAAAGCCGACGAGATGGGAGTAACGGCGCAATTGATCCGGCAGCTTCATGGCGCCTTTTTCTCGAGCGCCGAACGGATTGCGCGCTCCCGGCTGCGGGACGATTCCGCCTCCTCATGCTGCCCCAGCATGTCTTGCGCATCCGCCAGCAGATGCAGGTCTGCGGCAATCTTCTTCGGCAGGCCGAGCTGTTTGTCCAGCAACAGCGCGTTCTGGAGCAAGGGCACGGCTTCGGCCGCGGCTCCCAGGTGCAGCCGTATTTCGCCGAGCAATCTTTTTGCATTCGCCAACTCGACAGGCTGTTGCGTTTTATCGGCAATGTCCGCAGCACGGATCGCCAGATCGGCGCTTGCCTGGGTCTGTCCGAGCGCGAAAGCGGCCCGTGCCTGAAGATTGGTGATCGCCGCTTCCAGCGCGCAAGCGGCGGCCTTGCAAAGGGCTTGCGCCTGTTGCGCCAACTCGGCGGCCTTGCCGGGTTGCTTCGACAACAGCGCCACTTGGGCGGAGCGCGCCGCCGCATCGGCCCTTGCCTCGGCCGCAAATAAATCATTCTTGTTGTCCAGGATGAGTTGCAGCTTCGCCCCGGCCCAGTCGTATTCGCCGCGCTCGAGGTGCAGCTGCGCGAGGCTCAGCAGGTTCGCCGCGATACCGTTTCCATTCTCGATGCTGGTGTTGAGCTGCAAAGCCTTTTCATAATACCGGCCGGATTGCTCCAGGTTCCCGTTGAGATAAGCCCTCTCGCCCTGGGATGCCCACTCCATCGCCTGCTTGTGCCGGACGCTGCGGGTATCCGGAGCCGATGCGCATCCGGATAGAACGATGAGCAGCGCCAGCCAGCAGAAATCAGGGATGGTTCGGGACATGGCTATCCAGAGGCAAGGAACGTTCTTCCTGGGGAGGCAGCAGATTGCGCACCGGCCAGCTGCCCTTGACGGCATTCACCACGTCATGGGTATCCTGCAGCGTTTCGCGCCCCTCGCTGACTGCCGGGGGCAAGTCCTCCGCCAGCTTGCCGGTGATCGCGTGCACGTCGGCGGCCGCGCCCTCGACATGGCGCAGGCTGGTATCCATGCGCCCGATCAGGCGCGGCAGTTCGGTGTTCAGCGTGGCCAGCGTGTTCGACGCATTGGTGATGGCCGACTGTATCTGCTGCTTGTTGCGCCGCGTCGTATCGCTCACGTCTTCCCCGGCATCCGCGAGCGCGGTGCTGGCGCGCTTCAATTGCTGGACGGTTTTTTTCAGGTCACCGCCGGGGTTGTCGACGTAAGCCGTGATGCTTTTCACGTCCGCCAGGATGGGTTGCAACTGGTCGGCCAGCCTGCCGACCTCCTCGCCGATATCGCGCGCGCGCTCGAAGCCGATCACCGCGTTGTTTTCCACGACGGGCGCATTTTCCGAACCGGACAATATCTCGATCACGCTCTCGCCGATCAGGTCCTCCTTGGCCCAACGCGCCTTGGCATCCTTATGGATCAGGTGCACATATTCGTCGCTCAC
The DNA here is from genome assembly GCA_964401425.1 of uncultured Gallionella sp. Classification (GTDB taxonomy): domain Bacteria; phylum Pseudomonadota; class Gammaproteobacteria; order Burkholderiales; family Gallionellaceae; genus Gallionella. Next base: position 18,459 of record CAYNYH010000029.1, on the reverse strand, counting down.
CAGCAGCACCATGCTCACCCGCCCGTCCGTATCCATCGCCAGCCTGCCCAGCGTGCCGACCTTGAACCCGTTCAGCTTGACCGCCATGCCCGGCACCATGCCCTTCGCGCTGTCCGCGAAGGAATGCAATTGAGTGGTGCGCTGAAACAAGCCCTTCTGCACCGACATGAAAATTATCGCGGCAATCGCAATCAACACTGCCCCGGCGACGAACCATCTCACCCTGCGCTCGCGCGCCCGGGACTCGGCATTTTCGGGTTCCGCAAACTGCTCCAGACCGGTTCTCATGCGGGACACCCCAAATCATTCAACGCCGCATCCTCCCGCCCGCGATACAGCAAGACCCGGAACGGAAAGCGCAGGCGAAACACCTGCATCCAGCGCAATGCCTTCTCTTTCTCGGCGGCCGCAAGGCCGTCGAATACATCATCCAGCACCAGCACCTCCGGCTCCAGCAGCAACGCCCGCACGAATCCCGCCAGCCGCCTCTCGTACGGGGACAAGGCGTCCGGATAGCTGTCCATCAAGCGCAGCAGATCCGCACGGTCTTCACCGCACAGCATGAACAGCAGCGACGCATCCTCCGCGGCATGTCCGACATCCCGCGCGCTGTATTCCAGCGGCAGGATCAGGTTTTTCCACACACTCAAATGGCTCATCAGGCCGCCGTCGCGATCGACCCGCACTGTCATCGGGAAGGCGGGCAATTGAGCGAGAATTTCCGCAGTCTCAGCCGCGGAACCGGTCTCAATACGATAATGCCCGCCGACTTGGAAAACCGGCGGGGCTGCGCTCTGTTTTTCTGCTTGTAGCGTTTCCATTTTCCCCTAGTGGTTAACTGCCCATACCTGGGCCAAACAAACGGTAATCCTTTTCGCTGCCCGGTGCGGCACGATCTCTCCAATATCGAAGCGCGCCATCCTCATTCCCGTTCGCGGTACGTTGCCGATGCAGCGCCATATGGCCGGACGCCCAGGTCAATGGGCTGCGCTCCACTCAGGCTGACCTGCACACCCTGCGGATCCAGGGGGCGCTCGGTCACCAGCGCCAGCAGGCGCCCTTCTCCGGCAGGCGGTGTGGCGCGCAGTTTCCAGTGCCCGCGCGGCAGTTTTAATGGCTTGCCCGCTTCGATGCGGTTGTCCTGGTCCAGCGCATTCGGAAACACAATATCCTCCTTGCCATCGGTGCCGCGCTGCAATATCGTCAGATAGCCGCTGCGCGCGCTGCGGATACTCACCGCCATGTCGAGGTCGCCCACCGCGACGGTATCCGGCTTTATATTCAGTTCCACCGCCCAATACACTGAGGCAGAATGCTCCAATGCCGCGAGCTGCCCATCCGCTTGCTGATGCCCGCCACGATCCACACACAGCAGCCCGGCCAGGATAATCACGCCGACCAGCAAGGGGGATTGCAGTTTCATGTTGCCTCCGGTTATAAAACCCACCCCTGTCCCAACCTGCGCCGGCAAGACAGGGGCGGGGTGCTGCGCTCAGCATGGCTGTCCGTGGACGCCTTCAATCATCGCGTGGGCACAAGGTGCCCACCCTACCTAGCTGTCGTAGTTACAACTTGCCTGCTTGAATACCTCACCTTGAAATATTCTTAAGATTGTTTATCGCATTAACCTGTCCCTGTTCTGCGGCCTTGCGGTACCACTTGACCGCCTCCGCCTCGTCTTTCGCCACGCCTCGCCCGTTTGCATACATCACCCCGAGATTGGATTGCGCGCCAGCATGCCCCTGCTCCGCAGCCTTGCGAAACCACTTGACCGCCTCTGCTTCTTCTTTCGCCACGCCTCGCCCGCCTGCATACATCAGCCCGAGATTGTTTTGCGCGTCATCCTCCCCCTGCTCCGCAGCCTTGCGGTACCACTTGACCGCCTCCGCCTCGTCTTTCGCCACGCCT
>CAYNYH010000029.1:0-16451 GCA_964401425.1 uncultured Gallionella sp. | reverse complement strand
GCCACGCCTAACCCATTGGCATACATCACCCCGAGATTGTGTTGCCCACTAGCATTCCCCTGCTCCGCAGCCTTGCGGTACCACTTGACCGCCTCCGCCTCGTCTTTCGCCACGCCTAACCCATTGGCATACATCACCCCGAGATTGTGTTGCCCACTAGCATTCCCCTGCTCCGCAGCCTTGCGGTACCACTTGACCGCCTCCGCCTCGTCTTTCGCCACGCCTAACCCATTGGCATACATCACCCCGAGATTGTGTTGCCCACTAGCATGCCCCAGCTCCGCAGCCTTGCGAAACCACTTGATCGCCTCCGCCTCGTCTTTCGCGACGCCTCGCCCGTTTGCATACATCGCCCCGAGACTGGTTTGCGCGTCAGCCCGCCCCTGCTCCGCAGCCTTGCGATACCACTTGACCGCCTCCGCCTCGTCTTTCGCGACGCCTTGCCCGCTTGCATACGCCCACCCGAGATTGGTTTGCGCGTCAGCGTCTCCCTGCTCCGCAGCCGCAAGACTCTGGATATAGGCCTTGCGATACCACTTGATCGCCTCCGCCTCGTCTTTCGCGACGCCTAGCCCATTTGTATACGCCCACCCGAGATTCATTTGTGCTTTAGCATTTCCCTGTTCCGCAGCCTTGCGATACCACTTGATCGCCTCCGTCTCATCCTTGGCGACACCAAAACCATGAGCGAAAGAAAAGCCGAGTACGTTTTGTCCATTGCCGTTCCCCTGTTCGGCCGCTTTGCGAGCCCATATCAGACCCTCTGCATAATCCTTCTTTACGCCCCATCCGTTAACGTACATCCGCGCCAAATATCCTTGAGCATCAGCGTTGCCCTTATCGGCCAAACCCTTGAGTTCCTCAAGCTTGGCAGGATCACCCTTCTCTGCTCGTTCAAATATCTCTTTGATGGTATTGCGAAGTGCTGCTTGGGCAGCAAGATCACTTTGCAGTTTGCGCAACCGTGTCTGTGCCAGGCCCGCATAGCGCCCGGCAGGCCAGTCCTTGAGGTAGCCTTGGTAGCCGTCCTCGCTACCAGACTTGCCAGCGGCTTCCCATGCGTCCTGTTCCTTGCGGTTGGCTTCGGCGGCGGCTTCGTCCTGTAGCTTTTTGATGCGGCTCCTGGCCAGTGCGACATATTTGCCCTTGGGATATTGCGCGAGATAGGCGCTGTAGTCGTCTTTACTATTACCCTTCTGCGCTTCCGTCCACAGCGCAGTTTCGTTGTCTTCGCGGGCGGGAGTGGCTATCGGCTCGGCGGGTTGGGCGGGGACAGCTTTCAGGGTGGCGATGAGTACCCGTGCTTGCCCGGCAAAACGACCTTTCGGATATTGTTTGAGGTATTCCTGGATCGCCCCCAGATTGGCGCTGTCGCGCGCGCTTTCCCACGTTTCCTGTTCGATCTCTTCCTTGCTCTTGATACGCACCGGGGAGGGGACTGGTTCCAGGCTCGCTGTTTCCTGCGCTTTTTTCTTGAGCTGGGCGATCTTAAGGTTGGCAATATCGAGGTAGCGCCCCTCGGGGTAGGCCTTGCCGTATTGCTCGTAACTGGTCAGGTCATTGCTGTCCTTGATTTCTTCCCAGTAATCGTCTTCGATTTCTTCCCTGGTCTTGACCCGTGCGGGCGCCGGCTGCAGGCTCGATACCTGTGCACCGCCACCCGCCGCGCATCCGGCAAAGCAGAAGTCTCCCTCGATGCTGCCTTCCATCCACGGCTCCTGTTTGCCTTGCGAGGCGACCTTGACTTCGCTGACGACGCGCTTGAGGGCTTGTTCGATCTGCAAGTTGCCATCCATTTGTTTGAGCAGCTTGCTGGTGTACAGGCCATTGCGCCCGTCGCCATCCGCCGCGATGCTGCCCGGTTTGGTGGCGTAGGAGATCAGCGTGCCGGACGGGGCGCTGACGCGTGCCAAGCCACTTTCTGCTGAGCGGAAGCTGCGCGCATAAGGGTTATTGCGGCAAGCGTCGAGGAACACCAGGTTGAGGCGGGTTTTGGATTCGTCCAGCACATCCATGATTTGTTTCACGGCGAGGCTTTGGTTTGGCACATCTTCCTCGGAGTTGATCTCGGCATCCACTGCAGGCAGATAGTTGTCCCCCTTGATCTGTAGTCCATGCCCGGCGTAGAACACCAGCGCGACTGCTCCCGGCGCGAGCTTGCTGCGGAATTCCCGGAGGGTTGCGCCAATTTGTTCTTTCTTCAGGTTATTGCGTTCGATAACCGTAAAGCCCAGCCCGCGCAGTTTTTTCGCGACGTCTTTGGCGTCGTTGACCGGGTTCTTGAGCGGCGAATTGGTGTAGGCGCCGTTGCCGATCACCAGCGCAATGCGTTGCTCACTCACTGCGTTATTCGCCTGAGTGACAGCAAGGTTGCGAGCCGGCTTGTCTGCCGTCTGATCTGCGTCCTGCTTTGGCGATGCGGCGCCTTGATTTGGAGCAAAAATACCTTTCAAGAAATCAAATGGGTTAATAGCCTGGTTTGAGTTGGTTGCCTCCTCCGCCAACGCAACGAAAGGTATTAGCAGAGAAACAATGAGCGCAATTTTGATTTTCATGACGCGGTTTCCAGTTTCCCGTTCGCGAATTCGATGCGCTGGCCCCATTACTCCACTTCCTCAACCATTGCCATTGCTGCCCCGTAAGCATCCGAACACACACTCTTGACCGCAAGATTACGCTTTCCCGAAGCCAGGCATTCAGCCCGCAAGGCGGGCGTAGGCGAGGCTGTCACCAGCTGGATGCCGCGCTTGCCGCTACTGGTGACTTCCACCACGGAGAACGGCCCGGCATTCATCACCGGAAGCTTGGCCAGATCGCGCGGCGCGTCGGCGACGATGGCAAGGATATGGTCTTTCCCGCGTGGGCCCTGGGCCGTAACTTCCCATGTGGTGCGCGGCAATTGCAGAAGCTGCCCGGCCTGGAGGAAATTATTGTTGTCCAGCTTGTTCGGGAAAAGAAGATCGAAGGTCTTGCCGTCGGAACCCGCCATCAGCAGATACAAATACCCGGCATGACTGGAGCGGACACTGAAGCTCAACTTATCCTTGCCGATTTTGAGCCTGCTCCGGGCCAGCATGACCTCCACCGTCCGAAGATCGTCGCGCCCGTTGAAAATATCCCGGAAAGTCGCTGGGGGAGCCGGTTCAACCGCAGGGGTTTGCGTGACCGGCTGCGGTGCAGGCTGTACCTGGGCAATTTGCTCCTGTTGGGCCTGCACCGGAGGAAGCGGAGCCGGAACCAGGATTGGTGCTGGTGCTGGTGCTGGTGCTGGTGCTGGTGCTGGTGCTGGGGCTGGCGCCGCCGCTACCACCGGCTCGCCCGGGCTATCGGCCGCCAGCGTCATCACCAGATCGGAATTGCCGGTCACGTTGATGTGGTGCGGCAGGAAGCCTTGCACCTCTTTTAGTTGTGCATCGATTTTCTCCTGTGCGCAGCTGCGGATTTCCTCGACGGTCAGCCCTCCGCTCCCATCCCTGTCCACCGCCCCGCCGGACATGCAGGCCAGCCACGCCTGGGTGGCGACCCCGCCCTTGCCCGGCTGATCCAGGGAGATTTCATTGTCTTTTGCCGCAGCAATATAGACATAGTTATTGCCGCCGCTTCCCACGGTGCGTGCCGCCAGCCCCAGGTTGCGGGTGAGGACATTCACCGGCTTCTCGCAGGTTTCTTCCCCTCCTTTGCTCCAGAATTTTGGCGCGAACACCGCATTGTTTATGCCACGCACCGTTGCCCCGCCCGAATGGCAGGCATCGAACATGGCGATGATTTTTTGCGCCCGCTTGGCAAGCTGTTTGAGGCGCGCCTCCATTTCCGCATCAGTCAGGCCATACCCGTTCACGGATACCAGAGATTCGGCGCACCGTTCTTCCGGATCGCTGACCCGCTGCCTGCTTCCATGACCGGAGTAATAAATGAACACCTTATCGCCCACGGCGACGCGCCTGTCCAGTTCGTCGAAAGCCTGCTGCATCCCTTTCAGGGTCAGTTGCTCGTCATGGAGCTGCAATATGTTCTCGTCCTTGATACCCAGCAGATGGGCTATCGAGCGTGCGCTTTCGCGGTCGTGCATGACGCCTTTCAGGCTGGGAATCCCGGCCTGATAATCGCCTATTGTCATGATCAGCGCATGAACTTCCGCGCGTGCCGCGCCGGATACAATCAACCCCAAGAGAATCAAAAAGCCGATCCGCCAATTTTTCATATCAATCTTCCGGTTTCCAGATAATTCAATCGGGCGTGCAGCACCTAATTCGCATTCCCGGTGAGCTGGAATGCCGCCCAGTAATAGGGATGGGCATACTTCTTCCGCGTATCCAGCTGGGCCTGACGCAGCGCTTCGCGCTTATCCCCACCCTTAAGATTATCGTAGAACCTCGTCATCAGATACGAAGTCGCCTGGTCATCCACTTGCCACAGGCTGGCGACTATGGTCGACGTGCCCGCATAGAGGAAGCCGCGCGTCAGCCCCACCACGTCGTCGCCGTTGGCGATCTTGCCCAGCCCCGTTTCGCAGGCGCTGAGGGTGACCAGGTCGGCATCCAGCTTGAGCGAGTAGAGTTTGTCCACGGTCAGCAGGCCATCGTTCTGCGCATCCCTGGACAACAGCAGGGCTGACTTGAGCGGAGCATCGGCATTAAATTCCCCGTGGGTCGCGAAGTGCAGGTAGCGGAATTCGCCGCCGTATTGCCGGAAGGCGGCTTCATTCGCGGCTTTGCGCAGCAGCACCTTGGATTGCGGACGGTTCTTGGTAACGGCGATCGCCTCTGCCTGGGCATAGGCAAGATCGAACTTGGGGTTGCCGAGGTCGGGGTTGCCGAAGGCGAGAATGTCTCCCGGCTTGGCCACCGGTTTGGCGCGCAGGTATTTGAGGACGCTGGCGCTGGGCAACATCCGCAGGCTGTAGCGTTCGATCAGATAGCCTCGTCCGTCGTGCAGGGCATTGAACGGCAGGTAATGCAGCGGGCCATGTGCGACAACGATGAGTTTTCCGGCATCGATCTGGGCGGTGACGGGACGTACCAGCTGGTTGTACAGCTGTCTGGACAGTTCGAGATAGCCTTTGGAGTTGGCGCTTTCGAGATGTTTGCGGTACTGGCGGACGTTGTCCAGCAGGCCGCTGCCGTCGAGCCGGACGGCGCTCAGCCCCTTGGCGGTGAGTACGAATGCGATGAGGTCGGGCGCATTGTAGTAATACTCGACCAGCGCTTCGTCCTGCGGGATCAGCGCCTGGATTTCTGCGGTCGCCAGGGAGGAGACGTTGACCAGCGAGGCCAGCTCGGGCGATTCGCTGCTCAGTTGCTGCCGGGCGCTGACGACCAGGCTGCGGGTCTGGGGTTTTTCCGCGACGCCGCCCTGCGTCATCGCCTCCGCTTCGGCGGTGTTGGCCATCGCCAGCAGGTTCTTGACCTTGTCTGGATCGCCGCTCGCCACGGCAAAGTCCTGCTTCGCGGCGAGCATGTCCACCAGCGCGCGCGATTTGGAGCGCTCGACATATTCGAAGGCTGCGTCATATTGCCGGTCGGCGAAGAGCGCGGCGACCAGTTGCCGGTACACCGCCTGCTTGTCGCCGACGAAACCGATCTTGCTGGTCTCGGTGTTGATGGTGGAACGCTGCTGTTCGATCACGTCCACCGCCTGGCGGTAATAACCGACCGCGCCCTTCAGGTCACCTTCCTTCTCGGCAATGCGGCCGCGGTCATACAGGATCAGCCAGTAGATGTCGCCGTTGTCGCGAATTTTCGATTTTTTCAGCAGGTCGTCGTAACCAGCCTTGGCTTCCTTGATCTTGCCCACTTCGAACTGGCACTTGTAGCGCAGGAAATCGGCGGGCAATGTCTGGAATTCCCACATGCTCTCGCCGCGCACCCCCGAACCCGCCACCATATCGGCGACACCCCGCGCAAACAAATCAAACGCGCCCTCCTGGATTTCCATGAAATGCAGGGCGCGCTGGTAGTCGCCCATGGACACATATGTCTTGGCCAGCCAGACATGCTTGTCGATGGCCAGGAGGCCGTGAGGATAGGAGGTGCTGATCGCTTCCATCTGTCTGGCGTACGCAAGGGCTTTCTCCCGTTCGCCGCTCAATGCATGCGCCAGCATCAACGGCCCGAGCGTGTTGATCTCATGCCACTTTTCCAGATTCCAGTCCTTGGGCTTGGCCGCGATTCCCCTCTTGGCGTCCTCGATTGCCTTGCCGTATTCCCCGATGTCCATGTAGGCCTCGGCGCGCATGATATAAAGCATCGGCGTCACATCCTGCTCCAGGCTTGCACCCGCTATTCCCGACCCCATCTTCGCCAGCCCCATCATGAACGGGCTGTCCTTTTCCATCTGCTCTATGTCGGTATAGTTGGTGTCCCCGTTCTTGACGTTGATCTCCATCTGGTCGAGGCAGGGAAACAGCTTGTTGTACTTTTTCAGCTTCGCATAGGCAGTACACAGCGGGAACAGCTTGACTGTCTTGCTCTTGGTTATATCGGGAACATCCTCGAGTGCATGCCTCTCGAGGTCTCCGTAGCGCGCCGCCGTCATCGCCCCGCCTTTTTTCCCCAACAGATCCGAGGCGCAACCGGACAGAAAAAACGCTGCGAGCAAGACAAAATAAACCTTAAAGTTCCGTAACATGATTACCCCCATAGAATCCACTGAAATTTTTCCATCCGTTTACTGCGAATTGCCGGTCAACTGAAACGCCGCCCAATAATACGGGTGAGCATATCTCTTTTTGGTATCCAGCTGCGCCAGGCGCAAGGCCTCGCGCTTGTCCATGCTCTTGAGCCCTTCATAGAATTGGCGCATCAACTCGGAAGTGGCGCGGTCATCCACCTGCCACAGGCTCGCAACAATCGTCGAGGCACCCGCGAACAGGAAGCCGCGCGTAAGCCCCACCACGTCGTCGCCGTTGGCGATTTTACCAAGGCCGGTTTCACAAGCCGAGAGCGTCGCCAAATCGATATCGAGGCGCATCGAATACAGCTTGCCCACCGTCAGCAAGCCATCGCTGGAGGCATTTTTCGCGAGTATCAAGGCGGAATTGAGCGGCGCATCGGCATTGAATTCGCCGTGGGTGGCAAAGTGCAGGTAGTTGAAGCCAGACGCATTCTCGCGCAGCGCCGCCTCGGTGGCATCCTTGCGCAACACGGCGCGCGACTTTGGAATTGTCTGGATGATCGCCTTCGCCTCTTCTTCCGCAAACTTCAGGTCGTATTTCGGGTCACCCAGGTCGGGGTTGCCGAAGGCGAGGATGCCGCCGGCATTGCGACTTGGTTTGTCGCGCAGGTATTTCACCACGCTCGCGCTGGGCAGCAAGCGGAATGCGTACTTGTCGAGCAGAAACCGGCTGCCGTCGTGCAATGCCGCAAACGGCACGTAATGCAACGCACCCTGAGGAACGATAATCAGCTTCGAACGCCCAGCCAGCAGCGGCTCGATCGGCTTAATAAGCTGCCGGTAAAGCCGTTGCGCAATGGGCAAGTAAGCCTCCGATTTCGGCACGGCAATCACGTCCCGCAGCGCCTTGACCTCCGCATCAAGGCCGACAGTATCGGTTCGCAGTACCTGCAGTCCCTGCCGCGAGAGCAGGAAGATGAATAGCGAGTTGTCATCGTAATAGTATTCGACCAGCATTTCATCCGCGGGGATGCGCGACTGGATTTCCTCAATGGGCGTCGAAGATACCGATACCAGCGAGGCCACTTCCGGAGCAGTATCGGTGATTGCTTTTTTCACCGCCGACACCGCGAGGCTGCGCTGGCCTGAAGCTTCTGTGGATGAGGGCGCGCCTTGCGCCCTGCCCTGTACCGGCGCATCCATTTCGACTTGCTCGGCTTTGGCCAGCAGTTCGCTGACTTGGGCCGCGTCGCCTCCCCGTACCGCGAAATCCTTCTTCGACGCCAGCATGTCGACCAGCGCGCGGGACTTGGAGCGCTCCAGGTAGTCGAATGCCTCGGGCAGTTGCTGGGCCTGCACCAGCGCGGCAATCAGCTTCCGGTACACCCCCTGCTTGTCGCCGACAAAGCCGATCTTGCTCGCCTCGGTGTTGAGGGTGGAACGCTGCTGTTCGATCACGTCCACGGCGCGACGGTAGTAGCCGATCGCGCCTTTCAGGTCGCCTTCCTTCTCGGCGATCCGGCCGCGGTCATAGAGGGCTATCCGGTAAAGCGAGCTACTATCCTTGATCTGCGAGAAGCCCAGCAAATCGTCATACAGGGATTTCGCCTCCTTTTCCCTACCGGTTTCGATAAGCGCCTTGGCCTGCATGAATTTGTACGGGATCGTCACATAAGCCTGCATGCCAAGCGTAAGTGCGCTTCCAATGCCTACCCAGATGCCAGATCCGTCCTGGATGCTCTTCAATGCGTCTTCATATCTCCCCAACGCGATGTTGGTCCTTGCCAACGCCGCACTTTTCCGCGGAGAGGTAACACCGCGGCCAGCAATGCCCATTTCGTAAGATTCAAGCTTATTCTGATAAGCGACAGCCTGCTCCATGTCGCCATTCAACGCCTTCGCCAAAACCATCAGCTCCAGGGCAGCAATGGTATGCATCGCCTTTTCATTTGCGAGAAAGCTGCTGGAAAAATCTTTTGTGCTTTCGTAACCCCGCTCGGCATACCGGAAAGCATTCTTGTAGTCCCCCAGTTCCAGATTGACCTCGGCGCGCATGATGTACAGGGCAGGAGTGCCGTCCGTCTCTCCTATCCAGTTGGGATAGACAACGGCCTTATCGCCCTTCTGGATGCGCGCCTCCATCCTGTCCAGGCAGTTCGACAGCTTGCCGAAAGCCCTCAAATTCAAATAGGAAGTGCAGAGGTTGTACAGACCTGCGGTGGTCTCACCTCTCTCCTGAATCTGCTGCTCCTCGTGCGCCGCCAGATCGCCATATTGTGCCCCTATCCCGGCCATCGTGCGGTGCACGGTAAATTCCGATGCGCATCCGGAAAGAATAAATACCGTGAAAAAAGCGAAGCAGATTTTTAAATTTTGCAGCACCGCAATAATCCCTGATGAATTGGCCTCAATCTACGGCTTCTGCCGCATACTTCCCGGAAATGGTGCGCATGCCCTATTGCCGGTGCTGCAGCGCGATCGACTCCGCAATGGCCGCATATTTGCCCGGAGCGACTTCCTGCAGCAAACCCGTGCCTTGGGCATTTTCCTGGCGATGCACCCTGGTCTGTGCGGCGGCTTCGCCCTGCGCGCGCGGATCGCGCAGGCTGATGACCAGCTTCTCCTCGCCGGCAACCTCGTCGAACTGGAAGAAACTGTCCGGCTCCAGCGGCAAAATCACCGGGGTTCCGCTTCTGATTTTTACCACCTGCTCCGGGTTGGACGGGTAAAGGTGCTTGCGCTCGCCTTGCGGGTCGATATTGTCGAGCGTAAGCTCGCCCTCGAAGGTGGCGCCGATGCGGATACGGAATTTTTCCCCCGATACGAAACCGGCACTGACCGGCCTCACGGCAAACGTTTGCCCGTCGGGCTGCAAGACCAGAAGTGAAAGATGGGCGCCTTGGTAATTCTCCCTGCCGCCTTCCACAACCAGGGGGATGTCGGGCGCGCTATCGGTAACCCTGGGCGCGATGAGGGCAATGCCTTTTTGTGCGGGCGCCAGCGTTGCGGCTCCCGGCGCGGTGACCGCCGCATCGCGCGGCAGCATTGATGGCTGCGCCTTCCCCTGAAACATTTTTTCGGTAGTCCACTGGAAAAAAATCTCGAATGCCTTCGACGCGGCGAATTTGAGCAGGATGCCCCAGATGAATTTGGGTTGGGCAGTTTCTTCGCCGGCTGCCCTCTCTCCGGCTGGTTCTGTTTTTTTCTGGCCCGGCGAAGTCCCGGCCATCGTGACCGACGGCAGCAATAGCAATGCTGTCATGCCAGCCGCCATGCGACGGCGCCACACCGATGAAGAAAATAAACTCATGATAGAAAGCCCCCTTTGCCGTTACGCCCAAAATCTTCTGCAATACCTGTCATATCATCGTCCTGCCGACCTTCTGCCGCCTCGCTATTCGATCAACGCCGAGAGCAGCACCGTTCCCGCATCCAGCACTCCCAGCACCAGCAGGCTGTGAGTCAACGCCTCGCTCCCGGCCTGTGAGAGGCGCCTGGCATCGCGCTCCACCGCAAGGCCATAGTAGCAGGATACCAGCGCCACCACTCCGCCAAACAGGCTGCATTTCAGGACTGCGATGAGCATGCTCAACGGGTTCACGACTTCGAAGAAACGCGCCAGTTGCGGCAGGAAGGAGAAATCGCGCAGGAATGAGGCAATCAGCATCCCGCCCAACAGGGCGCAGGCCATGAAATAAATCCCCAGCAACGCGCTCACGAAAATCAGCGAGACCACGCGCGGAACGACGAGATAATCCGCAACGGGAATTTTGATTGCGGCAAGATGTTCCAATTCGCCGCGAAAGCGCATCAGCGCCAGATCCGCCCCCATGTTTGGCGCAACCCGTGCGGCTACGAGAAACCCGACCGCCAGCGCTCCTGCCTCGCCGAACAGTGTCCAGCCCAGCAGCTTGACCGGAACCTCTCCGGCCGCCCCCACCATCCCGACCGACTGGTCGATAATGACAGTGCCGGAAAGAATACCTATTGCCCCGACCAGGCCGAGCGACCGGATGCCTGCCGATTCGAGCTGGTTCAACAGCTCTTCGCGCACCGGAGGAAGCCTGAAGAGCGGCCAGCTGGTAAGGCTATAGGCCAGCGCCTGATAAATCCATTTGATCAGGCTCATATTTGGTTTAACCCCGGCCGGCATGGCGATGATCCTCAGCGGGTTGAATGTTCTTTTGCCACCGCGTCATCAGGACGCTCTTTCGCCAGCTCTTCCCAGATGCGCCTTGCATCGTATTTGTAGCCATTTTCTTCCAGAAAGACCGCGTACAACACACGATCGGAAAACGATGCCCCGGCTCGCGGCCTTTGCGCCCGAATGGCCTTGGCGGCGGCGCTACCGGCCACGCTGAAACTCCCCCGCGCCGTCAACACCTCGCCATTCTCCAGGGTCGCCCTGATTTCCCATTCATAGGCGCCGCCAGCTTTCAATAAACCGGCGGAAGGCGTCCAGGAATTGGCGGCCAGGGACTCATGGTGCAGGAGCCGTTTGCGTCCGTCGTAAAGGCTCAGTTGATAGCCATCTGCCGGGCGCGGGCCGTCCCAGCTAAAAGCGATGCCATCCCCGATCAAACGGGTGTCTACCGGGTCGTCGAGGCGCAGCCCCGGCCGCCCGGCGCGCATTTCGTAAGCGGCCTGAGCAACGCTCTCGCGCTGGGCAACCGTAAATTTTTTCGCGGCAGAAGTTTTTTCCAGCGAGACCGGCTGCGTTTCTGTCTTGCCCTCATGCGCCAATATCCGCCCCTCTTCCACCGTCAGCTTCGCCGGCCCGGTAAAGCGGTATTCCACCGGCTTGGCAAACAGCGTTATCGAAAGGCGGGCATGGTCATCGAGTTGAATGACCGTGCCCGGTTCAAGATAGGACAGCAGCGGGATTTTTTTATTTTTCCCGCCCGAAACGGCGAATACCCCGCCGCTCGCATCCGTCACCATCGCCACCGGCTCCGCCAAAACCATGCCTGCCGACAACAATCCCGCCAGCAATGTGCCGGAAATCAATTGAAGTTTCATATTTCCTCCTGATGCATCTTGCGCATATTCATCCGGCTGACACCTTGCTCCGCCTCACGATTATTCAGGCGCGCCAATTTTCGGCGACGCAGCCGACAATGCGCTGTCCCGACGCGGAGTATCGCCCAGGCGCGCAGTGAGGCGATACATGACCATCTCGCCCTTGCCCTTGACATGAATTGTGGTCGGCGGATCGAAGGCATACTCATGCCGGATCCGGTTGTAGGTTGTCCTGTCCACCTGGATTACGCCCGGCGTCGCTTCATCGGTCAGACGGCTGGCAATGTTTACCGTATCGCCCCACAAGTCATAGATGAAACGCTTGGTGCCGATCACCCCGGCGACCACGGGGCCGGTGGCGATGCCGGTGTGGATGCCCAGCTTGAATCGCGACAGTTCGGGATGGTCGGCCACAAAGCGGCGCATCTCCAGCGCCATGTCCGCGATGTCGCAGGTATAGTCCATCCTGTCGTGATTCAGCCCGCCGACCACCATGTAGGCATCGCCTATCGTCTTGATTTTTTCCACGCCGTATTTTTCGCTCAACTCGTCGAAGCCGGAGAAAATGGTGTTGAGCAAGGTGACCATCTGCTCGGGGGACAGCGACTCGGTCAGTTGCGTGAAATTCACCAGATCGGCGAACATCACCGTCACGTCCGCATGGCCGTCCGCGATCAGGCCCTGATGATTTTTCAGGCGCTGCGCAATGCTGCTGGGTAATATGTTGAGCAGCACGCGTTCTGATTTTTTCTGCTCTTCGGCCAGCAACTGGTGCTGCCGGTCGAGCTGCTCCCTGATCTTGTCCATCTCGACGACGAAATAGCGCACCAGGAAATAGATGATGGACGACATCGCGGCGAAGTTGAGCGCAAAGAACACACCGATGGTTTTCATCGGCAATCCGCCTTCGGTGCCCGTGCCGAGGAAATAATCAAACACCCCCGACACGGCCGTCATCACGACATACGCGACAAACCAGGGGATGGACTCGCGCCAGCCCGACACGACCAGCGCACCGATCGGAGCCAGCAATGCCCACAGCATCACGCCGCTCGACGTCACCGAACTGCCGATGCTCCACTGCATGATGAACGGCGCGAACAGGAACAGGCTCAACTGCACGAAACGGAACGGCTCAAACCGCCTGGTCCTGAAATAATGGATCAGCGAAACCACGGAAATGAGCTGGTACCCCAGCGGCACATTCGCCGAGAAGTGCAGCCCCATCATCCAGTAGATCGCCAGCCACAGCACCACTGCCAAGTTCATGAAGGCACAGGCGAAAATCAGCAGGCTCTTGCGCAATTTTTCTTCTTGCGTATCCGTAGTTCCTGCGGTGATTTCAGGCAGATCGATCATTGGTGCGGTTGCCCTTCGGATAGGGATTATCGAGATATTGTCCAACCAACATGATCATCATACCCGAATTACCGGCCGGCAAATAAGACCTGCAGGCCGGATCGGATATTTAACCGCGCTCCCTTCATAAACCTCCCGGAAAACGCTAGAATCCTCGCTTTGCAACCGACCCAACAAAGGAATCCCATTATGTCGATGTCCGACCGCGACGGTTTTATCTGGTATGACGGCAAGCTCGTCCCCTGGCGCGATGCCACCACCCATGTGCTGACCCATACGCTGCATTACGGCATGGGCGTGTTCGAGGGCGTGCGCGCCTACAAGGCCGAAAAGGGTACGGCGATCTTCCGTTTGCAGGAACACACGAATCGGCTGTTCAACTCCGCTCATATTTTCCAGATGAAGATGCCATGGGACAAGGCGACCATCATGGAAGCGCATCGCGAAGTGGTGCGCGTCAACAAGCTGGAATCCTGCTACATCCGCCCGATCGCGTTTTACGGCTCGGAAGCGATGGGCATCGCCGCGAAGACGCTGTCCACCCATGTCGCAATCGCCGCCTGGCCGTGGGGCGCGTATCTCGGCGCGGAAGGCATGCAGAAAGGCATCCGCGTCAAAACCTCCAGTTTCACCCGCCACCACGTCAACGTGAACATGTGCCGTGCCAAGTCGGTGACGACTTACGCCAACTCGATCCTGGCGCACCAGGAAGCCGCCAACGACAACTACGACGAAGCCCTGCTGCTGGACGTGGACGGCTACGTCGCGGAGGGCTCCGGTGAGAACCTTTTCATCGTCAAGAAGGGCAAGCTGTACACGCCCGACCTGACCTCCTGTCTGGAAGGCATCACGCGTGATTCGATCTTCACCCTGGCCCGGGAAATGGGTATCGAGGTAGTCGAAAAACGCATCACCCGCGACGAGATCTACTGCGCCGAAGAAGCCTTCTTCACCGGCACCGCCGCCGAGGTGACGCCGATCCGTGAACTCGATCACCGCACCATCGGCGGCGGTTCGCGCGGCCCGGTCACCACCAGGCTGCAGCAGGCGTTCTTCGACTGCGTCGCGGGCAAGCATCCGCAGCACACCGACTGGCTATCCTACGTCTGAGGGAAGAAATCGTGAGCAATAAAGACATCACCCAGCGCTACATCGAAGTGACCGCGCACGACCTGCCGCTGACCTGCCCGATGCCGAACATGAGCCTGTGGAACGCCCACCCGAGAGTGGCGATCCCCCTCAACAACGGTGGCGAGGCACGTTGTCCGTATTGCGGCACCCTGTACAAATTCAAGGGCGAACTGCCCAAGGGACACCACTGAAATCAGCGGGTAGCCTGTAGCTCATAGCAAGGCCTGCTACGAGTTACCAGCTACAAGCCACAAGCTACAATGCACAAAATCCTCGTCATCAGCCCGAGCTGGGTAGGCGACTGCATGCTGATGCAGCCGATGCTGATGCGCCTCGCGCAACGCCATCCCGGCTGCCTGATCGACGTGTTCGCCCCGCCGTGGACGGAGAAGCTGCTGCGCCAGATGCCGGAGGTGCACGAGGTCATCGTCAACCCCTTCCCGCACGGCGCACTGCAACTGAGCAAGCGCTACCTGCTCGGCATACAACTGCGCCCTGCGTGCTACGACCAGGCCATCGTGCTGCCCAACTCGTGGAAGTCCGCGCTCGTGCCGTTCCTCGCGCGTATCCCGCTGCGCACCGGTTTTGTCGGCGAGTCGCGCTATTTCCTGCTCAACGATGCGCGCAAGCTCGACAAGCAGAAACTGCCACTGATGGTGGAGCGCTTTGCGCAGCTCGCCGAGGATGCGCAAGGCGAAATCCCGCGCCCCTTGGCAAACCCCAAACTGGCGATCTCCGAAGCACAGCGCGACGCGACCCTGCATAAGCTGAACCTGACGCTGGACCAGCCCGTCGCGGCATTCTGCCCCGGCGCCGAGTACGGCCCCGCCAAGCGCTGGCCGGCCGCCTACTACGCAAACATCGCGCAGCGCCTGCGGCAGCGCGGTTATGCGGTATGGCTGGTCGGCTCTGGCAAGGACAAGCATGCCGCCGAAGAAATCAACCAGCTCGCCGAAGGCCAATGCGCCAACCTGTGCGGCCGCACCGACCTGGGCGATGCCATTGCGCTGCTGGCATGCGCGCGGCTGGTCATCAGCAACGATTCCGGCCTGATGCACCTGGCCGCCGCGCTGGACAGGCCGATGCTCGCGCTGTTCGGCTCCAGCAGCCCGCAGTTCACCCCTCCGCTGTCGGCGCAGGCACAGGTCGTCAAGCTCGACATCGAGTGCAGCCCGTGCTTCGAGCGTGTATGCCCGCTCGGTCACTTCAACTGCATGATGCAACTCACCCCGGACATGGTCTGGGACAGACTGACTCCTCTTCTTTGAATAAAGCCATGCTGAAAACCCCGCCCCCTCTCCCGGTGCCCTCTCCTCAATCCTCTCCCGCAAGCGGGCGAGGAGGCGAACGAGAAAAGCAATTATCGATTCCTGAATCGCTGCGCGAATCTCCTCCTCCCGAAATCTTCAAGGCCTATGACATCCGCGGTATCGTCGGCAAGACGCTGACTGCCGAAGTGGTGGAGGCCATCGGCCAGGCGCTCGGCTCGGAAGCCATGGCACGCGGACAGCGCGCGATTGCGATCGGGCGCGATGGCAGGCTGTCCGGCCCGGAGCTGATCGCCGCCCTCGCGCGCGGTATCCGCAAGAGCGGCATCGACGTGATCGACGTGGGACGCGTCGCCACACCCATGGTGTATTTCGCCGCCTACCAGTTGCAAACCCACTGTGCGGTGATGCTCACCGGCAGCCACAACCCGCCGGATTACAACGGGCTGAAGATGGTGCTGGCCGGCGAAACGCTGTCCGGTGAGACTATCCAGAAGCTGCGCGCACGCATCGAACAGGGCGACCTGACGCACGGCGCCGGCAGCTATACACAACAGGACATCGGCGCGGACTACCTCGCGCGCATCGTCTCCGACATCAAGCTGGCACGCCCGATGAAGATCACCGTGGACTGCGGCAACGGCGTGGCGGGCGACTATGCCGCAAGGCTGTATCGCAGCTTGGGTTGCAAGGTAACGGAGATGTACTGCGAAGTGGACGGGCACTTCCCCAACCATCACCCCGACCCGTCCGATCCGCACAACCTCGAAGACCTGATCGCCGCATTGCGCGGCAACGACAGCGAGCTGGGCCTAGCGTTCGACGGCGACGGCGACCGGCTCGGCGTGGTCACCAAGGATGGCCGGATCATCTATCCGGATCGCCAGCTGATGCTGTTCGCCGCCGATGTGCTCTCCCGCAATCCCGGCGCGGAAATCATCTTCGACGTGAAATCCACGCGCAATCTTTTTTCCT
The DNA here is from genome assembly GCA_964401425.1 of uncultured Gallionella sp. Taxonomy (GTDB): domain Bacteria; phylum Pseudomonadota; class Gammaproteobacteria; order Burkholderiales; family Gallionellaceae; genus Gallionella. Next base: position 87 of record CAYNYH010000029.1, on the reverse strand, counting down.
GGATACGCGAGCACGGCGGCAAACCGGTGCTGTGGAAGACCGGCCATTCGCTGGTCAAGGCCAAGATGAAGGAAACCGGCGCGCTGC
>CAYNYH010000028.1:0-22647 GCA_964401425.1 uncultured Gallionella sp. | reverse complement strand
GCGATGCGGCCCGGGTCGCGATTTAACAGCCCGCGCTTTTCCGCCTCCTCCAGTTCGTGTCGTATAGCCAGCAGCGACAGGCTGGTGCGCTCCTGGAACAGCGCGGCCTCGAAGCCCTGGTTCAGGCGCAACGCGTTCATCATGAACTCGAAGGCGAGATCGGCGGGCGCAACTTCGTGCTCCTCCTGCACCGGCCTGCCCTTTGCCACCGCATCGAGGTAGGCCTGCGGCTGTTTGTGGCGCGCCTGGCGGATGACCCTGTCGTGGAAGCTCAGCTTGCTGTGCGCGCCCGCACCGATGCCGAGGTAGTCGCCGAACTGCCAGTAGTTGAGGTTGTGGCGCGACTGCCGCTTCGGCAAAGCGAAGGCCGAGGTCTCGTAGTGCTCGTAGCCCTGCACCCCGAGCAGTTCCTCGATGCGTGCCTGCATCTCGCTGCTCGCGTCGTCGTCCGGCAGCGGAGGCGGATTGCGGTAGAACAGCGTATTCGGCTCCAGCGTGAGGTGGTAACAGGAGAGGTGCTGCGGCGCGAACGTGAGCGCGGCCTGCGCATCCTGCAAGGCCTGTTCCAGCGTCTGGCCGGGCAGCGCGTACATGATGTCGAGGTTGACGTTATCGAAATGCTGCTGCGCGATGGCGATCGCGCGCCGCGCTTCGTCGGCGCTGTGAATACGCCCCAGCGCCTTGAGGTGCGCGTCGTTGAAGCTCTGGATGCCCAGCGACAAACGGTTCACGCCCGCGTCGCGATAGGCCGCAAAGCGCCCCGCCTCCACCGTGCCGGGGTTGGCCTCCAGCGTGATCTCCGCGCCGAGGTCGAGCGGCAGCAGCATGCGCACCTGGCGCATGATCTCCGCGACGCTCTCGCCGGAGAGCAGGCTGGGCGTGCCGCCGCCGAAGAACACCGTGTAGACCTTGCGCCCCCAGATCGACGGCAGCGCCAGTTCGAGGTCGCGCACCAGCGCGGCGACGTATTCCTTTTCGAGGGGCGCGGAGATTCCGCCCGCTCCCGGCAAAGAGGCGCCGCGCACCTCGTGCGAATTGAAGTCGCAATAGGGGCATTTGCGCACGCACCACGGGATGTGGATGTAGAGCGAGAGCGGCGGGGTCGCCTGGAAATTCACCGCATGCGATTTCAATCCGGCGGGTTGCAGCGGGTGGACGGTCATGCGCCGAGGCTGAGCCTGTCGAGCAATACCTTGAGCGCCTTGGCGCGGTGGCTGACCAGCGCCTTCTCGTCGTGCGACAGCTCTGCGGCGGTTTTACCAGATTGAGGCAGCCGAAACAGCGGGTCGTAGCCGAAGCCGCCCTCGCCGCGCTCCTCGAAGCCGATCTCGCCGTGCCATTCGCCCTCGGCGATGACGGGCTGCGGATCTTCGGCATGGTGCACCAGCACCAGCACGCAGTAGTAGTGCGCGCGGCGGTCGGCCACGCCCTGCATGGCCTGCAGCAGCTTCTCATTGTTGCGCATATCCGACTTGGGATTGTCACCCGCGTAGCGCGCGGACTGCACGCCGGGCGCACCGCCCAGCGCCGCGACGCAGATGCCGGAATCGTCCGCGAGCGCGGGCAGGCCGGAGGCGGCGCTGACATGGCGCGCCTTGGCCAGCGCGTTCTCGACGAAGGTGCAGTGCGGCTCCTCGGCTTCATTGATGCCGAGCTGCGCCTGCGTGAGCACCTCGATGCCGAGGGGCGCGAGCATGCGCTGGAATTCGCGCAGCTTGCCGGGATTGTTGGAGGCGATGATGAGCTTATTCATATTGGGTTTATCCGCAGATTACGCAGATTAAACAGATTAAAAACACTATCTTTCTGGCCATTTTTTAATCTGCGTGAATCTGTGTAATCTGTGGACAGTTGCTTTTGCTTATCACGCCAGCGCGGCGCGCTGCTTGTCGATCAACTGCGCGATGCCGGCCTTCGCGAGCTCCAGCAGCTCGTCCATCTCGGCGCGCGTGAAGGGATGGCCTTCGGCGGTGCCCTGCACCTCGACGAAGTGGCCGTTGCCCAGCATCACCACGTTCATGTCTGTGTCGCAGGCGGAGTCTTCCGCGTAATCGAGATCAAGCACCGGCTGGCCCTCGTAGATGCCGACCGAGACTGCGGCGATGAACTCCTTGAGCGGGGTTTCCAGGATTTTGTTTTTCTTCAACAGCTCGCTCACCGCGTCGTGCAGCGCGACGAAGGCGCCGGTGATGCTGGCGGTGCGCGTGCCGCCGTCGGCCTGGATCACGTCGCAGTCGATCACGATGGTGCGCTCGCCGAGCTTGGCGAGGTCGACCACGGCGCGCAGGCTGCGCCCGATCAGGCGCTGGATTTCCTGGGTGCGCCCGGACTGCTTGCCCTTGGCCGCCTCGCGCCCCATGCGCTCATTGGTGGAGCGCGGCAGCATGCCGTATTCGGCGGTGACCCAGCCCTCGCCGCTGCCCTTCTTGTGCGGCGGGACTTTCTCGTCCACGCTGGCGGTGCAGACCACCTTGGTGTCGCCGCATTCGATCAGCACCGAACCTTCGGCATGCTTGGTGTAGCGGCGGGTGATGCGGATTTCACGTAATTGGCTGGGCGATCTCTGGCTGGGGCGCATGTTGGATTCTCGATAAAAGGGTTAATGGGCTACGAAAGTCAGGCGATTTCCAGGATGTGGCAGACGAGCTGGTCGGTGTCGTGGTCGGCTTCGTTCTCTCCCCAGCGTATCGCGATGCCGGTGGCGTTGTCGGAATGGCCGTTCTCGCGCTCCAGCGCGCTCGCGATCAGGCTGTCCAGCGCTTGGGCGACGGGCTTTGCGGCGAAGGCTACGGCCAGCTCCTCGTCGGCGAACGGCCCCCACAGGCCGTCGCTGCCGAGCAGCAGCGTATCGCCGGATTGCAGCTCTATCGGTTTGCCGGGTTCCATGTAGAACAGGTCCTCGACGCCGCCGAGGCAGTTGGTGATCTGGTTGCGTTGCGGATGGGTGCGCGCCTCTTCGGCGGTGACCATGCCCCACTCGAGCCATTGCTGCACCATCGAGTGATCGCGCGTCCTGGCCAGCACCGCGCCGTCGCGCAGCAGATAGAACCGCGAGTCCCCGGCATGCCCCCAGTACACCTTGCCGTCCTGGATCAGCGCGGCCACGCAGGTCGATCCCGGAGAGCCGCCCAGCGCCTTGTCGTGCGCAACCCTGAGGATGCGCTCGTTGGCGTGGCGCATGGTTTCCAGCACAAACTCGTCGGGGTCGGCGATGCGCTGATGCGCATCGCGGCCGAACGACTCGACGAACGTGTCGATGATCAGTTCCGCCGCCACCTCGCCGTGCAAATGCCCGCCCATGCCGTCCGCCAGCACCAGCAGCAATGCTTCACTGCTGTAGGCATAGGCGGCGCGATCCTGGTTGTATTTGCGGCTGCCGATATGGCTGGCCTGGTGTATCGAAAACTTCATGAGCAAAGGGGGAATTTGACAGGATGCAATCGTAATATAATGCGCCGCTCCAGCACAGCCCTTTATTCGGGAGCCTCTCCATGATACTCAGTATGACCGGTTACGCCGCCGCCAGCGCGGAACTCGACAGCGGCTCGCTGTCGCTGGAGTTGCGCGCCGTCAACCACCGCTACCTGGATATCCAGTTGCGCATGCCGGACGAGCTGCGCAGCGTCGAGGGCGCGCTGCGCGAGGCGATCACCGCGCAATTGCAGCGCGGCAAGGTGGACTGCCGCATCAACTACGCGGCGCGCGGCGCGCAAAGCGGCGCGGCGCTGAACCGCGACCTGCTGCTGCAGCTTGCCGCGTGGAACCGGGAAGTGCAGAATGCCCTGCCGGACGCGCGCTCCCTGGGCGTGGCGGACGTGCTGCGCTGGAATGGCGTGCTGGAAACGCCCAGCGCATCGGCGGACGAGCTGCGCACCGCGCTGCTCAGCCTGCTGCATGAGGTGTTGCAGGAGTTTTCCGCGTCGCGCGCGCGCGAGGGCGAGAAGCTCAAGGATTTCCTGCTGCAGCGCGTGGAAAAGATCGAGACGCTGCGCAATGGCGTGATGCCCCATGTCCCCGCCGCGATCGCCGCCTACGAGCAGAAGCTCACCGCGCGGCTGCGCGAGGCGCTGCAGGGCGCGCCGGCAAACGATGTTCTCGACGAGCGCGTCCGCCAGGAAATCACGCTCTTCGCGAGCAAGATCGACGTGGACGAGGAGCTGTCGCGGCTGGCCAGCCACTTGGGCGAAATGCGCCGCATCCTCGCTCAGGGCGGCGCGGTGGGCAAGCGCCTGGATTTCCTGATGCAGGAGCTGAACCGGGAGGCCAATACGCTCGGCTCAAAGTCGGTGGATGCGGAAGTGTCGCGCAGCGCGATGGAGATGAAGATCCTCATCGAGCAGATGCGCGAACAAATCCAGAACCTGGAGTAAACAACACCCTTCACCACGAAGGACACGAAGTTTCCATCGGAGATACCGATGCCAACGCTTGCCGGCAAGTTAACTCCGATTGTCCGGAATTGACATTGTTTTTCTTCGCGAGCTTCGTGTTCTTCGTGGTTTAATGAAAATTGAGGTAATCCATGTCCGGTAACTTATTCGTCATCAGCGCGCCTTCCGGCGCGGGCAAGACCAGCCTGGTGCACGCCCTGCTCAACATCAATCCGCAGATCGAGCTGTCGGTCTCCTACACGACGCGCAACCCGCGCCCGGGGGAACGCGACGGCAAGGATTACCATTTCGTCAGCCGCGAAACCTTCGTCATCATGATGGAGCGCGGCGAGTTCCTGGAGAGCGCGGAGGTCTACGGCAACCTGTACGGCACCTCGCAGACCTGGATCAGCCAGGCCATCGCCCAGAATCGCGACATCCTGCTGGAGATCGACTGGCAGGGCGCGGCGCAGGTGCGGCGGCTGTTCCCGGAATGCCTCAGCATCTTCATCCTGCCGCCTTCCATGGAGGCGCTCGAGCAGCGCCTCAAGGGGCGCGGCAAGGACAACGACGAGGTGATCGCAAAGCGCATGGCGGCGGTACGCGAGGATGTCGCCCATGTCGCCGAATTCGATTATGTTATTATCAACGACAATCTGAACGAGGCGCTGCGCGACCTCAACGCGGTGGTGCTTTCCGCCCGGCTGAGGGGCGCAAGGCAGTTGGCGCGTCATCAGGCATTGATCAACCAGTTACAGAACCCGGAGTAAATCATGGCACGCATTACCGTCGAAGAATGTCTCACCCAAATCCCGAACCGCTTTGAATTGACGCTGGCCGCTGCCTACCGCGCCCGCCAGCTGGCCAACGGCGCAAGCTACCTGGTCGACGAAAGCAACGACAAGTACACCGTCGTCGCGCTGCGCGAGATCAGCGAAGGCAAGGTGGGCAAGGAAATCCTCAACCGCGGCCAGGCATAGCGGGCATTGAAAAACTACTGCGCTCGGCATAGCTGCGTTGCTCAAGGACTCAAAATGCTCATTTACTCAAATGTAAACTCCGCTTTTTCGCCCTTTCGCGCCTTGCTCTGCCATCGCTCGCTACGTTTTTCAACGCCCGCGTAATATCGTGATCCTGCATGGCCGATACAGATCTGCTTATCGGAGAAGTCTCAGCCTACCTTAAACCGGAGGACGTCGACTACGTCCGCGAAGCGCTTGCATTCAGTCAGGCAGCGCACCAGGGGCAGAAACGCCAGTCCGGCGATCCGTACATCTCCCACCCGATCGCCGTCGCGCGCCTCCTCACCACCCTGCACCTGGATGTCCAGGCGATCATCGCCGCATTGCTGCACGACGTGGTGGAGGACACCGAGGTCACCGCGGAGCAGGTCGCCGAAAAATTCGGCAAGCCGGTCGCGGAACTGGTCGACGGCCTCTCCAAGCTGGATCGCATCCAGTTCGAGACCCGCGAGGACGCGGAGGCGGAAAACTTCCGCAAGATGCTGCTGGCGATGGCGCGCGACGTGCGCGTCATCCTCATCAAGCTGGCCGACCGCCTGCACAACATGCGTACGCTGGAATCCATGCCGCACGACAAGTGCGAGCGCATCGCGCGCGAGACCATGGACATCTACGCGCCGATCGCCAACCGCCTCGGCCTGAACGACATTTACCGCGAGCTGCTGGATTTAAGCTTCAAGTACCTGCACCCCAACCGCTACGCGGTGCTGACCAAGGCGCTCAGGGTGGCGCGCGGCAACCGCCGCGAAGTGGTCGGCAAGATCCTCGAGGCGATCCGGCAGCGCCTCGCCGAATTCAACATCCAGGCCGACGTGACCGGCCGGGAAAAGAACATCTACAGCATCTACAAGAAGATGCAGAGCAAGTCGCTGGCCTTCGCCGAGGTGCTGGATATCTACGGCTTCCGCGTGCTGGTCAACGATTTCGCCTCCTGCTACGTGGCGCTAGGCGCGCTGCACGGCCTGTACAAGCCGATCCCCGGCAAGTTCAAGGATTACATCGCGATCCCCAAGGTCAACGGCTACCAGTCGCTGCACACCACGCTGTTCGGGCCGTTCGGAACGCCCATCGAAATCCAGATCCGCACCCACGAGATGCACAGGATCGCCGACGCCGGCGTTGCCTCGCACGGGCTGTACAAGAGTGGCCACGTTTCAATCAAGAACCTGCACAAGAAGACCCACCAGTGGCTGCAGGAGCTGCTGGAAAGCCTGAGCCAGAGCAGCGACTCGTCGGAATTCCTCGAGCACCTCAAGGTGGACCTGTTCCCCGACGAGGTGTACGTGTTCACGCCCAAGGGCAAGATCCTCGCGCTGCCGCGCGGTGCGACCGCTGTGGACTTCGCCTACAGCGTGCACACCGATATCGGCAACCACTGCATCGCCGTCAAGGTCAACCACGAACTGGTGCCGCTGCGCACCGAGCTGCGCAACGGCGACCGCGTGGAAATCGTCACCGCGCCCCAAGCCAAACCGAATCCGGCCTGGCTGGGCTATGTGACCACCAGCAAGGCGCGCAGCCATATCCGCCACTTCCTCAAGACCATGCAGTCCGGCGAGTCCGCGCAATTCGGCGAACGCCTGCTCAACCAGGCGCTGCACGCGCTCGGCGTCAAGCCGCAGGACATCGGCAAGGCGAACTGGAACAGGCTGCTCAAGGACACCAGCGTGAAAACGCGCCAGGAAATCCTCGCCGACATCGGCCTGGGCCGCCGCCTCAACATGGTGGTGGCGCGGCAACTGGCCAGCCTCGGCGAGGCGCTGCCTGCCGAGGCGGCGGCCGGCACGGCCATCACGATCCAGGGCACGGAGGGCATGGCGGTGCAGTTTGCCAAGTGCTGCTACCCGATCCCGGGCGACGCTATCATCGGCGTGCTCAAGAGCGGCCAGGGCCTCACGGTGCATACCCGCGACTGCCAGTCCCTGCACAAGGGGCGCGGCGGTGAGCAATGGCTGGACGTGGTATGGGGCAAGAATATCCAGCGCCCCTTCGATGTCGGCCTCAAGCTGGTGGTGGCCAACCAGCGCGGCGTGCTGGCGAAGGTGGCCGCCGCGATTGCCGATGCGGAATCCAACATCGAGAACGTCAGCTTCGCCAACGAAGGCGAATACACCGCGCTGCACTTCACGCTGGAAGTGAACAACCGCCTGCACCTCGCCAACATCATGCGCAGCCTGCGCAAGATACCGGAAGTCAAACGGATCATCCGCTAGTCTTGTGCAAGGCCGCCCTGAAACCCCGTTTCGCGAAAGGCCCGCCCCTGCCGAACCAGGCCGGTACCGGTTTGACGGCGGGCACCTGGCGCCATATGCTGCGCTACCGCGGCTTGGCCGCGGGCCGGGCGGGCGGCAATGCGTGACGATGGAGACCCTATGAACCTGATGTTCTGGAAGAAAAAGACCGGCGCCGATGAAGAGGTGGCGCGGGGCAATCTTGCCGTGAACGCAAAGCCGCGGGAATCGCTCGATTTCGTTGCGGCGAAACAGGGTGCCACCGGGCACAGCACGGAACCCTCCGAGCCATCCGGCGCCGATGAAACCATCCCGGGAACGCCGGACAAACCGGGTCTGGCCGCACGGCTGGAATTGTGGCTCAACGGTTTTAGCAGTCGCTTCAAAAAGGCTCCGGCATTCCGCGCAAAGGTAGAACCGGAGGCGCCCGTCAGTTCGGAAAAACCGCGTGACGCAGCTTCCGTGGAAGCCGAGCCGGAAGCATCGGCCAAACTGGGGCTAGGCATACGGATCAAATTGCAGTTGATTACCCTGGTGCGCCGCTTCCGGAAAACGCCCGCTCCAGGCGCTGAAAATGAGCCCGATGGCGAGGCCGGCGAATCGCCCGCATCGGAAACGACTGCGAAACCAGGTTTGTTCATGCGGATCAAAGCCGGATTCGCCGCCTTTGCCAGAGAAATCAAGACACCCGCTGTGCCGGCAATTGACGAAGAGGAAGAGGCCGGTTCGCATGCCCACTCCACGGCCATGCCGGAAGAAGAATTCCTCGAAGACGAGCTGGACGCCGAGCCGGTGCGCTCCAGAAAATGGCTGGTCATCGGCGGCTCGGCCCTCATAGCAATCCTGTTGATAGTCGATATCTCAATTACCCTCTGGCTGGCTTACGAGCCGCAGCAAAAACGCTGGGGCACCCGCCACAACACCACTTCCATCTCTTCACGCCCCCTCGATTCGGAAGCCGCGCCCGAAGCAACCCTGAACGAAGCCGAAGCGCTCAGGAAAGAGAATGCCGAATTGCAGGCAAGAATCGAGGCGCTTAAGAATGCGCAGCCGCAACAGCGCCCCTATGCCCCGCCCGCTTGGCAAACCGGTGGGAAAAGCGCGCCCTCCTCCTCCGTCGGCGGTGAAACGACAGTCGACAGCAAGGACCCCAAGGCCGCCGCGATGACGCTGAAGGAGGCCATCGAGGCGATGAACGCCGGTGCCGGCGACTACCAGAAAAAACCTGCCAAATAAGCAACCTGTGCAGGATTATTCCTGAACGGAACGGATGGGTTTAACCGGCGTCCCCTTCACGCTATACTGCCGGCGGGTTTTAACCCGCAACCCGGTGCCGATTGCCGATCTTCTTGTCGCCGCACAACATCAAGGGCAAAGCGCCGGAATGGATAGGGCTGGTCAATTCCCTATCCGGCACTTGATCGAACAATAAACAACACGGACATTCATCTCATGGATCAAGCCAAGGAAGCGCCTCCCGACATATCGGCTTTTCTCGCATCGGCCGTGCACGACATGAAAAACTCCATCGGTGTGCTGGTCAATTTTCTGGAAACCAGCATCACCGAACTCGGGCCGGATGCCCAGGGAAAGGCGGCGCCGATGCTCTATGAGGTCAAGCGGGTCAATGACAATTTGATCCAGATGCTGGCAATTTACAAAATCGGCAACCAGTTCTATCCCTTCGACCTGGCGGAGAATTCCATCGACGATTTTGTCCGGGAAATCGTCGAGCAAAACAAAACCCTGCTGGATTATTCCGGCATCGCCCTCGAGGTGGATTGCGACAAAGGGCTGGAGTGGTATTTCGATTATGAGCTGATCTCAGGGGTAATCTCCCATGCCTTGAACAATGCAACGCACTACACCAAGGACAAGCTGAGGCTTTCCGTGAAGGAAGAAGACGGGGAACTGGTGATGCGTGTCGAGGATAACGGCAGAGGCTACCCACCCAGCGTACTCGAGGCAGGCGATGCAGCGGGCAGAGGAGTGGATTTTGCCTCCGGCAGCACGGGACTCGGCTTGTATTTCTCGTCCATGGTGGCCAGGCTCCACAAAAACCGCGGCAAGACCGGCGGCGTCTTCCTGGAGAACGGCGGCAAGCTCGGCGGAAGCTGCTTTATCCTGCGCCTGCCCTGAAAAACAAGGCGAAGCCATGTACATGCCCCAAGATACCACTGCCCTGTTTGCCGGCAAATCCTTCCTGGTCATCGACGATTTCCAGGGCATGCGCACGCTGCTGCGCGAAATGCTCAAAATTTTCGGCAGCAAGAATATCGACACGGTCACCAACGGCAAGGAGGCACTTGCCTTGCTGGAGAAGAACAAATACGACGTCGTGCTATGCGACCACAACCTCGGCAGCGGCAAGACCGGCCAGCATGTCCTTGAAGAGGCAAAACATCGCGACCTGATCGGGCTGGCGACGGCCTGGATCATCATCACCGCGGAAAAAACCGCCGACCTGGTTTTTGGCGCTGCCGAATACATGCCGGACGATTACATCATCAAGCCGGTCAACGAGGCCACGATGAAGAGCCGGCTGGAAAAAGTGCTCACCCGGAAAGCAATGCTCGTCGATATCGAGAAGGCGGTGCGCGACAAGGATTACGACAGCACCATCTCCCTTTGCGACAGGGCGCTTGCCTCCAGCAAGACCAACACCACGGAATTGCAGCGCATCAAGACCGGGACGCTGCTGGCCGTGGGCAGGTATGACCGCGCCCGGCAGGAATTCGAGGATATCCTGGCCAAGCGCGACGTCCCCTGGGCCAAGACCGGCTTGGGCAAGACTTACTTCTACAACGGTGAAATGGCGCGGGCGCAGCAATTATTCCGCGAAGTCATCAACGAAAATCCAGCCTACCTGGAAGCTCATGACTGGCTTGCCAAAAGCCACGAAAAAGCCGGCGAACTGGAAGAAGCGCAGCGCGCGCTGACGCGATGCACCGAGCTGTCGCCGAATTCGGTCGTACGCCAGAAGAGCCTCGGGGAAATGGCGCACAAGCGCGGCGACCTGGAAACGGCCGAAACGGCTTTCCGGAAAACCATCAAGCTGGGTGAATTCTCCATCCACAAGACCCCGACTGCCTACCTGAGCCTGGCCAAGATACGCTCGGAAAACGATGACCCCGCCGAGGCATTGCAGATACTGAAGAACGTCAGCAAGGAATTCGACAGCGCCGAAACCAGCCTGCACGCCAAGGTGGTGGAAGGAATGGTCTACAGCAACTCCGGCGACCGGGCCAACTCGGGGAGAATCTCCAGAGAAGTGGCCGAGCTGGTCAAGGCGGTTGGCGGCCAGTGCACCGCCGACGTCATGCTCGAGGCCGCCCAGCTGTTCCTGACGACGGGGAACAAGGAGGCCGCCGAAAGCATAGTGCAGACCCTCGTCAAGAATAACCACGAGAACACCGAACTGCTGGCGCAGGTCAATGATTTGTACGACCAGGCCGGCCAGTCGAACGAGGGCGAGGAACTTATCAATAAATCCCGCCAGGAGGTCATCGCAATCAACGACCGCGGGGTAATCCTGGCCAAGGAAGGCAAGCTGGACGAAGCGATCCGTTTGCTCAGCGACGCGCACATCATGCTGCCGAACAACAAGCGGATCATGGTCAACCTGGCCAACATGGCGGTGATGTCCATGCGGCAAAACGGCAGGAACAGCGACCTGATGCAGATAGCGGCCGAATGCCTCAGGCAGGTTGCCAAACTCGATCCCCAGGAAAAATGGTGCGCGCAATTGCAGCTTGCGCTGGACGCCCTTCCCGGGTGACGGCGCGGTTCTATCCCTCTGCCGGGCGCTGCGCGTGGCTGGAAGTCACGGCAAATTCGACCAGTTCGGCGGGATGCTCCGAGTAAGGCTGACCCAGGCTGATGGAGCCTGATCCCTGCAGGATCATTTCCTCGCGTGCGAGGCGCACCACGTTCCCGTCGCTGAAACGGACATAGGTGCCATTGGTGCTCTGGTCCACCACGACAAATTTGCCGAAGCGCAATTCGATGCGGATATGCTGGCGCGACGCAAAGCTGCTCGGCACGACGATATCGCAGATGTCCCCACGCCCCAGCACCACGCTCCGCCGCTCCTTGTTGACCTTGAGCGACTGGTCGCGGTAACGCAGCGACATCTCATCGATATTTTCCGGGGACTTGCGGAATACGGGAGTGCCGATGCGGGTGCTCAGCATGTCGTCCATCTCCCAGATCACGATGGAAATGTCGAAATGCTCCTGCTTGCCCTTGAACTCGGCGCGCATGATCTGGCGCGTCTTCTCGCGCAGATCGGGCGGCAGCGCGTTGACCGCAGCCTGGGTCGTCATGATCTGGTCCGCGCGGGTGATCGCGGCAACGCGCGCGGCAACGTTGACGGTGTCGCCGAACACATCGCCGTCCTCGCAGATCGCCTCACCATAATTGAAGCCGACGCGGATATGCATCGAATGTCCGCCTTCATACTTGCCGTTTTTCACCGCGCGCTGCATTGCGCAGGCGGCATGCATGGCGGCTTCGGCACTGGGGAAGGTGCACATGATTTCATCCCCGATGGTCTTGATCAGCGTGCCGTGATGAGCGGAAATCTCGCCGTCCATCACCGCAATGCACTGCGCAATCAGGCGGCGCGCCAGACTGTCCCCGAGGTTATCGTAGAGCGCGGTGCTGCCGCAGATATCGGCAAACAGGACTGCAAGTTTTTCTAGCTGCTGAGGCATGACAAACAATCGGGAAAAGCGCAGGGGAACTCATGTCCGTTTTTCATGAAACTGCTCCCGCCCTTTCCATGCAAAACGTAACCAAAATCACCCCCCGACGTTATCGCGGCCGAACCACCGGCCCTTCCGGGCTATTCTACTTTTTTTAGTGTGGCTTTTGCCATTATTTTTGCCGCCTGCCGCCGGGGCAAACAGTGCCGGCGGGGCACGCGCCTAGCGGCGGACGCGCAAATACGCCAGCCATTGCGCGCCCCAGCAGTGCAGGCACAGACCCAGGATGATGCTCGCCGTTCCCAGCCACACCTGCGGCAGCACCGCCTCGTTGTCCAGCCCGTGTCCCAGCAGCAGGGCCAGCACCGGCGTGGCCAGCGTGATCAGCGCGATGCGCCCCGTCTCCATGTGCTTGATCATGTAGTAATACAGCGCGAAGCCGAGCACCGAGCCGAACACGCCCAGATACGCCGTCGCCGCGAGCGCGCGCTCCGGCCACACCTCCGGAAGGCTGCCGCCGGCCAGCCACCACGCCGCGAAGAACAGCGGCAGGGAGACGACCAGGCTGCCCAGCGTCGTCGCCAGCGGCGGGCTGTCGTCGCCGATGCGCTTGATCCACACCAGCCCCAGCGATTGCACCACCACCGCAGCGAAGAGCGCCGCCAGCCCGAGAGCAGCGCCATCTCCCAGCCCCATCCCGCCGCGGAACACCAGCGCCAGGCCAAGCACGCCCAGCAGCATGCCCGCCAGCTTGCTCGGCGTGAGCGCCTCCTCCTTCAGCCAGAGCGCCGCCCCCAGGCTGGTGATCAGCGGCGACAGGCCGAACAGCACCGAGATCATGCCCGAGCTGACATACTGCGCCGACCAGTAAGTCAGCGCCATCGCGCCGAACATGCTCAGCCCGCTCGCCGCATAGCTCAGCCGCGCCTTGCGGTGCAGCGGAAAGCGCACGCGCAGCAGCGCCAGCAGAGCCGCGCACAGCAAGGCGCCGACCGCCATGCGCGAGAACACCGCAAAACCCGGCCCGATGCCCAGCGCGCTCCACTTGATGGCGAGCGGCGTGGTGGACCAGATCAGGATCACCGAAACAAATGCGGCAGGCAGGGACATATTTTCTCCAACTTACGGCGCGCAAAAACAAAAAGGCCACAGAAACATTCCGTGGCCTTTTGGAAACAACTGAAGCGACTATTGCTTAAACGCTAACTCTCCAGACCACGAAACGCGAAGCGCCACGCCATGCGCAGGCGCGCGGCGGCGGGGACTCGGACGGGATGGAAGGCGGATAGCGAAATCATGAGTGGATTATCAGGGGGCGGGAGAGGGTGTGTCAATCCGGAAATCAATTCGCCTTGATTGAATTTGCTTGCTGCCGCACGTGCTAAAGATGCGCTACGGATTCTGCGAGAACCAGTCCAGCGCGCGGTTTGCGTTCTGGGGATTGCGGTGAAAAGCGCCGTGGCCTTCGCGGCCGTCCTCGATCGCAAAAGCAACCTCGGCACCCAGTTTCTTCAGCCACTCGCCGGTGCGCCGCATGGCCGGGCAACCATCCCGGTCCGGATGGGGGTCGCGCTCCCCGCAGGACGTGATCCAGCGCGAACCCTTGTACGGCATGCCGCCGAACCTGCCGGTATCGACCGACCGCGTCGGCGGATAATCCAGCGAAGCCCCGCCCGCATTCGCGACGAACAGGCTGAAGTAGCGCTGCCCCTTGTTGTGATCCAGCGCGGCTATCGCGTAGATGTTCGCCGAGCCGCGGCTGAATCCTTCCAGCATCGCATCGCCGGGCTTGATCCCCATGCGCCGCATCAGCAGATCGATCTCGCGGTAGATGTCGAACGGCGAGTAATAATCCTGCGTCTTCTCACCGCCGCCGAACCACCATTGCAGGCTGATGATGCCGAGATTGCGGTCCTTGAGGTAAGGACTCCAGATCTCCAGGTCTTTGGTGGCAAAACCGTTGCTGCCGTGCAGCGAAACGATCCACTTGTGCGGCTTCCCCCTGACGGCCTGCGGCTCCCATACCAGGAAAAAACTCCGGCCGTCCTGCGTGGGAACCACCTCGGCGTCACGGCCAATGGCACCGCCGCCTCTTTGTTCCTGCGCTGCAAGTTCGTAGAGGCGCCCGGCCTCCCCGGTGAGCGGGGCAGCGTTCGATAGCGCGGCAACGCCCAGCATGGCGGCGGCCAGCAAGAAGCGCGGAAGATTTTGGTTCATGTCGCACACCCACCATGTTGAAAGATTTCATGGTGCCCGAAGGCTCATGACATTGCAAACGCGCCCCCTCACTCGGGGAAGCTGCGGCTCCCTGATAGAATGCGCGCCTGCCAACACCAGCCGAAACGCATACATGGCCATCAAATCAACCGTTTTCAAAGCCGCCCTACAGATCGCCGACATGGACCGGCACTACTACGCCGACCATTCTCTTACCCTGGCGCGGCACCCGTCGGAAACCGACGAGCGCATGATGGTGCGCCTGCTCGCCTTCGCGCTGTACGCCGATAAAGCGCTGGCCTTCGCCAAGGGCCTGAGCAGCGACGATGAGCCCGACCTGTGGCAGAAGGACCTCACCGGCGCGATCGAACGCTGGATCGTGGTCGGCCTGCCCGACGAGCGCGCGCTCCGCAAAGCCAGCGGGCGCGCCGCCCAGGTCGTGGTCGTCAGCTACGGCCGCGCGGCGGGCATCTGGTGGAATGAAAACTGCGGCAAACTGCAGCGCCTGGACAACCTCACCGTGCTCAACCTGGACAGCGAAACCACGCTGGCGCTCGCCGCGCTGGCCAGCCGCACCATGCAGCTGCAATGCACGATGCAGGAAGGCCACATCATGATGACCAGCGATGCCGGCATGATCGAGATCGAACCGAAAATATTGCATGGCAGCTTCCGTTAAAACCGCCAAACCCTCTCCCTGCCCCTGCGGCGCAGCGGACTACGCCGCCTGCTGCGGCCGCTACCACGGCGGCGTGCCCGCGCCGGATGCCGCGGCCCTGATGCGCTCGCGTTACAGCGCCTACGTGCTCAAACTCGAAGCCTACCTGCTGGCCACCTGGCACCCCGGCACCCGCCCCGCCGCGCTCGACCTCGCGGCGGACCACGCCAAGTGGCTGGGGCTGGAAGTGAAGAAGCACCATGCTGAACCGGCGGATCGCGCCACAGTGGAATTCGTCGCGCGCTACAAGATCGGCGGCCGCGCCCATCGCCTGCACGAGATCAGCCGCTTCGTGCGCGAGGAGGGGCGATGGTTCTACGTGGATGGGGAATTTCCGGGCTGACCCAATGCTGTTTGCTTAACCGTTCTGCTACAGTCACGCCATGAGCAAACTTACCCTGGATCGCATCCTGCAAACGCAGGGCTTTGGCACGCGCAAGTGGTGCAGCGAACTGATCGCCGACGGCGAAGTGAGCATCGCCGGCCAAGTCATCCGTGACAGCCGCCTCGCCATCGAGACCGATGGCCTGCAGTTCACCGTCTACGGCGAAGTGTGGACTTACCGCGAGCATGTCTATATCGCGCTGAACAAGCCGGCCAATTTCGAGTGCTCGCGCAAGGCCAGCCACCATCCCGGCGTGCTGACCATCCTGCCGGAGCAATTCACCCGGCGCGACGTGCAACCGGTCGGCCGTCTCGACCACGACACCACCGGCCTGCTGCTGATGTCGGATGACGGGCCGTTCATCCACAAACAATCCTCACCCAAACATCATGTGCCCAAGGTCTATGCCGCCACCGCGCATGACCCGGTCACACCGGAACTGGTCGCGCAGTTATTGCGTGGTGTGAAGCTGCACGACGAGCCGGCGCCGCTGGCGGCGGTGATCTGCCGCATGATCGATACCCGCCGGATCGAGATCGTGCTGGAGCAGGGCAAATACCATCAGGTAAAACGCATGCTGGCGGCGGCCGGCAACCACTGTGTCGCGCTGCGCCGTACACAGATCGGCCTGCTGAAACTCGACGAGCTGGGGCTGGCCGAGGGCGAATGGTGCTACCTCGATGCTGCGCAACTGGCGCTACTGAAGCCGGGCTGATCTTAGATACTCGCCAGGCGCATGTAGTTGCGTATCCTGTCGGCGTGATCCAGATCGAACGCAGCAGCCCTCGACAGGCGAGGCCTCCGCTCGTGTCGCTGCCTACCGGCGACGGCACAGATTACAACACCAGGGGATATTCGCAATAAGGGAACCACCCATAGCCCCTGCGGTAGGGGCTATGCGCTCAGGCCTTTGCCAGCTCCCGCAGCACCGCCTTGAGCAAGGTCCAGCAGCGTGCGACGGATTCTATTTCCACCCGCTCGCCGGGCGCGTGCGCGCCGCGGATGTCCGGGCCGAAGGAGATCATGTCCAGATGCGGATGGCTCGCGGCGAGCAGGCCGCATTCCAGCCCGGCGTGGATCACCTGCAAGCCGGCGGGCCGGCCGAACTGCGTTTCATAGACCCGCTGGCACAGCGCGAGCAAGCCGGAGGACGGGTTCGGCGTCCAGCCCGGATACGCGCCGTCCTTCCAGGCCGGCAGCCCGTAACCGGCCGCGCGGGAAACCAGCTTGCCGGCCAGCGCATCGGCGCGTGCGTCGTGCAGCGAGCGTACCTTGAACGTCGCCTTGAATGCGCCCTGCTCGAGTTCTGCCACGCCGAGATTGGCCGAGGTGTCGGTCACGCCGGGGAAATCCTCGCTCATGCGCTCTACCCCGCTCGCGGTGGTGTCGAGGAAAGCGAGCAGGCGCTCCTGCTCCGCGCGCGCAAGAGCCGTGCCCGGCGGCGCGTCGTCATGCCGGCAGGCGAACGACACCTTCGCATCCTCCTCCGCGTAGCGCTGCCGCCACGCCTCGTGGCGGTGCCGCACCCACTCGTCGATCGTCGATGCGATGGCTTCGGGCAGCGCACAAACCGCATATGCCTCGCGCGGGATCGCATTGCGCGCCGTGCCGCCCTTCATCTCGATCAGGCGCAGGTCGGTGTGCGCGGACAGGTCGCGTAGCGCCTCCGCCAGCAGCTTGATCGCGTTGCCGCGCACGAGATGGATGTCGATGCCGGAGTGGCCGCCGCGCAGGCCGGACACCTCGAAGCGCAGCAGCGCGTAGCCCGGCGGCACCTCCTCCCATGTGCAGTCGTGGCGCACCTCCACGTCCACGCCGCCCGCACAGCCGAGATAGAAATGCCCCCACTCCTCGGTGTCGAGGTTGATCAGCGTCCTGCCCTGCAGGGTGCCGGGCGCGAGCCCGCGTGCGCCGTCCATGCCGGATTCCTCGTTGACGGTGAGCAACACCTCCAGCGGCGGATGCACCAGGCCAGGCTCTTCCAGCGCGGCCAGCGCGAGCGCGACCCCGATGCCGTTGTCCGCGCCCAGCGTGGTGTCCTCCGCGACCACCCAGCCGTCGCGCACCACCGCCTTGATCGGGTCGCGCTCGAAGTCATGCCGCGTGCCGGAATCGGCCTGGCACACCATGTCGAGATGGCCCTGCAGGATCACGCCGGGCTGCGCCTCGCAACCGGGACTGCCCGGCTTGCTCAGGATCAGGTTGCCTGCGCCGTCGACAATGTGCCCGATGCCGTGCGGCCGCGCCCAGGCGATCAGGTGTTCGATCAGCGCCGCCTCGTGATACGAAGGACGCGGGATCGCGCACAGCATGGCGAAGTGCGCCCAGACCGGGCGCGGTTGTAAGTTCTGCAAGATAGCCTCTCGGTTAATTGTTGCGGTTAAAAGCGGTGCCGCCTCGATCAGCTTTTTTCATGGCTGTAGCCCTTGAAGGTCAGTAAAACTCCCATCGCAAAAAGAGCCGCTAACACCGCATAGGTAGCGAAATTCTGCCCGGCCTGCTGCGCCTGCGGGGCAAACATGCGGAACATGCCAAGGAGCAGCGCAAACCATCCCGTGAGCGTCACCATCACAGGCCAGCTGCGCCCCCAGTAATTATGTACCCGGAGGATGGCCAGGCCGACGACGAACAATATCGTGCCATTCAGGTAAGTGATGGGGGCGATGTTGACCGCCCAGACACGAAGGTTGATTGCCTCGGATGCAGTGAGCACCATGACCGTGGGGCCGATCAGTGCCGCAAGCTGTTTTGAATTTATCATTCCAGATTTCCCCCTTTATAACAACCAGAAGCAGTCAGGTTCCAAGCCATTCGATGCCGGCCCCTTGCCATTCCGCTCAGGCACCTTGGCGTAACCTCGCAAAAACCACCAACGCCACCCCGATCAACAGGGACGCCATCCCCAGCCACTTCCCGATGCCCTAGTCGGTCTGCCATGCATCCCTGGCCTGCTCGTAACTCAACAGGGTGCGTTCGGAAACGCGTATCTCGTACACCGTATGGTAAGCCTTGTCGTCGAATGCCGGCTGCCAGCTCTGCGCGGGGTCGTACAGGACCGTGACCCTCTCGCTCCCGGCGCCTGACAGCGCCTGATAGACGAGTGGAAACGCGCCGCTCTTCGACAGATGATGAAAATGGTGCGCATCCCCCTTCAGGGCAAACCCGAGCGAGCTTTTCCCCTTGATGACCGACTGCACCTGCCCGGTTGCGCTGGCAAGCGCGGCCCGGTCCGGAACCCCGGGCTCGCTGCCGGAAAGGTATAAGACGGCCAGCCCGAAGATCACCCAGGCCACGCCCGGATATGCCTTGTTCCGGTTTTTACGTGCATCAGCCGCTCTGCCTCCTGTCGTTCCGGGCCCGGCATCTTTTACCTGAACCCGGAAAAACTATTGCGATGCTGCCCCCTTTGATCTCTAATGCATCCAAGATACCGCTTTTCGGGAAAGGGCAAAGGGGGATTTATGCTTGATGAAAAACAGAAAATCAACCAGATTATCAGCCTGAGCCAGGAAATTGCCAGGGTCAACGACCTTGACATCCTCCTTGAGCACATCCTCGCGGTGTCATGCCAATTTGCCAACGCCGATGCGGGCTCCATCTATATCACGGAGGGCAACCGCCTGAAGTTCAGCCACACTTTGAACCATACCCTGCAGAAGAGGCTGCAACCGGGCCAGAAGCTCATCTACTCCACCTTCACGACACCCGTCGACAACGAATCCATATGCGGTTGCGTGGCAGGCACCGGCGAGATGCTGAATATACCGGATGTCTATGAGCTCGATGAGAAGGTCACTTACGCGTTCAACAAGAGCTTTGACAATCTTTCCCAATACCGCACGAAGTCGATGCTGACCTTCCCGATGAAGAACCACCGCGGTGAAGTGATCGGCGTGCTCCAGCTGATAAATTCGATGGATGCAGACGGAAACATCATCCCTTTTTCAAAAGACGACGAACAGTACATCATCCACTTTGCCAACAACGCGGCCATTGCCATAGAAAGGGCCAAGCTTACCCGTGACATCATCCTCAGGATGATCAGCATGGCGGAGCTCAGGGATCCCAAAGAGACGGGCGCACATGTAAACAGGGTGGCCGGATATTCCATCGAGATATACGAGGTGTGGGCAAGCCGCCGCGGCGTATCCAAGGCGGAGATCGAGAAGAACAAGGACATCCTGAGGATCGCCGCCATGCTCCACGATGTCGGCAAGGTGGCCATCTCGGACACGATCCTTAAAAAACCTGCCCGCCTCGATCCTGCCGAATACGAAATCATGAAGACCCACACCTATCTTGGCGCAAGACTCTTTGCCGTATCCCACTCCGATCTCGACGAGGCCTCGGCCCAGGTGGCACTCTCCCACCATGAGCGCTGGGACGGGAACGGCTATCCGGGATATATAAACGTCATGACGGGCAAGTGCCTGCCGGGTTACGAAACGGGTGAAGGCAAAGCCATTGGCCGCAAGGGCGAAGAGATACCCCCCTTTGGGAGGCTGGTTGCCATCGCGGACGTCTATGATGCCCTGTCATCCCAGCGTATCTATAAGGAGTCGTGGGACGAAGAGCAGGTGCTGGAGGAGTTAAGGAAGGAGAGGGGCAAACATTTTGACCCGGAAATGATAGACGCCTTCTTTATCGCCCTCGACTCGATCAGGGCCGTGGGCAAGAGGTATACCTGACGGCTCATGGCTTGCGGAACAACTCGTCGAGCGGGTTCTTGGCCGCGGGTGCACTGCCGGAAACGCGCGTAGCTTTGAACTCCTCCTCGATGTTGTCGCGGTAGAAACTCCAGGCCGCCCCCGAGCCGCTCAGGCGGCGCCAGGTATCCTCGCCGACGCCGCCATACTGCAGCGTGCTGCCGTCGTCGAGCTGGACTTGCAGCAGCCGGGCGCGCGCATCGTAGCCGATGGCGCGCAACTTGCCCGAATTGATCTTCTTCATTTCCATCGCGGCATCCTGATCGAGCCCTTCCCCTTTAACCTGCCGGATTTTACGCGTTCTCCATGCCGAAGCAGACCACCCGGTTGCGGCCCGCCTGCTTGGCAGCATAAAGCGCGGCATCCGATTCCGCCAGGACCTCCTTCAGTTCGCACTGGGCATTGGACGGGCAGAGCGCGACGCCGATGCTCACCGAGAGGGCGATTTCCTTGCCTGCGGCGGTAAACGGGGTGGCATCGATGATTGCCCGCAGGGATTCGGCCAGCGCCAGGGCGCCTTCGCGGTCGGTGTCCGGGGCGACCACGCAAAATTCTTCCCCGCCGTAACGCCCCATGAAGTCGTAGCCGCGCAATCGCCCTTCAAGCAGGCCGGCGATCCTGCGCAACACCTCGTCCCCCGTCGGGTGGCCGTAGGTGTCATTGATCGGCTTGAAGTGATCCACGTCTATCATCAGCAACGCCAGCGGCGACCCGCTGCGCCGGGCCAGGGCATGCTCGGCCCATTCCATCAGGGCGCGCCGGTTGGGAATGCGCGTCAGGCTGTCGGTCATCGCCAGGCGCATGATCTCGCGATCCGTGCGCTCCTTGACCATCAGCACGAAACCGATCGAGCCCAGCAGCGCAGTCGCCATGACGGCCACATAGGCAAACAGCTGGACGGGGTGGATGGGGACGGCATTCTGCGGCTGGGCTATCCCGCTCAGGCCGAACAGCGCAAGGGCTGCCCGCAGCGCGAGCACCAGCATGATCATGACGATGCCGATGAACAGCAGCCGCCATGCCCGCCCGAGACGGGTCTCCCGGTCGGAGAGCAGGGCGTGTGCGATCAGCACCATCTGGAAACCGTAGATCAGGCCGCCCCAGATGAAACGCCCCTGTATGTCGTCCACCAGAATGGTTACTTGCAGCAGCGTCAGCGCAATCGGCAGCCAATACTGCCAGTGCGGTGCCCGGCGCCGCTGGAACTCATGGATGGCTGCGAGGATCAGCGCGTGCGAAGCCGCCTTGAGGCCGTTGGCGACTATGATCGAGAGGACATCCGGAAGAACGCCGCGGGCCGCGATCAGCATCCAGACCAGCGTCTCCAGGAGCATCGCCGTCGCCCATTTGCCCATGCCATCGTGCTTGCTGTTGCCGTTCCGGCCATAAGCGGCAACGAACAGGCTCAGCACCGACAAGGCGTAAACCAGCACCAGCGAGAACAGCAGCGTGCGAGCGTCCAGGTTCATGGCGTCACGTCAATGCGCTTTCAAAAACAATTCGACTCCGGTACTTTTTATACCCGCGCGCAAAGGTCGTCTTCCCCGCACCGTTCGGCCCGGCGATGATGACGATGCGTTTGTTGTGTGCCGAGGTGCTCATGATTTCCTTCTAGCGCAAGACTATTGCGATGCTGACCCCATTGGCTTTTCGCTCCATTGGCTTTAAATTTGGGGGGAAGCTCACTTCGTATTCATGAACCCGCCAAATCCCTTATCGAAAAGCTTGGCTAGCGCCGTGGCTGTCGCTTCATCCGCCATGCCCTTCTTCAAATCGACATCGGCGGGTGGATAAAGCCGGGCGACCGATACCCATACCGCCGATTGCAGCACCAGAGGCAGCCCCCGAAGTTTTGGGTTGGTTTTGACGATTGCCATCGCCTTGGCCCGGTCGAATGCGATCAGGGTAAGTTCCAAAGAGGTCTGGCCGGATGTGGTTTTGAAAGGCGCCAATATAGACGCCACTCCAGCCGTGGAGGTATTTTGATCGTCGAGCGAATAGCCGCGTTGCTTGATACGATCGCCAACCAATTTACGCACGTCGTCGGCGATGCCGGCGGGCGCGAACACAACGCTGTTGTCAAAAGATTTGTAGCGTTCCGGCTCCGCGCCCGGAACCGGCTTGACTAGATTCGCCATGACACCGGTTTCGCCCAATCGCGAAAGCTGTGACGATTCCGTCGCGCTAACGATACCTATGGTTTCTGACAGGGGCGTGCCTTCAGCGCCTTGAGCTTCGGCAACGACAAGCGTCAAAGCAAAAGCAAATAGCAGGGAAAAACCCGTAGACTTT
>CAYNYH010000027.1:0-22679 GCA_964401425.1 uncultured Gallionella sp. | reverse complement strand
GCGCACACCGCGACCGAATGCATGTAGGTGTAATCGTCCTTGTTCTTCAGGCGCGCCAACCCGATCAGCGCACCGGGGTTGCGCATCACCGATGTGGAGATTTCCTCGACGATGGGCAGCGCATCGTCGGAACTCAGCGCCTTGCCCATGCGCGCCTCCTTGAACATGGAGGAAACGGCCTGCTTGGATTTTGCGCAGATCTTGATGGCGCGCGCGGCTTCCTGCGCGACATCGACGCGCTGAATTGTCTTGATGGCCGTATCGGCCTGCGCAAGCGTGGTTTCGACTTCCGCCGCGATCGCTTTCTCGTCTTCTCCGTCCTCGACGCCCAGGCCTTTGGCGTCGTCTATCCATACTTCCTTGAGGCCGGTTGCGAGGAGGGTTTTCAGGTCCTGTGGATTGTCCAGCAGGAATGCGCCGCGCCAGAACGGGTGATCCATCCACGAGCCGCAAAGTTCATGAATGTACATTCCGAGGCGCAGTTGCTTGACGTTGATGCGGACTAACACGGGTGTTTCAATCTTTTGGAGAGATGAAGAATTCTAGCCTAAAAAATAGCGGTGTTGGACAGTTAAATCAGGCGCCGGTAGTCGACTTGACGATTTGCAGCGACCTGTCCGTCGCGCCGCGGTTGGACGCTACGAAGCCGGCACAGCGCCGCTGCATTTCGCGCAGGGCATCCGGGTCATCCAGAAGACGCTGCGATTCCAGCGCCAGCTCGCCGCCATTCTGTACCTGTATCGCTGCCCCGGATGTAACCGCCAGCCTTGTCGCCTCGGCGAAGTTGTAGGTGTGCGGCCCAATCAGCACCGGCGCGCCGGCCGCGCATGCCTCGATCAGGTTCTGCCCGCCGTAAGGCAGCAGGCTGCCGCCGATGAAGGCGAGATCGGCGGCGGCGTAATAGGCGAACATTTCCCCCATGCTGTCGCCCAGCACCGCTCGTATTTCCGGTGCAATTGTGCTGTCCTGCCGTTCCATTTCGCTCCGGCGCCGGAACGGGATGCGGCGCTGCTCCAGCAGCGCCGCGACCTCCGCAAAGCGCTGCGGATGGCGCGGCACGATCACTAGCAGCAGGCCGGGGATCTGCACCTGCTGCAGCGCATCGAGCAGCAAGGCTTCTTCGCCGTCGCGGGTGCTGGCGGCGAGGAACACCTTGCGTGTCGCGCCGAACTGTTCGCGCAATCGCCTGCCCAGTTCCAGCATCGCGGGCGGCGGCTCGATGTCGAACTTGAGGTTGCCGGTTACGGCGACATTTTTTGCGCCGAGGCTGGTCAGGCGCGCGGCATCATCGGTGGTCTGTGCGGCGACGGCGGTGAGTTCGCCCAGTGCGTTGCGGGTCAGGCGTGCAAACCTCGCATAACCACGTGCCGATTTTTCCGACATGCGCGCATTCAGCAGCAGCAGCGGCGTGCCTGTTTTACGGCAGGCGTGGGCCAGGTTGAACCAGATTTCCGTTTCCATCAGGATGCCAAGTTGCGGTTTGAAGTGGCGCAAAAACCGCTTCACCGCAAACGGATAATCGTAGGGCAGGTACATGCGCAGTACACTGTCGCCATACAGTTGTTCGCTGGTAGCGCGTCCGGTTGGCGTGGTGTGGGTGAGGAGGATCTGGTGGTCAGGGTAGGTCGCGTGCAGGCGGGCGATGAGGCTCTGCGCGGCGCGGGTTTCGCCCACCGAGACGGTGTGCAGCCAGATGACCGGCCGCTCGCTTTGCACAGGATAAAAACCGAAGCGCTCGCCGATATGGCGCAGGTATTCCGGCTGTTTGCGCGCGCGCCAGGCCAGGCGCAGGAAAATATACGGCAGCAGCAGCCACAGCATGAAGGTATAGAACGATCTCGGGTTCAGCATGCCGCCATTCCTTGCAGCGCCTCGATGACGGCGGCGGTGCTCGGCGCGCAGCCGGCGTTGCCGAGGTTGACGGCGCATCGCCCGCCATACAGGCCGGTCAGCGCCGGGTCGGTCGCGGTGTAGATGCCGACGGTGGGTACGCCCAGCGCCGCCGCGAGATGGGCGAGGCCGGTATCCACTCCGATCACTGACTGCGCGCCCCCGAGCAGGGCGGCTGCTTCGTTCAGGCTAAGGCGCGGCGGCACGATCGCATCGGGAATGGCATCGGCGAGGCGCAGGCTGCGCGCCTGTTCCGCTGCGTTGCCCCAAGGCAGGATGCAGTGAATGCTTTTTTCATGCAGATAGTTGCCCAGCGCGATCCAGTTCGCCTCATCCCATAATTTGTCGGCGCGGCTGGTGGCATGCAGCAGCACGGCATAAGGCTGCTGCACAAGCCAGCCAGGGCGGGCGATGGCGGGGGGGCGTATGCCGTAATCGGCGCGTTCTTGCAGCGTATAACCGAGTGCCTGCGCTGCGAGTTGACGGTTGCGTTCGACGGCGTGCAGCCTCGTCGCGACAGGAAAGGTGCGCTGGTACAGGCTGGCCGCGAGCGATTCACGCGCGCTGTCCCGGTCGAAGCCGCAGCGCAGTCCCTGTGCACCGTGCATCAGCAGGGCACTCTTGAGCAGACCTTGCGTATCGATCGCGATGTCATAGCGTTGCGCCGTCAGTGTGCTGCGGAATGCCGCGATTTCCTGCCATGTGGAAGTGTCCAGCAGCTTGCCGCGCCAGCGCCGCACGGCGACCGGAATGACGTTGCGCACCGCCGGATGCAGTCCGGGCAGTGCGGCGAAATTTTCTTCCACCATCCAGTCGATCTGCGCGTTCGGATAATGGCGCACGATGTCGCTGACCACCGGCAGGTTATGCAGCACATCGCCCAGCGATGAGGTCTTGACCAGCAGGATGTGCGGTGTTTGTGTATCGGCGAAATAAGGCGCCATAGGGGAGTCGTGGTTTCGGGTGGTTCGCATCTTATAGGATGCGGTGCGGCTTTAGGAAGGGCATGGTTACATGACGGGGATGCTAAAATGCGCCACCTTGATTTCCGGTAAATGGCATGACGTATTACGCTCCGCTGCTTAGCGCGCTGGTGACGCTGGTGTTGACGTTCATTCTGATGACGGGCAAAGCAGGCTTTATCGTTCGCGACATTCCCAATGAACGTTCGCTGCATAATGCGCCGATTCCACGGGTTGGCGGCATCGCGCTGATGGCGGGCGCGTTGTCCGGCTGGGTATTGCTGATGCAGTTCCTGGCGTGGTGGATCTTGTTGCCTGTGGCAGGTTTATTTGTGCTGTCGCTGCTGGATGATGTACGCAGCCTCTCCCCGAAAACGCGACTGATCGGCCATTCCATTGCCGCGCTGGTCGCCGTGACGGGTGCCGGGGTGTCGTTGCTGTGGTTCGTCCCGGTATTGCTGTTCATCGTGTGGATGACCAATCTGTACAATTTCATGGATGGTTCGGATGGGCTGGCGGGCGGCATGGCATTGTTCGGCTTCGGCGGTTACGGGGCAGGCGCATGGCTAGCCGGCGACGAGATGTTTGCGCTGCTTAATTTTTCGGTTGCGACGGCGGCGCTGGGGTTTCTGGTTTTTAATTTCCATCCGGCCAGGGTGTTCATGGGCGATGCAGGTTCGATCCCGCTGGGTTTCCTCGCCGCCGTATTCGGCGTATCGGGCTGGCAAGCCGGATATTGGCCGTTCTGGTTCCCGCTGCTGGTGTTTTCGCCGTTTGCGGCCGACGCAACCATGACGCTGTTCAAGCGCATGCGGCGCGGCGAGAAACTTTCCCAAGCGCATCGCAGCCACTATTACCAGCGACTCGTGCAGATGGGCTGGGGGCACCGCAACACTGCTTTCGCCGAATATGCACTGATGCTGCTGGTTGGCATATTGGCCTTGTGGGGGATAGGCATGGATGTTCATGGTCAGACCTATCTGCTGATCTGGTGGGCGGTAATTTATTCAGGATTGATGATATTGATTGATCGGCGCTGGAATCTGTATCGGGCGAAACAGGAGAATACCGATGTTGCGTAAATCGAATACTCGTACCGCGCTGGCCATCCTGCACGACATGGCGGCGACAGCCGTGGCCTGGGTCTGCGCGTATTTGCTGCGGTTTAATTTTGAGCTGCCGCCGGATTTTGTTGTGGAAATAAAACGCAACCTGTTGTGGGTCGTCCTGCTGCAGATGGCAGTATTCTGGAAATTCGGGCTGTATCGCGGCATCTGGCGCTATGCCAGCCTCAACGATTTGCGCCGCATTGTGCTGGCAGTGCTGTTCGCGGCAATAGCCATTCCGTTTGTGTTGTGGATGTTGCGCAGCGATATGGTGGTGCCGCGCTCGGTGCTGGTACTGAACCCGATGTTGCTGATTCTGCTCATGGGCGGGAGCCGCCTGCTGTACCGGATGTGGAAGGAAAACGGGCTGTATGGGCGCATGAAATTGTCTGCCGAGCCGGTTCTGGTGCTGGGTGCCGGAGATGCGGCGGTCATTTTGTCAAAAGACCTCGAAAAAAATCCTTCCTGGCAATTGGTGGGCTTCCTGGATGATGATGCCAACAAGCAAGGCTGCATTCTGAATGGCGTGAAAGTGCTGGGGCGTCTGGATGATCTGGCGCACTGGGTAGATCATTTCGGCGTCGAACGCGTCATTATCGCCATGCCGTCCTGTTCGCACCAGCAGCGCAAGCGTGCGATCCAGCTTTGCAATCAGGTCAATGTAAAAGCGCTTACGGTCCCTTCTTTTGATGACCTCGTGAGTGGCAAAGTAGGGATATCGCAACTGCGTGCGGTCGAACTGGACGATCTGCTTGGGCGCGATCCGGTGGCGCTGGACGATGCAGGATTGCATGGCCTGTTGACCGGGAAGACGGTCATGGTGACCGGTGCCGGCGGTTCGATCGGCTCCGAAATATGCCGCCAGATTGCGCGGTTTAAGCCTGACAGTCTGGTGCTGTTCGAACAGTGCGAATTCGCGCTGTACACCATCGAGCAGGAATTGAAGCAGGCTTTTCCCGCCCTGGGCTTCGTTTGTCTGGTGGGAGATGTTCGCGATACGGCGCGGGTAGATGAAGTCATGCGGCAGCATCGGCCGGCTGCGCTTTTTCATGCGGCAGCCTACAAGCATGTGCCGCTGATGGAGCGGCACAATGCCTGGCAGGCGATCCGCAACAACGTGCTGGGAACCTGGACGGTGGCGCATGCGGCGCAGCGGCATGGCGTCGGTAAATTTGTGATGATCTCCACCGACAAGGCGGTCAATCCGACCAACGTGATGGGCGCTTCCAAGCGGCTTGCTGAGATGGTGTGCCAGTCATTGCAGTCATCCGGCGATACGCGTTTTGTCATGGTGCGTTTCGGCAATGTGCTGGGCAGTACCGGCAGCGTGATTCCCAAATTCCGCGAACAGATTGCGCAGGGCGGGCCGATCACCGTGACCCACCCCGATATTACCCGCTATTTCATGTCCATTCCCGAGGCGGCGCAGCTGGTGCTGCAGGCCGGCTTAATGGGGCGGGGCGGCGAGATTTTCGTGCTGGACATGGGAGAGCCGGTGAAGATTGTCGATCTGGCCCGAGACTTGATTCGCTTGTCCGGGTTTACCGAAGAGGATATCAGGATCGAGTTTACCGGCCTGCGCCCCGGTGAAAAACTCTACGAGGAGTTGCTGGCGGACAACGAGCATACCCTGTTGACGCCGCATCCCAAGCTGCGTATCGCCAAGGCACAACAAGCTGATGCGGCCTGGCTGGAAAAATTGCTGGGGTGGGTCGAGTCGACCAGCATGTCCGATGAGCAGGTGCGCGCCGCGCTGCAGGAGTGGGTGCCGGAATATCAGCCGACGCTTAACGGCCATCAACCATGACCTCTCTTTCCGTCGTCCTCATTACCAAAAAGGAGGCGGCGAATGTACGGGACTGCCTGCAGTCCGTGTCATGGGCGGACGAGAGCGTTGTGGTGGATTCCGGGAGCGCCGACGATACGGTGATGATCTGCAAGGAGGCGGGAGCGCAGGTGCATGTGCATTCCGATTGGCCGGGTTTCGGGCTGCAGAAGAATCGCGCTCTTGGTTATGCGAGCAAGGAATGGGTGTTCTCGATCGATGCGGACGAGCGCGTCACGCCGGAGCTGCGCGCCGAATTGATACAGGCCATGAACGATGAGCGTGTGCAGGGATTTTATCTGCCGCGCCTGTCACAATTCTGCGGCAAATTTATCCGCCATTCCGGCTGGCATCCGGACTATGTGCTGCGTCTGTTCAAACGCGGAGCGGGGAAGTTTTCGGATAGTTTGGTGCACGAAAGCGTGTTGCTGACAGGCCGGACGGCCAGGCTGAAGAGCCCGCTTCTGCATTACAGTTATCTTACGGTGGATGATGTGGAGCGCAAGGTGGAGCATTATTCCACCGCTGCCGCACAGCAGATGTTTCAATCCGGTAAACGGTCCAATTGGCTGGATGCGGCTCTGCGTGGTGGCTGGGCATTCATGCGCACCTATGTCTTGCGGCTGGGGGTGCTGGATGGGAGCGCCGGGTTTAACATTGCCCGCATGAATGCCCGCACCACCTATCTGAAATACCGCAAGCTCGAAGCATTGCGCGCCGCCTCGCAACGACGGCTAGCCTAGCGCGCGCTTCAACCTGCTGCGCAGCAATTGCCAGCGCAACTCGCGGGTATCCTCAGGTTCTTCCAGAAGCAAGCCTTGGGCGGGTGTGCCGCGCCGCAGGTAATAGCGGTCGAAAACCGATTGGCGCATCCCCCATTTGTGCAGGAACTGCCTGCCGCCATCGTTCTTTTTTACCTTGCCGGTGGATTTGCACTGAAAGTGATAGACCAGCGAATCGCCCACGCCAAGGAAGATGCGGCAGCCCGCGTGCCACAGCTTCATTGCAAAATCATTGTCGCTGCTCATGCCCGGAGAGAACTCGCTGCTGTAGCCGCCGACCTTGAACCACCAGCGTTTGCTGACCAGCGTGGGCGGCCATGTCGCGCCATACCAGTCGGCCTTGCGCAGTTGCGGCAGTTCGTCAAGCAGTCTGGCCTCATCGAAAGTATCCGCATCGCTTCCGTAATTGCGCACGATCACACAGGGGTTGTGGGTATCGCGCGGCTCGATCATGGTGCCGGAGAGCATGAACAGATCGGTGTCCAGTTGCCTCAGTTTGCCGGCCAGCGCCTTGTCCCAGCCGGGGCAGCAGTACATGTCGTCGTTGAGGTAGAGGATGTAATCCTGCGTGGCATGCATTGCCGCCTCGTTCACTGCCAGGCAGATGCCGATGTTCTCCGGCGAGCAGGTGTGCGTGATGCCCTGTTCGCGCACCCAGGCGAGCGAGCCATCGCTGCCGTCGTTGATATGCACGATGATCTGGTGCGCGTACGCGGAATTCTGCCGGACGCTGCGTATGCAGAGCTGCAGCAGCACAAGGTTGTTCCAGCTGGGGATGATGATGGAGAACATTTATTTATCCAATTATGCAGGCTTGCGCGCACGGATCAGCACGTTCTGGCCGGTCTGCGGGTTGGATTGCTGTGTGCGGTATTCCTGTAGCTCCTTGCGATAGCCCCATATCAACAGGCTCAATTCATCCAGCCAGGACAACTTGCCCGTCTGTTTCTGCCGATTAGAGCGGCTTACGCGATACACGACGGCGGAGCCTGCCGAGTAGGTGCATGCATCGATTACCTCGAAACCCGCGCGCTGCGCAAGCAGCCGCAGCGATTCCACCGAAAACAGGTGCAGATGCCTGGGCGCTTCCCATCCGCGCCAGAACGCGCCAAATTCGCCGGCCCCGAGGCTCTTTGCGTTGGGGGTGGTCATGACCAATAGCCCGCCGGGTTTCAGGATGCGCAAGCTTTCGGTAAGCGTCGCATAGGGGTCGTACAGATGTTCGATGGTCTGGCTCATGGTGATTGCGTCGAAGCTGTCCGATGGCAAGGCGCATTGCGTCAGATCACCGATATGCGCCTTGATGCCGTAGCGCGCAGTCGCCTTTTCGATCGCCTGCGCATCGAAGTCGATACCCTCCACCCGCCAACCGCGCTTTTTCATCCGGTTGAGGAAGCGCCCGCCGCCGCAGCCGACATCCAGCAACTTGCCGGCAGGTTCGTGCCCCAGCGTCATGAAGCGCAGATAATCCGCCTCGCGTTTCAGTCCGTTGACCGTCCATAGCGGGAGCAAGCCAAGCTTGATCAAGCGATGCGCCAGACTGAGTGTAGCCTTGGCGAGGCGATCGCCGGATTTGCGCGTATGCGTGTGGTAGGTGGTGTATGCCTTCCAGAGCTCGTGCGGCGGCGGCGCCGGATCCAGCCAATACACGCCACAGGCGGAATTGGAACAGCGCCGGAAACCCCAAGTGCCGCCGAGATTGCCGTCCGGATCGGCGATGCCCATCTGTGCAAATTCGCCCGCCGAGCCGCACAGGTCGCATAAAGGCCGAGGTTCACTTGCTATACTATCCATAATCGGGTTGTTGATCGGAGGGTTCGACTCGTACATTCTATAACGGCACCCCATCATTTTAGAGGCAGGATGAAAATAATTCACATCGTGAGGCGTTACGGGCCGGAAGGCGGGATGGAACGCTACGTCTGGGAGACGACACACGAGCTTGCGAAACTTGGGCATCAGGTGCAGGTAATATGCGAATGCTGTGTTGCCGAAAAACCACAAGGCATAACGGTACATGAGCTTGGTACGATGATTTATCGGCCGCGCTGGCTTTATTACTGGCGTTTCGGACGGCGCGTGGAAAAATGGCTGCACGCACATCCACAACCCGGTTGGCTGATTCATAGCCATGAGCGCGTCGGAGTACATCACATCACCACCTTCCATGGCCAGCCATTCGCTTCGGTGCGCGAGAAGCCCTGGTGGAAAATGGCTTCGCTACGCGTGGCGATGCATCTCTATATGGAGCGACGCACGTTGCGTGCGGCACGGCACATTGTGCCGAATTCCGGGATCATCGCGCGCCAGTTGGCGCGCTATTATCCGGAGTACGCGCACAAACTTACCGAACCGGTCATGCCCGGAGCGGTGCACGGCACCGTAAGAACGCCGCGCACCGTGCCCAAAGACGGCGGCATCATCGGCTTCGTCGGCAGAGAGTGGCAGCGCAAGGGATTGCCGTTGGCGGTCGAGGTCGCCGCACAAATTCGCCGTGAGCGGCCGAACCTCGAATTGTGGGTGATCGGCCCCAACGAGCGGGAGATTCGGCACTTGTTTGCCGGCTGGCAAGGCGGCTTCAAATTGTTCGGCTGGCGTAGCGACTCTTCACATTTCAAGGGGATCGATGTACTGCTGCATCCGGCGAAAGTCGAGCCTTATGGCATGGTCATCAGTGAAGCGATGGCGGCACGTGTTCCGGTGGTGGTATCCGATGCCTGTGGTGCGGCTGCGCAGGTGGATGCACAAGCAGGCGAAGTCGTGCCGCTGGATGAATCCCCGGGAAAATGGGCGCTAGCGGTGACGGCGCAACTGGATAGAACGAAAGCAGCACCATCCTTCGTGCGCAAATGGGAGACGGTTGCAGAGGAGTTCGTGGCAATTTACACGGATGCCATCAG
Organism: uncultured Gallionella sp.; assembly: GCA_964401425.1. GTDB lineage: Bacteria > Pseudomonadota > Gammaproteobacteria > Burkholderiales > Gallionellaceae > Gallionella. The sequence continues at coordinate 13,214 of CAYNYH010000027.1, read as the reverse complement.
CCGGATGCATCGAAAGATTGCCGTTGTCGTGCCAAAATACGGACTGATCGGCGGCGGGGAGCGTTTCGTCAGTGAAATTACCGGGCGTTTGGCAAGGAATAAAAACTTCGAGATACATGTCTTTGCAAACCGGTGGATCGCCAATTCGGACCGGATCAAGTTTCATAAGGTGCCAATGGTCCGTTTTCCCCGTTTCCTGCGTCCGCTGTTTTTCGCCTGGTTCGTAAAGCGGAAAATAGACCGCATGAATTTTGACCTGGTCCATACCCACCACTGGATTTTCAATGCGGACATATTTTCCCTGCACGGCATACCCCATGCCTACTGGGTCAGGAAGGTGCGGAATGGACGTCTTAGCCTTTACGATCATGCGTTAAGCGCCGTCGAGCGGCGTGCAATAAAAGGTGGTGCGTCGTCCTGGTTTCTTCCCGTCTCATCCATCGCCATGGATGCCTTCCACCACGAATACGCAACACTGCCCGGCCATTGGAAAATAGCCCACCCAGGCGTTGATGTGGCGCGTTTCCTGGCGCCGGATCGCACCGCCTGCCGTGCCGACATCCGGGGGCGCTACGGAATAGGCGCATCAGACCTGCTGCTGCTGTTCGTGGGGATGAATTTCGAGGTAAAGGGGCTGGATACCATCATCGAGGCGCTGGCCAAGGCGCGAGCCATGCGGCGCGAGGGAAACATCCGGCTCCTCGTGGTGGGCAGGGGGGACGAGGATAAGTACCGCAAGATGGCGCAATCGCTGGGGGTCGCCGAAGCAGTGGTATTTGCCGGAACGCAGGTTGAAGAACTGGAACGCTATTACCGGGCGGCGGACATATTCATCATGCTCTCGAAGTTCGACACCTTCGGCATGGTGGTGTTGGAAGCCATGGCCGCCGGTTTGCCTGCCATTGTCAGCACCAATGTGGGAGCGAAGGATCTTGTGGAAGAGGGCGTCAACGGATTTATCATGTCTGCGCCACAGGATGCGAGTGCCGCCGCGGAGCGCATCGTCAGGTTGTCGGACACGGCACGGCGGGAAGCGATGGGGATTGCGGCGGCGCAAACTGCCTCGGCACACGATTGGGAGAGGCTGGAGGCAAATATGGAGCATCTTTACCTGGATGTCTTTGCCAGGAGACTGGATGCATCGAGAGAAAATCCCGCATAGCGACTCGTGGCATTAGTTATCACATTGTTCTTTCGATAAATATGCAGTTAACCCATGCGTGAACCAATGAATATCAAGCATTCGCTCTACTTCCATTTCGTCGAAAAGACTGTTGCCGCGCTTCTTCTGGCTTACCCGGCCTTGATGCTGACGGTAAAAGGGGGAATGAATGCCGTATTTTTGTTCATGCTGTTGCTTGCCATGGCGGCCGGGATAGTTCGCCCTGCCGGCATGAATGCTTTCGCATGGAAACCGGAATGGACGGCCTATGTGGCAACCATGTTTTTGCTGTCATTAGCCATTCTTGTCAGCCAAGTGTCTCATCAGAATATTACTGCGCATCCCCATGATGCGGCTTCGCGTTATTGGCTGGCAATCCCGATATTCCTGTTGCTGCAGCGCCTTCCATTGCGGGTGACAGGTATGCTGCAATACGCTTTTCCGCTCGGAGCCATTGGCGGGTTACTTGTGGCCATCAGGGAGCCGGAAGGCAGGCTGGCTCTTTCTATGCTGGACAGGATACACTTCGGCGGTTTTGAGTTGGTATTGGGGATGTTGTCACTGTTCTCCCTGAATTGGGCCGGGCGGGATATTCCGGCGCTGCGCGTGCTGAAGATAGCGGGCTGTATGGCTGGCGTATGGGCATCCCTTGACTCCGGATCAAGGGGCGGTTGGCTGGCGATGCCACTGTTCATCGGGCTCTTCTTTTATTTCAGCATGGGGAAAAGTTTTCTGAAGACGATCATGGCCAGCCTGTTTGTTGCGGTGCTGGCCATGGCGGCCGGCTACTTCGCCATCGGCACCTTTCATGATCGCGTGAATCAGCTTGCCAATGATGTGATGACCTTCGACCAGGGAAATCGCGATACTTCAGCGGGCATCCGGTGGCAGCTCTACAAGGCGGCTGCCGATGTCTTTTATCACCATCCGTTAACAGGTGTCGGGCCCGAGGGCTTCGCATCGAAGATGCAGCCGATGGAAGAAGCAGGGAAGCTCACACCGATAGCTGCCTAGATGGGGCGTGGCGAGGTGCACAACGATATTCTGGCAAAAGCTGCCGGAATGGGGATATTGGGTCTGATCGCTATCCTTGCCATCTATCTCGTACCGCTGCGATTATTCTGGCGCGCAACGAAATCCGGATCGGATCGGGTACGGAGGTCGGGTATTCTGGGGGTGGTTTTTGTGAGCGGTGTTTTTGTGTTCGGCCTGACGGTGGAATTCCTCAATCTGACCATGGTTACGGCCTTTTACGGCTTTACCGTTGCGGCGCTGCTGGCGGCTTGCTACAACGTTCATCACGACGAACCATCCGCCAAGCCCTAGTTCGAGAGGACACATGTTCAGTATCGTCATTCCGAGTTGGAACAATCTTCCCTATTTGAAGCTTTGTGTCGAGAGTTTGAGGAGGCATTCCAGGTTCGAGCACGAGGTTATCGTGCATCTGAACGATGGCTCGGATGGATCGCTGGAATGGGTGAAATCACAGGGCATCAAATACACCCAGTCGGACAAAAACGTCGGCGTCTGCCTGTCGGGGAACCATCTGGTGGCGCAGGCTCGGCACGCTTGGGTGTTGTATATGAACGATGACATGGTGGCTGCGCCCGGCTGGGATACGGCTTTCGTCGAGGCGATCGAATCGGTGGATAGCGACCTTGCGCTGTTTTTTGGCACGCTCATCCAGCCGGAGAATGGTGGCAACGATATCATCATCAGACAGAGCTTCGGCGAATCACCGGCCACGTTCGATGAAGCGAAGTTTTTACAGGGCTATCTGGCGGATGCCCGCGGCGACAGGGAGGGCTCCGCTTCCCAGCCTACTCTGGTGCACAAAAAATGGTGGGGCATGGTCGGCGGATACAGCCTGGAGTTTTCGCCGGGCATGAGCAGCGATGATGATCTGCTGATGAAGTTCTGGGCGGCGGGGTGCCGCAATTTCCGCATCGTCGGAGGCAGCCGCTTCTACCATTTCGGCTGCAAGAGCACCGAACGCATCAAGCACAATCTGGGCGGGCGCATCTTCGTGATGAAATGGGGCATCACCCAGATCGAGTTTTACCGTTTTTATCTGTCGTCGCTGCGCAAGCCGGGTGGCGGCAGGACGGCAAACAACCCGTATAACTGCGTGCGCGCTTCCTGGCTGGGCAAGTTGCGCCGGGTGGGCTATGCCCTGCGCTACAACTACCCGCTGGAGGACATCGAGGCATGGGACCCTGCACCCGGCCGTGGCAAGTGGGGTCGAGGCAATTAGCGCGAATATTCCTTTTGCTGTACGGCCTTGAGTACTTCTTCACCCATCAGCAGATAGCCTACCGTCGAGAAGTGCGTGTTATTCGCGGGATAAAGATCGACGGTTTTTCTATCGATGGCCTGTTGCGTCATGCGCAGCAGGTTGGGCGCACCGAAGCGCCGTTCCGCTTCGTTCCAGAATTGTTTATCTGGATACAGATAGGCCGTGGACTTGTTTGGTACGAACACCCAGATCGGCGTGATGCCATTCAAACGCGGTTGGAGCGTCTCGATGTTCTGAAGCACGCTCGTATCCATTTCCCCTGCTCCATCTTTGCCCAGGAACAATGCCTCGCCGCAGCGTCTATGGCTGAACAGTTCGCAGCCATTCTTCACGCGTGCGACTTTGGCATCATTCAGAAGCATAACGAATCCTGAATTCGGCACGTTGCTCAAATTTTCAATTTGCCTGAAATTCAGTGCGGTTCGAATACCCACCGAGATACGGCCGCTGCGATCCGGATCGGGTGACATGGGAGGGGGAGCGCGTGGGGCATCGGTCATGGCATTCGGATGATATTGCATATGCTGGCAGGCGACTGAGCGATTCAATTCATCCGATAGATTGCGCTCAATGAATTCGAGCACCACGTATTTCCCAGTAAAGCCCTGAGCACGCAGCCAAGGCACGAAGCCTGCGCAAACGCCACGCATGCTGTCCCAGGGTTCGGTACGAACTTTCAGGCCATGTTGGGTCAGGATGGTTTGCCAGACTCTGCCGTCCGAAAAACTGTCGCCGATGACCAGTACATCCGCCTCTTGCATGGAGGATTGCTGCATCAGTTTCGGATCGATGGCTGGCTGGGGTTTGCGCCATCCGAATTGCGACTCGGGCAGCATGCCGATGCGGGTGAGGTCACCCTGAAAACCGGCCATCGGCAGGAGGTAGGAACCGATCGCACCGTAACCGAGTACAGCGACGGCTACGATGATGGAAAAGAGTTTGGCGTGCCTCATGGTCAGAACTGGAAGTAAAGAAATGGGCTATAGCTGCCGAACTGGTCTATTGCCACGTACAACAGGCCGAGCACAAGGGCGGCCTGTAGCAGCGTCAGCAAAGCACCGCCCTTGATGAAGCGGATGCGGGAAGAATTGGGCAGCAACCACACCCAGAGCAGGCCTGGAACAAGCAGGCGCAACAGATCTCGCCCGGACATATCAGTGAGCAGCAGCAGGTTGCCGTGCATCACCGCATCGAATGAGATCGGGCGCGAGGCGATGCCGAACATCGCCTTCAGGATGAACAGCGCATGCGCCATGTTGTCCGCGCGGAATACCACCCACGCGGCAACAACGGCGATGTAAGTGAGCGCACCTCCCGCCAGCGTACCCAGCCAATTTGGAATCCCGCGCAAGAATCGCTCGGCGATGATTTCGCGCCACAGATGATTGATGGCGAGATACACGCCGTGCAGCGCGCCCCAGACCACAAAGGTCCAACCCGCACCATGCCACAGTCCGCCGAGCAGCATCGTAACCATCAGGTTCAGGTAGCGGCGCAGCTTGCCTTTGCGGTTGCCGCCCAATGGGATGTACAGATAGTCGCGCAGGAAACGCGACAGCGTCATATGCCAGCGCCGCCAGAATTCGATGATGCTGGTTGCCTTGTAGGGCGAGTTGAAATTAACCGGCAGGCGGATGCCGAACATCAGCGCGGCGCCCAGCGCCATGTCGGTATAGCCGGAGAAATCGAAGTAGATTTGCAGGGTGTAGGCCAGCGCGCCGGACCATGCCTCATAAATGGTGGGCAGGGTGCCTGTCGTCATGGCATGCCGTGCGCCGTCGAAAATGGCCGTGGCAAACGGTGCGAGCGAATCCGCCCACAGCACCTTTTTGCACAGTCCCAGCGTGAACAGCAGCAAGCCGGTGGCGACATGTTCCCAATTGACGCGGTAAGTCGAAGCATGCGCGAATTGCGGCATCATCTCCTTGTGGTGCAATATCGGGCCGGCAATCAGGTGCGGGAAATAGGTGACGAACAGCAGGTAGTGGACGAAGTTGTATTCCTTCACCTTGCCCTGATAGGTGTCCACCAGGAAGGCGATCTGCGTGAAGGTGAAAAACGAAATGCCCAAGGGCAGCATGATCTCGCCCAGGCTCCATTGCGTGCCCGCCACGTTGTTGACGCTGGCGACGAAGAAATTCGCGTACTTGTAATAAGCCAGCAATGCCAGGTTGGAGGCAATCGCCGCGACCAGCAGCCCCTTCTTGTGCCGGTCTTCGTGTTTGACGCCTGCCTTGGCAATCCACATTCCGAAAGCGTAGTTGCCGATGATGGAGCCTGACAGCAGGCCGATGTAGGCCGGGTTCCAGTAGCCATAGAAGAACAGCGAGGCCAGCGCCAGCCAGCCGGCTGCGAAGGCATTGCTTGCCCGTGCCAGCGAGAAGAACCCCAGCAACACGACGGGCAGATAGAGGAAAATGAATCCGTAGGAGTTGAACAGCATCAGGCAGCGCGATCTTTCAGCATGGAACGGGTATCAGGCAAGAGGCGGAGGGTTTTACCGGGCGACGCAAAAATTTATTGCGCCATTTTACAGCGAAATACGGCCGCTGATGCTCCATGACTGCGGGGAGAGCTCAATCGATACCGGGCCATTGCAGCCCGATGCGGTGTAGGGGAACTGGTTTGCGGGACGGTTGGGATGCTGCATAATGGGCGGGTTGAGGGATACGGAATGCAGGGGCAGGGCAGCGCGCAACAATTTATGGATGTCTCGATCATCATCGTGTCATACAACACTGCCGATCTGACGGTTGCCTGCCTGGAATCCGTCTTTGCGTCGCAGCGGGTCAGCTATGAGGTCTTTGTCGTCGACAATGCCTCGCAGGACGGGAGCGCCGCGATTGTCCGCGAGAAATTTTCCGAGGTAAGGCTCATCGCCAACGAGACGAACCGCGGTTTCGGGGCCGCCAACAACCAGGCCCTGCGGGAATGCAGCGGCCGGTATGTGATCTTCCTCAACCCCGACACCACGGTTGAACCGGACTCTTTTTTCAGGATGGCTGCCTACATGGAGGCGCATCCGGAAGTGGGCCTCGCGGGCCCCAGGGTGCTCAACCCGGACGGGACGCGACAGGACTCGGCGTCAGACCGCTACCCGGGACACCGGTACGGAGCCGCGGACCTTGGCGTCCTTCCCGGTAGTATTGCCTGCGTGCTGGGAGCATGCCAGATCGCCAGTGCGAGCCTGCTGCGCGAGCTCGGCGGGTTCGATGAGGATTTTTTCCTGTACGGCGAGGACCAGGATCTTTGCCTGAGAATCCGCAAGCGCGGATTCGAGATCGGGTTTATCGACGATGCGGTCATCATGCATCACGGGGGGCAGAGCGAGCGCACCACCCTGCCGGCGGAGGTCGTGAGGAAGAAGATTCGTGCGGAATTGCTCTTTTACCGCAAGCACTACCGCCCGGAGACCGTGAGGAGGCTGTGCCAGAGGCAGCGCCGCCGGGCATTCTGGCGCATTCTTTCCATCCGCCTGATGATGCCGATGATGCCGGATAAAACGGAAGCGCGGGGAAAGCTGGCCAGATACCGGGTGATTCGCGAAGAGGCCGGGGCGGCCGCGCGGCAATAGCGGTGGAAAAGCAGGAAGCCGCACGCCACGGAATTAACAAACAGTTTGAAGGAACAGAATGCCGCTATTGCTCGGTACCGATATAGACCAACTGGTCGAAAAGAACATCCAGGGTCACGTCGCGCGCGCGGGAGGCACCGTCGACCAGCTGATCGACTATGGACGATGCCGGGTCGAGGACATCAACATTCCGGACGGCGGCTTCGGCAAGGTGCTGCAGACCGGCCAGCGGGCCGCATCGGCAAAATCCCTCTCCATCCTGAAGCGGCATCTCAAACAGGAGTTCAAGTTCCTAGTGCACGGCCCGAGAATTCCAAGGGATCGCAAGACGATAGTCCTGGACATGCACGATGCCCATACCATGCCGGAGCTGCACAACCGGTACGACGCCGCAATATCGTCGAACCTGATCGAGCATTCCCCGAATCCCATCTGGCTGCTGCTCAATTTCTACTTCATTACCAGGAAAACCGGTCACCAGTTCCATGCCATACCGCACTATGCCTACACCTATGACCGGTTCAGGAAGCCAACCCCGCTGGAGCACTTCGTGGAAGATTTTGAAAACCGGGCCGGCTACGCCGACACGACACACGTGGAGGACTACCGGCAGTCGGCCATCGAGAAAGACGGCTGGCAGAGGCGGTTCCACGAAACCTATCCGCTGGAATACCCGTTCATCCACTTCCATGTGTTCGACGAGCACAACACGAAGGCCTTGCTGTCATATATCTTCCGGGACGTGACCGTGGATGTTTACAAGACCGAACAGTTCTCGGACAACGTTGTCCTGTGCAGCAACTCGCTGAATCCCGAGTTCGCCGAAAAATACAAAAAACTTCTGCAGGAGATGGGGGAGCAATGACGAATCTCCACACGAACAGCATGCCGAGCGCGGCCTCGCTTGAGCACCTTCTGAGCAGCAAACACTTCCGTTATGCGCGCCTCGCGATCGAAGGCATGGACAACGAGCCGGTCTTCGCGCGAAACGCCCCCGGCCAGCGGGAAGAGGAAATCTGCCTGTTCCACGAATCGGTGCCGTCGGGCGATGCCTACGTAGCGCTGCTGGCCGACCGCATCGAGGCGGGGATAAAAAACCACGCCTCCCTTCCGGTCGTCCGTTTCGCCGACGGGGAGTATGCGTTCTACAGCGGCTCGCTGAAATGCAACGGCCTCTACCGGCAGGCCGAATCGGTGGCCGCGATCAAGGCGGCATTCCCCGCACACGCGGAAGCGCTGCGCTATCTGGCCGCCTCGGGCATCCTGGCGCCGCTGGTCTTTCCCGGCAATACGCGGGAGCGCCGCGGGCTGCGCGCCCTGTTCGGCAAAAAGGACGGGAAAGACTGGGCCATCCATTTCCTGAAATTCCTCGCACGCCATGAGATCAGGCTTGCGCAAACAAACTACATCCCGTTCTACTGCGTCTACGCCTACCTTTCGAGCGCCCGGTTTGCCAGGGCGGTCGACGGCAAGACGGTGTGCGTCGTCAATTCCGATTTCAACGAGGCGGCGTGCACGGCATGGTTCGAGCGGGCGGGATCGCGCCCCAGGCTGGTTCATGTGCCGATACCGGCTTCCTATGTCGCCACGCAATGGGATTCCATGCGCGAAGAGGCATTCCGGCATGTTCCGGAAAATCCGGATTGCTTCATGGTGGGAGCCGGCGTCGGCGCGCTCGAGGTCTGCGTGGACGCAGCGCGCCGCTTTTCCGCACCGGCGATCGATTCGGGACATATCCTCAACATGATGAACGACCTCGAGAGCAAGTCCGCCGGGCCGCGCCTTTTCACCTTCCGCCGATGAGCAATACTTTCCGTACGTTCAGGCGCTCCTTCCGCGCATGGCGCAACCGCCGCCGCCTGGAGCGGGAAGAGACGCACTACCGCAACAGCTTCCGGGAGCGCGGACTCTCGGTTCCCGGGGAAGCGGAAATCCGCGCGCGGATTGCCCGCCGCCTTCCGGGCAGAACGCCCAAGGCGAAAGGCAAGCTGCATATTCTCGCCATCTACCACAGCTACAACTGGGAAGGCCCCTCGCTCGGCCCGTCGCTGGCGGCTTTCGGAGAGGTGAAACATCTGGATTGGCGCGATCCCGCACTTGCCGCAGGCAAGCAGCCGGGTGATGCCGGCTGGAGGGAGGCGATGAATGCAGGGCTGTTGCGGACGGCGCAGGCCTGGGCTGCAGAGCGGCCATTCGATGCGGTGTTCAGCTATCTGTCCGGCGAACAGGTGGACTCCGGCGTCCTGGAGCGGCTGCGCGGGCTCGGCGCGCCGATGGTCAACCTGGCCCTGAACGACAAGGAGACGTTCGTCGGCAGGATACGCAGCGGCCACGCGGCGGGTGCCAGGGACATCTGCCGGTATTTCGATCTGTGCTGGACCAGCACCGTCGACGCGCTCGAGAAATACGTTGTCGAAGGCGCCACGCCGCTCTACCTTCCGGAGGGCGCGAATCCGGATATTCACCGGCCCTACGATGAGGACAGGGTGTATGACGTCTCCTTCGTCGGGCAATGTTACGGCAACCGTCCAGAGGTCATCGGCAAGCTGCGCGAGGCGGGCGTGCGCGTGGAAGCATTCGGCCCCGGCTGGCCAAGCGGCCCGCTGACGATGGAGGAAATGGTGCGCACCTGGTCACGCAGCAAAATCAATCTCGGCTTCGGAGGGGTGCTGGGGCACAATGAGACGTTTTGCCTGAAGGGGCGGGACTTCGAGGTGCCGATGAGCGGCGGGCTCTACCTCACCGAGCATCACGAAGAGTTGCTGCCGTTCTATAAGATCGGCCGCGAGATCGTCACCTATACCGGTTTCGACGATCTCCTGGTAAAAATCCGCTGGCTGTTGTCCAACACTGAAGCGGCCGAAGCAATCCGCCGCGCAGGCCGGGCTCGCGCCTTGCGGGAGCATAGCTGGGAAATGCGCTTTGACCGGGTGTTCCGGCTGTTCGGCGTGCTAGCCTGAAGTCCCGAGGAAGCGGCATGTCGCGGAAAAGGGATCGATCCTTCCTGTTTGTTTGATGCATCAGCCGGGAGCAGCCAGCAGCTCAAGAGTTGCCCGGACGACCGGCTCCACTGCGAGATCTTCGAGGCACCGGCTCCTTCCACTTCCCTCGCATCCCGTCATGCTGCACGGGACACAATCCATCGCGGCGCCAACGACCTTGTGGCGCTCATCGACGATGCGCCATGCCCGCCAGTCCGAGGGGCCATGTATCGTGACGGTCGGCGTACCCACTGCGGCGGCGATATGGGGCGCGGCGCTGTCGACCCCAATATGCAGCGAACTCATGGAGAGGACTGCTGCAAGCTCGCCGAGCGTGGTTTTGCCCGCCAGGTTGATGGCGCGCCCCTTGCGTCCCGCGACGATTTCTCCGCAGCCTGCCGCTTCTTCTGGGGAGCCGATCAGCACGGCGGGGATGCGGCGCTCTTCCCAGAGCCGGTCTATCACCCCTCCCCATTTTGCATTACTCCACTCCTTGTACTTCCAGCGCGAGAAGGGATTGGCCGTCACCATGCGGGTTCCGGGGGCAAGCCCCGCTTCCGCGAGCAGTACCTCGGCGTGCAGTCGATCGCCCGGCGCGATGTAGAGCCGCGGCGTGGAATCTTCCGTGGTGATGCCAAGTTCACGCACGACGCGCAGCGATTGATCCGCGCCAGGATGAACGGGCGGCGGTGCCACCTTGAGGTCGCGGATGATTTGCGTGAACAGGATTTCATGCCAGAACTGCTGCTTGATTCCCCGGCAACCGACCCGCACCGGCGCGCCGGTCAGAAACGAGAGGATCGCTCCGCGGTCGCCGGTGCGCAGGTCGATCACGAGGTCGTACTGCCTCTGCCGGAGGTGTCGCGCGAATGCTACAACCTCGCGCAGACGCTGGAACAGCGAACCGCGGATTCTTGCGGTCTCAACCACCTCATGGACATTCGGGTCGGCGGCAAGCAGGGAGCCGTAAGGCTTGAAAATCAGGATGGACACCCGGGCATCGGGATAAGCCTCCTTCACGGCGCGGATCGTCGGCGTGGTCAGGACGACATCGCCGATGTCGCCCAATTGAACAAGCAGGATGTTCCTGCAACCGCGAATCGCGGGGCTGCTGCTCATCTGGTCGCGAAAAGATAGAAGCTTCCCGGCAAGAATGGAATGGCTTCTTTTGCGACGCGCCAGCCGTTGTTCGCCAGCGATTCCTCCAGTTCGTTCCCATGCCACGGCTGCCAATGCTCGTGATAGGCCAGCAGGAGGTTGGATGCGCCGAACCAGTCGCAGGCGATTACCCACTCGTACGTCGCGCGGGTGCTCTCGCTCAGCGCCCAGGTGCTGAGGAACAGCTCGCCGCGCAGGTTCATTTGCGAGTCCGCGCGGAACAAGGGGTAGAGAAGGAATTTCGCATTTCCCCCGGTATTCCCGTCAGCGAAAGCCACCTGGCCTTCGCCGGCCACGGTGCTCAGAAAAACATACTGGATGCAGGAGAACAACAGCAGGTCCACGATGGAATAGGTCTTACATGCCCCGATATTCTCAACGATGCGGGCCATGTTCCCGTAGCCGCCGCCAAACTCGACGGCGCTTCCGATATCCCCGATTTTTCTCCCGGTTACCTGTTCGAAGCGCATCAGGTGATGCAGGTGGTGCGCAGAGTTGATCAGGGTGGAGCGGCGCGATTTGCCGGCGAGAAACGCCGTGTTGAGGCCCTTGCTGATGATCTCCTCGGCCTTCTGTTTGTCGAAGGCTGCGGAAATGTTTTTCATTTCCAGTTTGTGCGCTTCACGGTTGGTGAAGACCATGGTGCCGTTGATGACCCGGTTTGAAATGAAGTCCTCGTTCATCTGGCTGACGAAGTACGACTCCAGCTCTGCAATGTTCTGCGACCAGCTTGCATGAATCAATTCGGGGGCGATTTTTACCTGGCTGTGCCGGGCGTAATAATCCCGGGCTTCCTGCAGCGCCTTGTTGAAGCGGATGAGGGCTGTTTCCCGGTCGCAAAGGTGCTTCTCGGCAAAGAAGTCATCCCTGGAAAAAATTGAGCCTAATTGTGAAAAGATATTCGTCATGGGTTTCTCTGGGCGTTTGAATCGCGGCTCGGTCTTGTTACAGAACCCGGCGGAAATAATCTATGGTTTCCTTGAGCCCGTCTTCCAGATGGACTCGCGGCGCCCACCCCAGGGTGCTCTGCGCCAGGGTAATGTCCGGTTGTCTCTGGCGAGGGTCGTCCTGGGGCAGCGGCTTGTGGATCAGCCTGCTGCCTGAGCTGGCGAGCTTGAGGATGGTTTCCGCCAGTTCGAGCATGGTGTACTCGCCCGGGTTGCCGAGGTTGACCGGCCCGGTGAGCGACTCATCGGAGCCCATCAGGCGGAGGAAGCCCTCGATCATGTCGTCCACGTAGCAGAAGCTGCGGGTCTGCTGCCCGTCGCCGTAGATCGTGACGTCCTCACCCCGGAGGGCCTGCACGATGAAGTTGCTGACCACACGCCCGTCATTTGGGTGCATCCTCGGGCCATAGGTGTTGAAGATGCGCGCAACCTTGATGCTCAGGTTGTGCTGCCGGTAGTAATCGAAGAACAGCGTCTCGGCGCAGCGCTTGCCCTCGTCGTAGCAGGAGCGCGGGCCGATGGGGTTGACGTTGCCCCAGTAGCTTTCCTGCTGCGGATGCATCACCGGGTCGCCGTACACCTCGGAGGTCGAAGCCTGGAAAATCCGCGCCTTGACCCGCTTGGCGAGGCCGAGCATGTTGATTGCACCGTGCACGCTGGTCTTGGTCGTCTGCACCGGGTCGAACTGGTAGTGCACCGGGGAGGCCGGGCACGCGAGGTTGTATATCTGGTCGACCTCGACATAGAGGGGGAAGGTGACGTCGTGGCGCATCAGCTCGAAATAGGGATTGCCGACCAGGTGCGCGATGTTCGTCTTGCTGCCGGTGAAGAAATTGTCGACGCACAGGACATCGTTGCCATCCTTGATCAACCGGTCGCAAAGATGGGAGCCCAGAAAACCGGCGCCCCCGGTAACCAATATGCGTTTCATCGTGCCTTCCCTGAAAAATCTGTTACGCTATTTTACAGGTAAACACGGCGGGAAAGCGCGATGGCGATTTATGCGGTGGGCGATGTGCAGGGCTGCTATGACGAGCTGGCGCAGTTGCTGGAGCAGGTGCGCTTCGACCCGGCGCAGGACAGGCTGTGGCTGGTC
>CAYNYH010000026.1:0-22694 GCA_964401425.1 uncultured Gallionella sp. | reverse complement strand
GGTCGAAATTCTGCATGTTGCGCGTGCCGATCTGGATCACGTCCACGTCGTATTCGAGGAAAAGCTCGATCTGGCGCGCGTCCATCAGTTCGGTGACGATGGGCAGTTTGTACGGAGCGGCCGCCTTGCGGAACATGTCCAGGCCTTCCTTGCCCTTGCCCTGGAAGGTGTAGGGGCTGGTGCGCGGCTTGAATGCGCCGCCGCGCATCAGGCGGCAACCGGCCTCATTGACGAACTTCGCGGACAGGTCCATCTGCTCCTGCGTCTCCACCGAGCACGGCCCGGCAATCACCTGGATCTGCTTGCCGCCCAGCGGGATGCCGCCGATGTCGATCACGGTGTTTGCCTTGTGCGATTCGCGCGACACGATCTTGTACTGCTTGGCGATGTGCATCGCCGATTCCACGCCGGGCAGCGAGGTGAACATCTCCTCGGTCAGCTGGCGTTCGTCGCCGATCGCGCCGATCACCGTGCGCTCGATGCCGCGCGAAATATTCGCCTTCAAGCCCGCCGTTTCCAGCCGCTTCACCACCGCGCCGATTTCGGCGTCGGTCACATCCCTGCCCATCACTATAATCATTTTGATTCCCTTATATCTGAAACTTCAATTCACCACGAAGAACACGAAGCTTTCTCATTAAGCTTGCTGATTTTTTCTTCGTGCCCTTCGTGCGCTTCGTGGTGAGGCTTTTCATTCACTCATTGCCTGCTGCAATGCAGCGAGGAATTTTTCGTTCTCGTTTTCAGTGCCTATGCTCACGCGCAGGTAATCCGGCATGTCGTAACCCGCGACCGGCCGCACGATCACGCCGAGTTCCAGCAGGCGGCGGTACATCTTCATTCCATCGCCGATTTTAAAGCTGATGAAGTTGCCGTACGACGGAATGAACTCCAGCCCCAGCTTGCGCAGTCCTGCGGTGATCTGCTCCATGCCGCGCCGGTTGAGCTCGTTGGTGCGCCGCACGAAGTCTTCATCCTGCAATGCCGCCACGGCGGCAGCCTGCGCCACGCTGTTGACGTTGAACGGCTGGCGCACGCGGTTCATCATGTCGGCCACCTGCGCATGTGCGAATGCATAGCCCACGCGCAGACCCGCCAGGCCGTAAGCCTTGGAGAAGGTGCGCGAGATGATGAGATTGGGGAATTCCTTCAGCCAGGCCACCGAATCGTAGCGATTCTCTTGCGGCAAGTATTCGTTGTACGCCTCGTCGAGCACCACCAGGATATTTGATGGCAATGCACGCAGGAAATCCAGCAATGCCGCCGCGCTCAGGAAGGTGCCGGTCGGGTTGTTCGGGTTGGCGATGAACACCAGCTTGGCCTTGTGCTCGATCGCAGCCTTGAGCATCGCCTTCAGGTCATGGCCGAAATCGATCGCGGGCACGCTGACGCCGGTCGCACCCACCGCCTGCGTCGCCAGCGGGTACACGGCGAAGGCATGGTCCGAATACACCGCCTTGTCGCCCACCGTGAGGAAGGCGCGTGCGGCCAGCTCCAGCATGTCGTTCGAGCCGTTGCCCAGCACGATGCGCGCGTGCTCGACGCCGTAGCGCCTGAACAGCGCGTCCTTCAGCTCGAAGCCGTTGCCGTCCGGGTACAGCGCGATGGTCTTGAGCGCTTCCTTCATCGCCTTCATGGCTAGCGGGCTGCAGCCCAGCGGGTTCTCGTTGGAAGCCAGCTTGACAATGCCGCTGATGCCCAGTTCGCGCTCCAGCTCGGAGATCGGCTTGCCGGGCTGGTAGGGCGCGATGGCGCGAATGTAGGCCGGGGCCAGTTGTGTGTAATCCATCATCTCAAAATCTTAAAAGTTACTTGGCGGGCTTGCGCAGGATCCAGTACGTCTCGCCCGGCCAGCCCGGAAACAGCGCGCCGAACCACAGGTTGAAGCGCAGCCACCACTTGCAGTTTTCCAGGAAGAAGCCCTTCTTGCGCATGAAGAATGCGCCGCTCAGGAATTCCACCTCCAGCCCGTTCGCCGCCGCCATGTCGCGCACGCGCTGCGGCGAAAACACGCTGACATGCCCGTATCTCATCGCCTTGGGGCGTATCTTGTCTTCGCGCGACTGCGCCTGGGAATCCGGCGTGGAAGGGAAGCCGCCGATCAGCATGCCGCCCGGCTTGAGGTGCGGCACAATCTTCGCGATCAGCTCTTCCGGCTTGAACAGGTGCTCCAGCACATGCAGCAGGATCATCGCGTCGTACTGCCTGCCCTCATCCAGCCTGAATTCCGGACTCTCCAGGTCGACCTCGTAGAAATGGCCGTAGCCGGCGCGTTCCAGCTTATCGCGCTGGATCAGCGCATCCACCGCGTCCCAGTTCGCCAGCGGCACTTTCTCGCCGCCATGCTGCGCGGCGGCATGCATGAAGCTGAGCATCTGCCCGGAATCCACGCCGATCTCGCACACGTCCAGCGCACCCTTGCGCGCAGCATCCTCGCGCAGGAAGTGGTACATGAACCAGTAGCGCACCAGGCGCACCGGATAGTCGGTATGCTTCACCTCGGCGGGGATGCCGTAATTTTCATCCTTCAGCGTCGGGTTGTTTTTCAGGAACTCGATATCCCAACACAGTTGCGGCATTGCCATGCATTTACTCCAGAACAGCCGCCTACACGGCAACCGGGTATGACCCTAAAATTTTAATGAACGCGGCGACCTGCCCGAGTTCGGCGAGAGCGGCAGCCACCCTGACATCACCCTGATGCCCCTCGACGTCCATGTAGAACACGTATTCCCACAATCCGGAACGCGCCGGGCGCGACTCGAACTTGGTCATGGATACACCGTGCTTCGCCAGCGGCACCAGCAGGTCGTGCACCGCGCCGGGGCGATTCGCGGCGGACAGCACCAGCGAGGTCTTGTCGTTGCCGGAAGGCGCAACCTGCTGCTTGCCCAGCACCAGGAAACGCGTGGTGTTCCTGGCATCGTCCTCGATGTTTTTCACGCACAGGTTCAGGCCGAACAGCTCCGCCGCCTGGCTGCCGGCTATGGCCGCGCTGTGCGGGTTCTCCGCAGCCAGCCGCGCTGCTTCGGCGTTGCTGGAGACATGCACCAGCAAGACGCCCGGCAAGTGCTGGTTCAGCCAGTTCTGGCACTGCCCGAACGACTGTGAATGCGAATAGATGGTCTTGATCTCGCTCAATTCGCAATGCTGCGACAGCAGGCACTGATGGATGGCCAGCATCACCTCGCCGCATATCTGCAGAGGACTGTGCATCAGCAGGTCCAGCGTGCGCCCCACCGCGCCCTCGGTGGAATTCTCCACCGGGATCACGCCGTAATGCGCCGCGCCGCTCTCTGCAGCATGGAAGACATCGTCGATGGTCGCGCAGGGTAATTTCTGTATGGCGCTACCGAAACGTTTCAGCGCCGCGACCTCGGTAAACGTCCCTTCCGGCCCGAGGTAGGCCACCGTCAGCGGCGCTTCCAGCGCGCGGCACTGCGACATCACTTCGGTGAACAGCTGCGCCACGGCGTCATTGCTCAACGGCCCATGATTGTTGCCTTGCAGGCGCTGCAAGACCTGCGCCTCGCGCTCCGGGCGCAGCACCACGCCATCCGGCTTGAGATGGCCGATTTGCTGCGCCAGCGCTGCACGCCGATTGACGAGCGTCAGCAGCTCGTCATCCAGGCGATCGATCTGCTCGCGGAGCTGTTTCAGTTTCTCGCTCATGCTTGTCCCTGTCTAAGGCCTAACCGCGTTGTCTGGCGAAGTCGTTCATGAAATCCACCAGCGCCTGCACCCCCGCCAGCGGCATGGCGTTGTAGATCGAGGCGCGCATCCCGCCCACCGAGCGGTGCCCCTTGAGTTGCAGCAGCCCGCGCGCCTCGGCCTGCTTGAGGAATTCGCCGTCGAGGCTCGTGTCCTTCAGCGTGAACGGTACGTTCATGCGCGACCGGTCGCTCTTCGCCACCGGGCAGTTGTAGAAACCGCCGCTCGCGTCGATCGCGGCATACAGCAGCTTCGCCTTGGCGATGTTGACCTGCTCCATCGCGGCGACGCCGCCGTTCTTCTTCAGCCACTGGAACACCAGCCCGGCGATGTAGATGCCGTAGGTCGGCGGCGTGTTGTACATCGAGTCGGCATCGGCGTGGATCTTGTAGTCCAGCATGGTCGGCGTACCGGCCTGTGCCTGCCCGATCAGGTCGTCGCGCACGATCACCACGGCAAGGCCGGCAGGGCCGATGTTCTTCTGCGCGCCGGCATAGATCAGGCCGAACTTCGACACGTCACAGGGGCGCGACAGGATGTTGGACGACATGTCCGCCACCAGCGGCACGTCGCCGGTGTCGGGTATCCAGCCGAATTCCACGCCGCCGATGGTCTCGTTCGGCGTGTAGTGCAGATAGGCCGCGTTGGGGTCGCGCTGCCAGGTGTCGAAGGCGGGTACATAGGTGCAGTTTTTGTCCGCGTTGCTCGCCGCCTCGTTCACCCTGCCGAATTTCTGCGCCTCGCCGATGGCCTTCTTCGACCATTCGCCGGTGTTGACGTAATCGGCGGAAGCTTTGCCGCGCAACAGGTTCAGCGGGATCATCGAGAACTGCAGATGCCCGCCGCCCTGCAGGAACAGCACCTTGTAGTTCGCGGGGATGCACATCAGCTCGCGCAGATCGGCCACGGCCTGCGCATGGATACCCATGAACTCCTTGCCGCGGTGCGACATCTCCATCACCGACATGCCGCTGCCGCGCCAGTCGAGCATTTCCGCCTGCGCCTGCTGCAACACCTCTTTCGGCAATACGGCCGGGCCTGCGCTGAAATTGTAGATCGTCATTTGAAAATCCTTTTAGGATTTGGGATTTGGGATTCAGGATTTGGGAAAACCCGGTATCCCGCTTCTAACTCAATCCTAGCTCCGAAATCCTAATTCCTATTCCTCTTCCGGCTCGGCAATGCGGCTCAGGCCGGCCAGCTTCTCGCCCTCTTCCACGTTCATCAGGGTGACGCCCTGCGTGGAGCGTCCCATCTCGCGGATTTCCTTGACACGGGTGCGGATCAGCACGCCGTTGGTGCCGATCAGCATGATCTCGTCGTCGGCGTTCACCAGCGTTGCCGCGACCACCTTGCCGTTGCGCGCCGAGGTCTGGATCGCAATCATGCCCTGCGTGCCGCGCCCGTGGCGGGTATATTCGGCGATAGGCGTGCGCTTGCCGTAGCCGTTCTCGGTCGCGGTCAGCACGCTCTGTTCCTCGTTCTCGGCCACTAGCAGCGAGATCACCTTGCCGCCCTTGGCCAGGTTCATGCCGCGCACGCCGCGCGTGTCGCGGCCCAGCGCGCGCACGTCGTTCTCGTCGAAGCGCACCGCCTTGCCCTCGTCGGAGAACAGCATCACGTCGTGCTTGCCGTCGGTCAGCGCCACGCCGATCAGGAAGTCGCCCTCGTCCAGCGCGATGGCGATGATGCCGGCCTTGCGCGGGTTGGCGAACTGCGACAGCGCGGTCTTCTTCACGGTGCCGTCGGCGGTCGCGAAGAATACGAATTTATTCTCGCTGAATTCCTTCACCGGCAGGATGGCGTTGATCTTCTCGCCCTCGGCCAGCGGCAGCAGGTTAACGATGGGCTTGCCGCGCGAGATGCGGCTGCCCTGCGGCACTTCGTAGACCTTCAGCCAGTAGGCGCGGCCGCGGTTGGAGAAGCACAGGATGTAGTCGTGGGTGTTGGCGATGAACAGGTTGTCGATGAAATCGTCTTCCTTGGTCGCCGTCGCCTGTTTGCCGCGTCCGCCGCGCTTCTGTGCGCGGTATTCGTCCAGCTTCTGCGCCTTCATGTAGCCGCCGTGCGACAGCGTGACCACCACGTCTTCCGGCGCGATCAGGTCTTCCATGCTCATCTCTTGCGTGTGCGTGATGATCTCGCTGCGGCGCTTGTCGCCGAACTGCGCCTTCACCGCGGCCAGCTCGTCGCCGATGATAGTGGTGACGCGCTCCGGCTTGGCGAGGATGTCGAGCAGGTCGGAGATCTTGTCCATCACCTCGCGGTATTCGCCGACGATCTTGTCCTGCTCCAGGCCGGTCAGGCGCTGCAGGCGCAATTCCAGGATCGCCTGCGCCTGCGCATCGGAAAGATGGTAGCCGCGCGCCTTGCCCTCGCCCCTCAGCCCGAACTCGGGCGCCAGGTCTTCGGGGCGCGATGCGTCGCTGACGCGGGAAAGCATGTCTTCGACCAGCGAGGAGCGCCAGGCGCGTCCCATCAGTTCGCGCTTGGCATCGGCAGGGGTAGGTGCCGCCTTGATCAGCGCGATGATCTCGTCCACGTTGGACAACGCGACCGCGAGGCCTTCGAGAATATGGCCGCGTTCGCGCGCCTTGCGCAGTTCGAAGATGGTGCGGCGCGTGACGACTTCGCGGCGGTGGCGCAGGAAGGCGTCGATCACCTGCTTGAGGTTGAGCAGCTTGGGCTGGCCGTCGATGATCGCGACCATGTTGATGCCGAAGCTGTCCTGCATCTGGGTTTCTTTGTACAGCTTGTTCAGGATCACGTCGGCGTTCTCGCCGCGCTTCAGCTCGATCACCGCGCGCATGCCGGACTTGTCCGATTCGTCGCGGATTTCCGAGATGCCTTCCAGCTTCTTCTCGCGCACCATCTCGCCGATCTTCATCAGCAGGTTGGCCTTGTTCACCTGATAGGGCAGCTCGTCGATGATGATGGCCTGGCGCTCGCCCTTGCCGATATCCTCGAAATGGCAGCGCGCGCGCATCACCACGCGGCCGCGGCCGGTGCGGTAGCCTTCCTTCACGCCGGACAGGCCGTAGATGAAGCCCGCCGTCGGAAAGTCCGGCGCGGGCACGTATTCGATCAGCTGTTCGATATCCAGATCGGGATTCTTCAGCAGCGCGAGACAGGCATCCACCACCTCGTTCAGATTGTGCGGCGGGATGTTGGTCGCCATGCCCACCGCGATACCTGAGGAACCGTTCACCAGCAAATTGGGGAAGCGCGCCGGGAATACCAGCGGCTCGTGCTCGGAGCCGTCATAGTTCGGGCCGAAATCGACCGTCTCCTTGTCCAGATCGGCAAGCAGCTCGTGGGCGATCTTCGCCATGCGGATTTCGGTATAGCGCATCGCAGCAGCGTTGTCGCCGTCCACCGAACCGAAGTTGCCCTGCCCGTCCACCAGCGTGTAGCGCAGCGAAAAATCCTGCGCCATGCGCACGATGGTGTCGTACACCGCCGTGTCGCCGTGGGGATGGTATTTACCGATTACGTCGCCGACGATACGCGCCGACTTCTTGTAGGCGCGGTTCCAGTCGTTGGAAAGCTCGTGCATCGCATACAGCACACGGCGGTGCACCGGCTTCAGGCCGTCGCGCACATCGGGCAGCGCGCGCCCGACTATCACGCTCATCGCATAGTCCAGGTAGGACTTGCGCATTTCCTCTTCAAGGCTGACCGGCAGGGTTTCTTTTGCGAATTTTTGTTCCATGAACTTTGCTCTGGCCTAAAGGCAATCGACGTATAACAAAGCGCGCATTTTAGCACAGCGGCACCACCCCGAGCCACCCGCATGGATGGCGATACCATTTGGCCGAAGCGGCAAGTTTTGTTAAAGTCAGCCCCTCATCAATCAGGTTCCATGCCATGACCAACGCCGACCCCGTCGAACTGGATAAATTCTCGCAACTCGCCCACAAGTGGTGGGATCCGAATAGCGAGTTCAAGCCGCTGCACGACATCAACCCGCTGCGCCTCGGCTACATCGACCGCCACGCCGGCCTGGCCGGCAAGACCGTGCTGGACGTCGGCTGCGGCGGCGGCATCCTGTCGGAAAGCATGGCGGGCCTAGGCGCAAACGTCACCGGCATCGATCTCGCCGACAAGTCGCTGCAGGTCGCCAAGCTGCACCTGCTGGAAAGCGGCCGCAGCGTCGACTACCGCAAAATCGCCGTGGAAGACCTCGCCGCCGAGCAGCCCGGCCATTACGATGTCGTCACCTGCCTGGAAATGCTCGAGCATGTGCCCGACCCGCAAAGCGTGGTGACAGCCTGCGCGAAACTGGTCAAACCGGGCGGCTGGGTGTTCTTCTCCACGCTCAACCGCAACCCGAAATCCTATCTGTTCGCCATCGTCGGCGCGGAATACGTGCTGAAACTGCTGCCGCGCGGCACGCACGACTACGACAAATTCCTCAAGCCCTCCGAACTCGCGCAATTCTGCCGCCATGCAGGGCTGAACGTGACCGACCTCATCGGCATGAGCTACAACCCGCTCAGCCAGGTTTATTCATTGGGCAGCGATACCGACGTGAACTACATGGTCGCCTGCCGCAAAGACGCTTGAATAACCTGCTCGCGACCGCTCTTCAAAGGTCTTTGCCGTGATTAAAGCCGTCCTGTTCGACCTCGACGGCACCTTCGCCGACACCGCACCCGATCTCGCCGCCGCGCTCAACCACACCCGCACCGCGCGCAATCTGCCCCCGCTGCCGCTGGAGACCATCCGGCCGCAGGCCTCGCACGGCTCGCGCGGCCTGCTCAGGCTCGGCTTCGGCATCGAGCCGGATGCGCCCGATTACGATGCCCTGCGCGACATCTTCCTCGACTATTACGAGCGCAACATCTGCGTGCACACCCGGCTGTTCCCCGGCATGGCCGAACTGGTGGACGAGCTGGAGCGGCGCGGCATCCAATGGGGTATCGTCACCAACAAGCCGCTGCGCTACACCGATCCGCTGATGCAGGCCCTCGGCTATGCCTCCCGCGCCGCCTGTCTGGTCAGCGGCGACACCTGCGCGCAGGCCAAGCCGCACCCCGCCCCGCTGCTCCACGCCTGCGAACTGGCCGGCGCCGCTCCCGCCCACTGCCTCTACCTCGGCGACGACCTGCGCGACATGCAGGCCGCCAACGCTGCCGGAATGCCCGGCATCATCGCCAACTACGGCTATATTGGCAGCGACGCCTCGGTCGAGAACTGGAACGCCAGGGGCAGCGTCAACCATCCCACGGAACTTCTCGGCTATCTCACCCTCTGAGTCTGTTACAATCTGCTCGCTCGCAACGGGGAAATTAGAACCGTAGCGAGCGGTTCGAGAGCAAGGCGCACGGCGCGCAATGACCGAGACATACCTCATTGGGTAGGCGAAGGGAATGAGCACCGGGCAACGCCGCTATCGAACCGCGCAGTAGGTTATAAAAGCATTTCGAACCGGGGGCGACCTGGCTTCGACGTGGGTTGCAAAGCAGCGTAGGGCATACCGAGGACCCGCCACCTCGTAAATCAGCTGGAAAAAACTAGTCGCAAACGACGAAAACTACGCTTTAGCCGCTTAGTCGGCTAGACCTCGCACCTTCTCTCCCATGGGGAGGCTCAAAGCCGCAAGGCCGAGATGAGCGAGGTCCTAACATGGGATCGTGTCGAGCAGGGTCACTTTGCTCGGCATTAAACTCAAGGTGACTCGTCCCGTACCAGCCCGCCGGTTGGCGTGTCCGGGATTAAATCAAACAGCCTGGCTAAGTATGTAGAACTATCTGTAGAGGACTTGCGGACGGGGGTTCAATTCCCCCCGCCTCCACCAACAAACAAAACGACACCCTCGCGGTGTCGTTTTTGTTTTGGCGATGACGCTACGGAACTGGCAACCATTCTTTGACGGAGAGCCGGTTACCTTGCTGCGAGTCGGGCAAAAGTGCGCTGATCTTGCGGTCAGGAAACTGCGCCTTACGCAATTCGTCGATCATCTCTTCTGTTTTACCGAATGGTGTCACCACGTCAACCAACCAAAGGTGTTCGCCGGCCTGCCATTCGTGCGGTGCGATGCGCGGCGTGCCGGAGCGCAAGCGCTGATCGACGGCATCGTTCACCAGCGCCCAGGTGAAAAACGCAAAGGGGATGCCATCCTTGGTGTAAAGGCGGCATTGGTCGAGAATGACCGGCGGTAGGATCGCCCAGTCGATGTCGGCCATGAACATGAACTTCTTCAGCGGATCGCGCGCATAAAGCCAAAGCGCGGGTCCCATGATGGGCAGCTTGGACAGGGAGTTTTGCGCTTCTTTCAGCCCGGCCTGCATGGCCGTATCCGCACCTTTGTTTTCCGGTACATGGCCTTCCGGCTGTCTTGTCTTGCCCGGCCCTTTTTGCTTGCCAGGCTTGGCGGTGTTATCTGAAGCATTCACTTTCTTGTTCATTTCATTTCCTTCCGGATCACGATTAAAAATGACAGCCACTCTGCAATTATCCCTTCTTAACCGAGGCGCGTTACCTCGTTGCCAATCGTCGGCAACTGCCCGAGCGCCTGTGCCTGGACGCCGAACTGCGGCGCGCCGATGACCTCCTGCGCCGCAGCAAGGCCGATCCCGCCCAAGGTGCCGTTCTTGCCATACCGATAGGCCAGGTCGCCGCCCAGGGCCGCCGAATCGTTTGCCGCCAGGTGCGCGTCGAGCAGGGTATTCATCACGCTCCAATGCCTGAACGCACCTTCATCGGACTTGTTACCGCGAGCCTGGTCGAATGCGTTGACGATAGCGGTAAAGTCGAACTGCTGCACAGACTGGTTCAGCAACGGATCGGAAGAGCCAGCATCGAATCCTGCCATCGCATCGGTCACTACCTGCAGATTGAGCACGCTCTTGTAATTGGCATCGGTCTCGTACCAGTCCTTGAACGTAATCTGGTCGCCGTCACCCACTTCCACAATCAGGTCGTCATCGACCTTGGACAGCGCAATATCCTTGTAGCGGATATTCCCGCCCAGGCTCAGGGTGTTGTCGGTGCCGATCCCGCCGTAGACGGCATCGCGTCCATCGCCCCGGTTGAAGACAATAATATCCGCACCGTCGCCGGTACGGATGGTATCGCTTCCTCGACCGCCCGCAAAAAGCTCGTTTCCAGCATTGCCCGTGAGGCTGTCATTGCCGCGCCCGCCATCCAGCAGGTTGTTGCCGCCGTTGTCGCGCAAAATATCGTTGCCGTCCCCGCCTTGAAGGATGTCGCCAGCGGCATTGCCCTGCAAGGTATCGTTGCCTCCCAGCCCGGCCAACATGTTTGCGCCGGCATTGCCAATGATGACGTTGTCGAGCGCATTGCCGATGCCGTTGATGCCGGCTGTGCCGGCCAGAGTAAGGTTCTCGACATTATCAGCCAGAGTGTAGCTAACGGTGGAGCACACCGTATCCTTCCCATCGTTGCGGCTTTCGATGACGCTGTCGCCGGCGTTGTCCACCAGATAGAGGTCGTCACCTTCCCCGCCCATCAGCGTATCAGCGCCAGCACCGCCATCCAGCGTGTCGTTCCCGTCGCCGCCCGACAGGATATTGTTGCCTTCGTTACCGGTCAGCACATTGTCCAGATCATTTCCTATGGCATAGAGGGATTGGGTCCCGGTCAGCGTCAGGTTCTCGAAATTGTTTTTCAACACATAACTGACGGAACTCGCCACAGTGTCGATGCCTTCCTTGCGCTCCTCGACCAGCACGCTTTGCGTATCGCCGATGACATAGGTATCGTCGCCCTCTCCGCCGATCAGCGTATCCATCCCGCCGTTTCCGATCAGCGTATCGTTGCCGTCCTTGCCCATCAGCACATTAGCTGCGGTATTGCCGATGAGGATATTGTCGAGATCGTTCCCTGTGCCGTTGATCGCCTCGCTGCCGGTCAGCACCAGGTTTTCAACGTACTTGCCCAATGTATAGGTAATACTGGAACGCACCGTATCGATTCCGCCAGCAGGATATTCAGGCAAGACACATTTCTCATTATCGTCATCATCATGCTCGTCATCGTCACCCATTTCAACGACGCGGTCGCCGATATTGTCGACCACATAAATATCGTTGCCGATGCCACCAATCATCACGTCCGCGCCCAACCCGCCGTCCAGAACGTCGTTACCGCCCAGGCCGATCAGTATGTTATTTCCGCTATTGCCGATCAGCACATTGTCGAGTTCATTGCCCGTACCGTTGATATCCGCGGTTCCGGTCAGGGTGAGGTTTTCGACGTTATCAGTCAGGGTGTAGGTGATGCTGGACAGTACATGGTCGATGCCTGAATTGAAATCCTCAGTCACGACATCACCGGCATCTTCCACCACATAGGTATCGTCACCTACCCCACCCAGCATGTTGTCGGCACCAATACCGCCATCCAGATAGTCGTTGCCTGCACCGCCGATCAAGGTGTCGTTACCGTCCAGACCGGACAGGATGTTGTTCCCGCTGTTGCCGATGATGATATTGTCCAGCGCATTGCCCGTGCCGTTGATATCGGCAGTTCCGGTCAGTGTGAGGTTCTCGACATTGTCGGTCAGCGTGTAGCTGATCGAAGAGAACACCTGGTCCGTGCCAGCACCAAGACCTTCCACAACGAGGTCGCCGACATTGTCTACCACATAGGTATCGTCACCGACTCCACCCAGCATCGTATCTGCACCTAAACCACCATCGAGCAAGTCGCTACCTGCCTCGCCGATCAAGGTGTCGTTGCCGTCCAAGCCAGACAGGGTGTTGTTCCCGCTGTTGCCGATGATGATATTGTCCAGTACATTGCCCGTGCCGTTGATATCAGCGGTTCCGGTCAACGTGAGGTTCTCAATATTGTCAGTCAGCGTATAGCTGATCGAAGAGAACACTTGATCCGTGCCAGCACCCAGGTCTTCCACAACAAGATCGCCGATGTTGTCGACGATGTAGGTGTCGTCACCCGCGCCGCCCAGCATCGTGTCCGCACCCAAACCACCATCGAGCAAGTCATTCCCAGCGTTGGCGATCAAGGTATCGTTGCCATCCAGGCCAGACAGAATATTCGCTGTATCGTTGCCGACAATGACGTTGTCCAGCACGTTGCCGGTACCGTTGATTGCATCGGCGCCGGTGAGGATCAGATTCTCGACATTATCGGTCAGCGTGTAGGTGATGCCGGATTCGACGGTGTCGATGCCAGAGTCGGCCTCCTCGATGACGAGGTCACCGGAGCTTTCCACGACATAGGTGTCGTCGCCCGAGCCGCCCAGCATGGTATCCGCGCCCAACCCACCGTCCAGGCGGTCGTTCCCGCCGTTGGCAATCAAGGTGTCGTTGCCACCCAAGCCGGACAGGATATTCGCCGCATCGTTGCCGACGATCAGATTGTCCAGCTCGTTGCCGGTGCCGTTAATTGCGTCAATGCCGGTAAGAATCAGGTTCTCGACGTTGTCGGTCAGCGTGTAGCTGATGCTGGATTCGACGGTATCGGTGCCTGCATTGATATCTTCGATCACCAAGTCGCCGATATTATCGACCACATAGGTATCGTCGCCTGCTCCGCCCAGCATGGTGTCCGCACCCAAGCCACCATCCAGCCGGTCATTCCCGCCATTGGCGATCAAGGTGTCGTTGCCATCCAGACCGGACAGGATGTTCGCTGCATCGTTGCCGATGATGAGATTGTCGAGTCCATTGCCGGTGCCGTTGATGGCATCGGCACCGGTGAGGATCAAATTCTCGACATTGTCAGTCAGCGTATAAGTAATGCCGGATTCGACAGTGTCGATGCCAGAGTTAGCCGCTTCGATGACGAGGTCGCCGGAGCTTTCCACGACATAGGTATCGTCGCCCGAGCCGCCCAGCATGGTATCCGCGCCCAGCCCGCCGTCCAGCCGGTCATTCCCGCCGTTGGCGTTCAAGGTGTCGTTGCCGTCCAGACCGGACAGGATATTTGCTGCATCGTTGCCGATGATGAGATTGTCGAGCTCATTGCCGGTGCCGTTAATGGCATCGGCACCGGTGAGGGTCAGATTCTCGACATTGTCAGTCAGCGTGTAGCTGATACTGGATTCGACGGTATCGATGCCGGAGCTTGCAGCCTCAACAACGAGGTCGCCGATGTTATCCACCACATAAGTGTCGTCACCCGAGCCGCCCAGCATCGTATCTGAACCCAGCCCGCCATCCAGCCGGTCATCCCCGCCGTTGGCGACCAAGGTGTCGTTGCCGTCCAGACCGGACAGGGTATTCGCCGCATCGTTGCCGATGGCGAGATTATCCAGTTCGTTGCCGGTGCCGTTGATCGCCTCAGCGCCGGTGAGAATCAGATTCTCAACGTTGTCGGTCAGCGTGTAGCTGATGCTCGATTCAACGGTATCGGTGCCTGCATTGAGGTTTTCGATCACCAGGTCGTCGATGTTGTCCACCACATAAGTATCGTCGCCCGCGCCGCCCAGCATGGTATCCGCGCCCAGCCCGCCATCCAGGCGGTCGTTCCCGCCATTGGCGTTCAAGGTGTCGTTGCCGTCCAGGCCGGACAGGGCATTCGCCGCATCGTTGCCGACGATGCTGTTGTCCAGCACGTTGCCGGTGCCGTTGATGTTGGCGGCTCCGGTCAGCGTGAGGTTCTCGACGTTGGGTGACAAGCCATAGCTCACCGAAGAAAACACGATGTCCGTTCCTTCGCTGTGATTCTCGATCACTACATCAGCCGCATTGTCCACGATGTAGGTATCGTCGCCCGCGCCGCCTGCCATCATATCCGCTCCCGCCGCGCCGTCCAGCACGTTGTTCGCGGCATTGCCGGTGATCGTGTTGTCCAGTGCGTTGCCGGTGCCGTTGAGCGCATCCGCTCCGGTCAAGGCAAGGTTCTCGACGTTGCCGCCCAGGGTATAGCTGATGCCGGATTCGACTGTGTCGATGCCTGCATCGACACCTTCAGCCACCATATCGCCCGCATCGTCCACCACATAGGTGTCGTTGCCCCCTCCGCCCGCCATCACATCCGCCCCCAGGCCGCCGTCGATGCGGTTGTTGCCGCTGTTGCCGGTGATGACGTTATTGAGCTCATTACCCGTACCGCCAATATCCGCAGTGCCGGTCAACACCATGTTCTCGACTTCGGCAGCCAGGGCGTAACTGACGCTGGCTCTCACCGTATCGGTACCGGCATCCGCATCCTCCATAATCAGGTCGCCGACGTTATCCACGATGTAGGTATCGTCGCCCGCGCCGCCGAGCATCGCATCCTGCCCCGCCCCTCCGTCCATCACGTTGTTACCTGTATTGCCGGTCAGCAGGTTGCCCAGCGCGTTGCCCGTGCCGTTGATATTGGCCGTGCCCGTCAGCAACAGGCTCTCGACGTTATCGCCCAAGGTGTAATCGAAACCAACCTGCACCGTATCGAAACCGGCATCGGCCTCTTCCACGACCGCATCACCCGCGTTATCCACGAGATACACATCGTTGCCCGCGCCGCCCAGCATGGCATCGGCGCCCGCACCGCCGTCGATGCGGTTGTTGCCGCTGTTGCCGGTGATGACGTTGTCCAGCGTGTTGCCCGTGCCGCTGATGTTGGCCGTGCCGGTCAGCACCAGATTTTCAACGTTCGCCGTCAACTTGTAGCCGATGCCTGACAAGACGGTATCCGTGCCCGCGTTCGGATTTTCGACCACGATGTCGCCGGTACTGTCCACCACGTAGGTATCGTCGCCCCGCCCGCCGCTCAGCGTGTCCGCGCCGTACCCCCCGTCCAGCAGGTTATTGCCTGCGTTGCCGGTGATGAAGTTGTCCAGTGCGTTGCCCGTGCCGTCCAGGTTTGCGCCGCCGGTCAGCGTGAGATTCTCGACGTTATTGGTGAGCGTGTAGCTGATGCCAGCATGGACGGAATCGTTGCCCTCGTTCGGATTCTCGATCACCAGATCGCCCGCGTTGTCCACGATATAAGTATCGTCGCCTGCGCCGCCGATCATCGTATCCCCGCCCACGCCGCCGTCCAGCAGGTTGTTGAGCGCATTGCCAACCAAGGTGTCGTTGCCCGCCGTGCCCAGGATCGTGCTGCCGCCATCGCCGGTCAGCGTGTTGTCGGCAGCCTTGGTCGCCAGCGCCGCCACGTCCCACACCGTGCCGTCGGCAAATTCCACCCGTTCGACCTTGCCCGCATCGCTGCCGAACCAGTCCAGCACGGCCATCTTGTCGGCAGTACCCTTGATGCTGAGATACAGGTTATCCGCATCGCGCGTCACCTTCACGTCCGCCGGATTCACACCCGCTGCGACCTTGATGGTATCGATGTTGCCTGCTGTCGCATCGTACTCATATACATAATCCTGCCCCGCGCCGCGCCCGAACAGGTAGGTATCGTTCCCGCTGCCGCCTTGCAGGTAATCGTTGCCTGCCAGCCCCGCCAGCGTGTCGTTCCCGCCAAGAGCCTCGATGAAATCGTCCCCGGCGGTTCCCACCAGGAAATCGTCGCCTTCGGTCGGGATTGACAGCAGCGCCGCTTGTTCGGGCACATCCAACACCGTCCCGTCGGCGAACGCCAGTTGTTCGATCCTGTACGCGTCGCCCGCGAACCAGTTCGCCAGCGTCAGCTTGTCGGTAGTGCCATTGATGCTGATGTAGAGATTGTCCACATCGCGCGTGATCTTCACGTCGTTCGCCGATATGCCCGTCCCCAGCCTGATGGTGTCAACATTGCCCACCGTCGCATCAACATCGCTGATCGTGTCCTGCCCCGCACCGCGCCCGAACAGGTAGATATCGTTGCCGGTGCCACCGTCCAGCGCATCGTTGCCCGCACCGCCGATCAGGATGTCGTCGCCCGCACCGCCGGACAGCGCATCGTCCTGCGCGCCGCCATCCATCAGGTCGTTACCCGCACCGCCGTCCAAGCGGTCGTAGCCTTCCATCCCGGCCAGTTCGTCGTTGCCCGTGCCGCCGAACAGCGCGTCGTTGCCCGTGCCGCCATACACCTGGTCGTCGCCCGCATCGCCGGACAGCACGTTGTTGCCGTCGCCGCCAGAAACCAGGTCGTTGCCGTTGCCGCCGAAGATGACGTCGTTGCCGCCTTCGCCGAGCAGCGCATCGTGCCCGTCGCCGCCCAGCACCACGTCGTTGCCCAGCCCGGCGAACACCACGTCGTCGCCCTCTGCGCCGATCACCAGGTCGTTGCCGCCTCCGGCATAGACGATGTCGTTGCCGGCCCCCGCGTCGATCACATCGTTGCCAATGTCGGACATCACCACGTCGTCGCCTTCCAGCGCATTGATGATGGTGTTGCCGTTGTTGCCCAGCAGCAGGTCCTTATCCGCCGTGCCGGTGATGGTTTCGCCGCTCGCGAACGGCGGCTTGACCGCGATACCCGTGCTGCCGTCCGCGTTGTGAACCAGCACTTCGTCGCTGTATTGCAGCGTGACGTCGGCGATATTGAGGTTGCTGCCGTCCGTTTTGTTGATTTGGCCGATGCCGTGCACGGTCTGGCCGTTGATGACCGAGAATTGGCCGTTGCTGGCGAGGTTGACGGAGGCGATGCCGAGCTCGTCCAGCGTTTTGAATTCGCCTGCATCGGTGATGCCGTCCTGGTTGGCGTCCTGCCAGACGCCGAACTTACCCCACTGCGCATCCAGCGCGGAAAAGAAGCCGTCGTTGTTGGTGTCAAACGCCCGGAGCCCTGCCAGGTCGGTCTGCGCATCGGGCTGGTAGCCGGCGAAGCTGATCTCGCTGCCGTTGTCGATGAGGCCGTTGCCGTCGGCGTCGAAGGCGAGCAGGCCGTCGCCCGGCGCCACCCAGGCCATGCGGTGTTTCCACCCGTCGCCGTTGATATCGAAAAAGACGTTGGAATCGTCCACGTTGGTGAAATTGAACCCGTTGCCGTCCAGGTCCACCGAGATAGGCTTGCCGCCGCCCCCGCCGCTGCCCAAGTTGGGGTTGTAAGCACCGCTATGGGTAGTATCGAGTTGAATCGTGGTGCTGGCTCCATGCGGATCGGTCACGCGGACAGTGAACGGGTCGGATTCGATGGGATAGGTAGCTTTTTCGGTATCCCTTGGACCTGGTACCATCACCGGATCAGTGCCCGGCGTATTCGGGCCGGACCAGTTGATGTAGCCGGTGTTGCCGTTGGCATCGACGGTGCCTTCGCCCTTTTGCGCCTGGGCGGCGATCTCGAAAGTAAACGATCCTGCGGGATCGTCGATGTCGCTGACGACGACGGTGGCCTCGTTGGGATTCTGGTCGTGGTAGCCGACGATGGTGTCGTGCACGGTCGGGTTACCGTCTCCGTCGTAGTCGACATAGGGCGCGTATTGCGGGATGTAGCGCCGGTTCCGGCGTCCGCCGACAACGGTATAGCCGTAGATCGGCTGCAAATGCTGATCCAAGGTCGCCGTCGGCGCATCGTTAACGTTCTGCAGGGTAAGGTCCACCGTGGCGCTGGCGGTCTGCCCGGTGACGGCCTTGATGCTGTAGTTGAACTGCGCCGCGCCGAAGTAGTTGGCGTCCGGGGTGTAGTGCACGAACCCGTTCCCATCCAGAAAACCGCTCCCGTGCGTGAAACCGGATACCCCGGTGATGCTCAGGTTGCTGCCCGACAGTCCCGCCAGCGTGTCGTTCGCCATGAGGTCGGCGGCGCTGATGATGAGTTCGGTGTCTTCATAACCCGTGACGCCGTCGCGGTTGGCTTCGATGACGCTCCGATCGTCGATGCGCGTGGCGAGCAGGCTGGTGTGGCCCTGGCTGGTCTGGACGATGATGCCTTCGGGGACGGTGTAGGTGATGGTGCCTTGGGTGTCGGCGACGAGGTCGGGGCTGGAGAGCTCGCTGACCTGGCCGTTGCGCTCGAAGGTGCCCATCGCGTAGTTGAGGGAGGTGATGCCGAGCTGGGCGAGGGTCTTGGTTTCCCCGGCATCACTCGTGCCGTTGCCGTTGGCATCCTGCCAGACCTTGAGTTCGTTCCACACCGGGTCAAGGGCGCTGAGGCTGCCGTCGTAGTTGGAGTCAATCCAGCGCATGCCGTTGAGGCCGCGCTCGGACAGCGCCACCGTGGCGTTGCTGAACAGCTCCCTGCCCCCGTCGATCTGGCCGTTGAGGTTGCGGTCGAGGAACAGGAAGCCGTCGCTGTTATTGAGCCATGCGGTGTTCTTGAGGTAACCCGAGTCGTCCACGTTGAAGGCGGCGGTCTTGGCCGTGCCGGTGGTCTGGGCGCCGTCGCCGTTGAGGTCGAGCGCGACGGGGCGGAATATCTGGCTGGCGGCATCGGCGGCGAGGGCGGGGGCGAGTTTGCCCGCCCTGCCCGCGCGCTCTTCTTCGGTGAGCCCGGCCATGGGGTCGCCCGCCTGGGTCTGCAGGGCGGCGGTCTCGACTTCCCAGAGCGGTGCGATGGCGCCGCGCTCCAGGGCGACGCGGATCATGCGTTCGCTCAGCGATTGCGATGCCTGCACCGATCCCGCCGGGGCGTTGTAGGGGCGGCCGGTGAGGTCGTAGAGGACGCCGGGGTTGCGCTGTTCGCCGGTGAGCGGGTCGATGTCGGTGATGCCGTAGCCGGTGTAGTTGCGGTAGCTCAGGCTGGGCAGGCGGTTGGCGACGATGCCGATGGGGCTGCCGGGGTTGACTGCCTCCGCCTGCGCGGCGAGTTGGTCGAGGTAGGAGAGGACGCCGTTGTAGGTCTGCGTGGCGGTCTCGAGTCCGCCGTATGCGCCGGTGGCGTTGGCCACGGCATTGAAGCCGCTCCATGTCGCATTCGCTGTGCCCCAGGCTTCGGGCGGGGCGTCGCTGCCGCCGAAAAGGGAGGAGACGATGTTGAAGACGGCATAGGCCATTGCGATCTGGCCGATGCCCGGCACGTACATCAATCCTGACTGGTTGACGATCTGCAAGGTGCCGATAGCGGTGCCGATTCCGTCGCCGTGGGCGATGCTGTTGACGAGGTTGAGGGCAGGAAGTATGCCGACCTGGCCCGGGTTGACGAGGTTGCCCGCAGAATCGAATGCATCAACGCCGTTGAGGGAAGTGTAGATGCTGTTGGAAACTTCGGTAGTGATGCTGGTCGTGCTGGCAGAAGCAAAATCCATATAGGCTTTAGCGCCGAAGCTCAGCGTTTGCGCTCCCGCAGTGATGGCCCCCATGGTGTCGCCGCGCTTCAATGCATCATTGAGGCTCATTATGCTCAATATGCCGCTCGCGACGTTGGCGACTCCGCTGATGGCGTATGCGCCTGGAATGGGGATGCCATCTGTACCGACTTTGGGTGTGAAGTCGTTCGCCAGCCGCAGGCCGGATACGGTGACGGGCAACGGGTCGCCGCTCTGGATGGATTTGATGAGGGTCAGGGCGTCGATGACGGTGCCGCCGTATTTGTCGATGGCGTTGAAGAGGGTTTCGGAACCGCTGGTGCTTATTTTTTTAATTACGACGGGCGTGCCGCTGTCTGTCCAGCCGATGGTGTCGCCCTGGCTGATGGCGACGGGGCTGTCCGTTCCCACCTGCAACGAACCTGTGCCGTCCGGGTTGCGCAGGAGCCATGAGTTGCTGGCCTTGTCGTAAGCTAGTGCGGTGACACCGCCATCGCTATCTTTATAACTGGCATATTGGTTGCCGTTTTGGTATGAGGTGCTGATATAGGTGCCCGATATGGTGGTTTCGTAAGTAACAGTCGCCCCGCCGATGTTCGCCACGCCGTAGCCCACTCTCTGGGGTGTTGCAATGATGGTGCCGGGGTTGAAAGCGGCGTTCTGGAAAAACCATCCGCCCTCCAGCATCGATGCCGGATCGGTGAGGCTTGAGATCGGGCCGGGTGTTGCGGTGACCGATGCGGCGACCGCATCGGGCAGGGTTTGGATGGTGAGGCCGGTGGTCTTTTCAACATAAGCGCCATAGGCATCGGTCACGTAGGCGATGCCGTTGCGCACCACTTCCGCGCCCGGCACATAGCCGCTGGAGGTGTCTTCCCACACGCTGCCGTCGGCAAGGGTGCGGTAAGTCGAGACGACGTTGCCGTTTATGTCCCGTGTGACGTTGAGGTAACCCTTGTCGGCAAACTGGGTGATTTCGATTGTGCGCCCGCCTTCGGCGGGGATGTTCCAGACAATGTCGCCGGCGCGATGGGTTCCGAAATCCTGTTTGTACTCCGAGACGCTGACTCCGTTGTCATATATCCACATCGTGTTCGCCGCCGCATCCAAGCGCTCGAAGGGGATATCGCTGGTCACGTCTGTGAGCGTCATCGGGGTGGTGTTGATAGCGGCGGGCGTCCCTTCTGTAATGTTCAATCCGCCGCCGGTCATGTCTATCGTGCTTCCCGCATGTGCAGTGAAAGCCTGCCCGCCGAAGCTGATGGCGGTATCGCCCAAGGGATCGGCAGGCAGGACGATGGTGAACGGCACGCCACCCGAGGTGCCGCTAATCGTGCCGTCGGCTGCAACAGTCGCCAGCGCATCCGCCCCCGGTATCTGCGCAGTCCTCACGCCGGTGGCGATGTCGGTGGTGATGGTGAGGCCGGATTGGTAGGTGGTCGCAGTGGTTGCCGTGTAGTAGGTCTGGCTGGCGATTGAGCCGTCTGCCCGCGCCTGGGTGGCGATGACTGGCGTGCCGGATTGTGGGTCGAGGGCAACGACGGAGTAGCCGATGATGTTGCAGTTGGCGCTGTCGAGGATGGGACTGGTGGCGACGCTGTATGTTACGTTGCCAGTGGGCGTGATTGCGGTGATTGTATCTGCGCCGCCTGAGGATACAGCGATCAGTTTGTTGCCGTTTGTGTCGGTGCCGACAATATGGGGAAGCCCGCCCCATGCTGTGAAGGTTGTTGGGTCGTAAACCTGATGGCCCTTGGCAAGTGGGAAAAGCTGATCTGCTATAACTTCAAAATGAAGATGGGGGCCGTCCGCACCTCCCGTTTCGCCTACAACGCCGATTAGTGAACCAGCGCCAATTAGTTGCCCCTTCGTTAGTGTAGAGGCTTCGTCAAGATGAGCATAAAGCGTATAAAACTTGGTGTTATCGCTACGTGTATGTTCAATCACAACGTAATTGCCCCAACCAGTTTTATCTTGGTCGTTATATTGCCAACCGACATCATAGACTACCCCATCTGCCGCAGCGGGAATAGCTGTTCCAGTTGCGGCTGGCAGATCAAGCCCTTTGTGTCCAGCAACAAGTTGTGTGCGCGGGTGTATACGCATCCCGAGCGCGTCTCCAACTCGAAATGAGAAACCCGGATTGTATGCGTCGTATTGAATGCTAGCCATGATTGATCTCCCTTAATCACCGATAATTTCGCACTGCACATCTTTTGTAGAAATAGCAGTAATTTGTCCGTTTCGCTGATCTATTTCCCACGCTCGTTTAACTCTGCTTGAAAATCCTTCCATCCCTTTTCGTGGTTTACTTTCTGGCCTAACTAACCCGACAATAATTTTCCCGCTCTTAAATTGTTGGTAGCACTGCGTTAAATCATAGCGATCGTCTAGCCATTGAAACCGCCCATTCACATATCGCCAGTTAATCAAGTCCGCAGGGAGGATATGAATATCAAGTATTTCTATACTTCGATCTTCATAGATTGCTTGCACAACAAGTAATGGCCATTCCCCAAAAATGCCATCACTATAGGCAAGTCGTGCTTTTGGTGTTTTACTTTGCATCAAACCAAGCAACCTGCCACCAGCCTCGGAATATCCAGGAATTCGTGCTTGTTCTTGCCCATACACTTTAGGTGGAAGTTTCATTCCAACTAACGCTTTTATCTCTGATGGCATGAGAGTTTCCGCATCCGAATGCATAGACAACATCAACGCTACTACCGCCAGTAGCGTCTGCCATCCCGCACAGCGTCGCATCCCGATATCGCTCATGCCGCCCTCCTCCCCTCAAACACCTCATCATTCGCCGCCCCGTAGTAATTCGCGTCCGGGGTGTAGTGCACAAACCCGTTCCCATCCAGAAAACCGCTGCCATGCGTGAAGCCGGACACCCCGGTGATGCTCAGGTTGCTGCCCGACAGTCCCGCCAGCGTGTCGTTCGCCA
>CAYNYH010000025.1:0-23858 GCA_964401425.1 uncultured Gallionella sp. | reverse complement strand
GCAGATGCGGGTTGTAGCGCAGGATATCCCAGTCCTTGCAGGTGCCCGGCTCGCCCTCGTCGGTATTGCAGACGATGTACTTGTCGCCCTTGTAGTCCTTGGGCATGAAGCTCCACTTCAGTCCGGTCGGGAAACCTGCGCCGCCGCGCCCGCGCAATGCCGACAGCTTGACCTCGGCGATGATCGCTTCGGGTGCCATCTTCTCGGTCAGCACCTTGCGCAGCGCCTGGTAGCCGCCGACCTTGAGATAGTTTTCCAGCGTCCAGGGCTGGTCGAAATCCATCGTGGTGAGAATGACCGGGCCTCTCATGATTTGTCCAGCTCCGCCAAAATTTGATCGATCTTCTCTTTGCCCAGACGGCCGCAAAGTCTCTTGTTGTTCACGGTAAACAGCGGCGCATCCTTGCACGCCCCCATGCACTCGCCCTCGCGCAGGCCGTACTTGCCGTCCGCCGTCACCTCGCCCAGGCCGATGCCCAGCTTGGATTTCAGGTAAGCCACGGTTTCTTCCGCCCCGCACAGCGTGCAGGACAGGTTGGTGCACACGGTGAGGGTGTGCTTGCCCATCGGCTTGAGGTTGTACATATGGTAGAAGGTCGCGACCTCGTACACCGCCATCTTCGGCATACCCAGGTACGCCGCAACATCCGCCATGTCCTCGTTGGCGATCCAGCCCTTTTCGTCCTGCACGAAACGCAACGCGGCCATTACCGCAGACTGTTTCTGGTCCGCAGGATACTTTTTCAACTCGCGGTTGATTCTGGTTTGTATTTGTTCGGATAACATCAGCGATCCACCTCACCGAAAACAATGTCCTGCGTGCCGATGATGGTCACCACGTCGGCAATCATGTGCCCGCGGCACATCTCGTCCAGCGCCGCCATGTGGGCGAAGCCGGGCGCGCGTATCTTCATGCGGTAGGGTTTGTTCGCACCGTCGGAAATCAGGTAGATGCCGAACTCGCCCTTGGGATGCTCCACCGCCGCATAGGCCTCGCCGACCGGCATGTGCATGCCCTCACTGAACAGCTTGAAGTGGTGGATCAGCTCCTCCATGTTCTGCTTCATCGCCTCGCGCTTGGGCGGCGCGAATTTGAAATTGTCGGTGATCACCGGGCCAGGATTGGCGCGCAGCCAGGCGATGCATTGCTTGATGATGCGGTTGGCCTGGCGCAACTCCTCGACGCGCACCACATAACGGTCATAGGAATCGCCGTTGGTGCCGACCGCGATATCGAAATCGAGGCGGTCATAAACTTCATAGGGCTGTTTCTTGCGCAGATCCCATTCGATGCCCGAGCCGCGCAGCATCGGGCCGGTAAAGCCCAGCGCCAGCGCACGCTCCGGTGTGACCACGCCGATGCCGACGGTGCGCTGCTTCCAGATGCGGTTGTCGGTCAGCAGCGTCTCATATTCATCGATGTAGGTGGGGAAGCGATTGGTGAAATCTTCCAGGAAATCGAGCAGCGAGCCCTGGCGGTTTTCGTTGAGCTTTTTCACCGCCGCGGCATTGTGGATTTTCGACGGCTGGTACTGCGGCATGGTGTCCGGAAGGTCGCGGTACACGCCGCCCGGCCGGTAATAGGCCGCGTGCATGCGCGCGCCGGAGACCGCCTCGTAGGCGTCGAACAAATCCTCGCGCTCGCGGAAGCAGTACAGGAACATGGTCATCGCGCCGATGTCCAGCGCGTGCGCACCCAGCCAGAGCAGGTGATTTTCGATACGGGTGATTTCGTCGTACATCACGCGGATGTACTGCGCGCGCAACGGCACTTCGATACCCGCCAGTTTCTCGATCGCCATCACATAGGCATGCTCGTTGCTCATCATCGAGACGTAATCGAGCCGGTCCATGTAAGGCAGGGACTGCAGATAGGTCTTGTTCTCGGCCAGCTTCTCGGTGCCGCGGTGCAGCAGCCCGATATGCGGGTCGGCGCGCTCGATGACCTCGCCGTCCAGCTCCAGCACCAGGCGCAACACGCCGTGCGCCGAGGGGTGCTGCGGCCCGAAATTCATGGTGTAGTTTTTTATCTCAGCCATTTATGCACCCTCAATTACGACCGTAGTTTTCTTCACGGATGATGCGCGGCGTCACTTCGCGCGGTTCGATCGATACCGGCTGGTACACGACGCGCTGCTGCTCGGGGTCGTAGCGCATTTCCACGTGGCCGGACAGCGGGAAATCCTTGCGGAACGGGTTGCCGACAAAACCATAGTCGGTCAGGAGACGGCGCAGGTCGGGGTGACCGGTGAATACGATGCCGTACAGGTCGAAGGCCTCGCGCTCGTACCAGTTGGCGCACGGCCAGATGTCCGCGACCGATTCCAGCACCGGGAAATCGTCGTCCTCGGCAAAGATGCGCACCCGCAGCCGCGCGTTATGCGCAACCGACAACAGGTGATAGACGATGGCGAAGCGCCGGCCGTCCCATGCGCCATCGCCGTAAGTGGAGTAATCCACGCCGCACAGGTCGATCATCTGATCGAAATCCGCCGCATCGCGCAGGCGCGTCAGCGTGTCCAGCATCCCGGCAGCCTTGACCACCACGGTCAACTCGCCCAGCTTATCCTCCATACCGGCCAGCTTGTTGCCAAGCAAACCCGTCAGACTGGTACGCAACGTACTCAAATCAGCAGCCATAGTTCAACCCTAACGCGCAATGGTATTGGTTCGTTTGATTTTGTTTTGCAGCTGGATGACGCCGTACAGCAGCGCCTCAGCCGTCGGCGGGCAACCCGGCACGTACACGTCCACAGGCACGATGCGGTCGCAGCCGCGCACCACCGAGTAGGAATAGTGGTAATAGCCGCCGCCGTTTGCGCAGGAGCCCATGGAGATCACCCAGCGCGGCTCGGCCATCTGGTCGTATACCTTGCGCAACGCCGGGGCCATCTTGTTGCACAGCGTGCCAGCCACCACCATCACGTCCGACTGGCGCGGGCTGGGGCGGAAAACCACGCCGAAGCGGTCCAGGTCGTAGCGCGCCGCACCGGCATGCATCATCTCCACCGCGCAGCAGGCCAGCCCGAAAGTCATCGGCCAAAGCGATCCGGTACGGGTGTAATTGATAATGGTGTCGAGCGTCGTGGTGACAACGCCCTTTTCCAGAATGCCTTCTATTCCCATTCCAGGGCCCCTTTCATCCATTCGTAGATAAAGCCAACCACGAGGATGGCCAGGAAGATCATCATGGAAACAAAACCGAAGGTGCCGATTTCCTTGAGCACGACCGCCCAGGGAAAGAGGAAGGCAATTTCAAGATCGAACAGGATGAACAGGATGGCGACGAGGTAATAACGCACATCGAATTTCATGCGCGCATCTTCGAAAGCCTCGAAGCCGCATTCATAGGGAGAGAGTTTTTGACTATCGGGGCGATTGGGTGAAACCAGCTTGCCCAGTACTACCGGAGCCACGCCCATCACGACACCAATACAGATGAACAGCAGCACCGGAAAATAATTTTCCAACATTGAGTTTCCTCCCTGGATTTGGTGTGATTCGCCGGTTCACCCGGAATCACTTTTTTATTTTTTAGTTATACCAGCAATCTTTTGTGCCGGCTTATATTTGTATTTTTTGCTTATATTCTGGTGCCGATGAGCAGACTCGAACTGCTACGGCTTGCGCCACTACCCCCTCAAGATAGCGTGTCTACCAATTTCACCACATCGGCAATGCTACTGCAAAATTATTTTGGAATCTCCCTGGACTTCGAGTCGTCGACGGGGTTAGCCGCGGGCGCTACCGGAGCCAACTCAATGGCGGCCGGCTTCACTTTATCCATTACTCCCTGTTGTTGCGCGGGATGCGCATAAATATAAGTCAGCGCCAGACTGGTGATAAAAAATAGCGTCGCAGCAACTGCCGTGCTGCGGCTGAGAAAATTTGCGGAGCCGCTGGAACCGAACAGACTGCCGGCCGAACCGCTGCCGAATGCCGCCCCCATGTCGGCACCCTTGCCGTGCTGCATCAGCACCAAGCCGATCAGCACCACGGCCGTCAAGACATGCACTACCCAAACCAATGTTTCCACGCACTGCTCCTAAAACAGAATACCAGAATACTATACCAAAATACTATACCAAAAGCAGAATCAAATCTGACCGGCGCGGCAAATCGCCAAAAACTCATCCGCCACCAGGGAGGCACCGCCGATCAACCCGCCATCGATATCCGGCATTGCGAACAGTTCAACCGCGTTATTCCCCTTCACGCTGCCTCCGTAAAGTATACACAACTCCGCCGCGATTTGACTATCGTGAGTTGCAACGCGCTGGCGTATAAAGGCGTGCACTGCCTGCGCCTGCGCCGCAGTGGCGGTCTTCCCGGTACCGATTGCCCACACCGGCTCATAGGCCACCACCGCATTATGCAACACCTGCACTCCGCCCAACTGTATCAGAGCATCCAGTTGCCCGGCAACCACACTCTCGGTAATGCCGTTTTCGCGCTGCTCCAGCGTCTCGCCCACACACAGGATGGGCGTAATTCCCGCCCGCTGCGCAGCCAGGAATTTCTCGGCCACCAGGCGGCTGCTCTCGTT
Organism: uncultured Gallionella sp.; assembly: GCA_964401425.1. Taxonomy (GTDB): domain Bacteria; phylum Pseudomonadota; class Gammaproteobacteria; order Burkholderiales; family Gallionellaceae; genus Gallionella. The sequence continues at coordinate 19,312 of CAYNYH010000025.1, read as the reverse complement.
ATAGCAGGTGCGCCGCTCCGAATGCCCGACGATTACATGGCTGCAGCCGAAATCGCGCAGCATTGCGGCGGATACTTCGCCGGTATAGGCGCCCTTTTCCAGTTGGTGCACATCCTGCGCCCCCCATCCCACCGCGCTGCCGGACAATTTCTGCTGCGCCTGGGCCAAATAAGGGAATGGCACGCAAACCGCGCAATCGACATTCCGGATCTGCTCCATTCCGCGGCGCACGGCATCCAGCAACTCGGCGTTCTGAGCCAGTGCACCGTGCATCTTCCAATTTCCGGCAACCAGTTTACGACGCACCGTAATCAACCCCAAGTAATCAAGGGGCGCAATCCTACTCGTGAAAAAAAGAACGGTCAATGAAACAAACAGCGCACAATTTGGTTGACCTATGTCAGGTTAGCGTGGGTGGTTGCATGGCAGAATAAAAAGGCATTCTGGGACCCGATTGCGTTTTCGGCATGCGGCAAATAGCCGAATGCCGAAAATGGTTTTTAAGCGCATAATCAGCCATGCTCAGAAGGATCAAAAGATCCAGCCTCCATCGCCATGATGAATATCACGCGCCTGCCGAATCGTGCCCACGGCCAATTCCCGGCCTGACCTTGTACAAACAGGGAACCACCGCAGCCTCAGGAAGCTATTCATGAAAAAGCCAAATCTGCGATCCAAGCAACTGCATACTCAACCGTTCTCTACCCGAAGCAAGCCGACGCGCAATATATTTGCCGTAACGGGCGTATTGATTGTGATCATCGCGCTGTTTAATTTTAATCTTCTCAACAATTCCTACACGGGAATAAAAACCGTTCAGCACGAAATCGCCGGGCTGGAATATTCCCATCAAATCGCCCGGACAATAGAACACCTGCAACTGCACCGCGGCCTGACTGCCGGCTATTTGAGCGGGAATTCCTTTCTCAGGGAAACGATTATTGCCGAAGAAGCGCAGATCGAGGCGCAAATCAAGGCTGTTGACGCATTGCCCGCCAAAGCCGGTTTAATGCTGAGCTCTGCCGACAACCGCAATTGGGCTCTCATTAAAGCCGACTGGCAAGCGTTGCAGGAACGTTCCGCAGTCCTCTCCGTGAAAGAAAATTTCGATCTGCACAGCAGCCTGATCGGCAAGGCCATCCGCCTGCTGGGCGATGTTTCTGATCATTCCGGATTGACCACCGACCAGGACATCGGCATCAATCATCTGGGCAATCTAACCACTTTTGCCATCCCCAACCTGATTGAGCATCTGGGGCAGCTGCGGGCCGGCGTAATGCCCGTGATGTCTCGCGAAAAAATCGCTGCCGCAGACAAGGCGAATCTGAACAATCTGAAGGCACAGATAAACGAGGCCATGGAGCATGTCCGGCATGACTTGGCCGCAGTAACGGCAACAAGCCCGGAGATCGATGCCAGAATCGGCAAATTCTCCCCGGAACTGGCACAGAACATCGATGACGTCTTCAGCTTGGCCGACGAAATATTCCTTACTCCCGGCACCGTAATCAGAGTGGATCAGCTTTTCCTGAAATTCTCGGTCCCGGTAAAAAACGGCTACACCCTACTTAATGTCACCAACGATCTTGTAAAAACGGGCCTGCATTCCAGACTGGAGCAGCAATACAGATGGTTTTACCTGAATCTGGCTTTTTCCGCCGCAGGCATCCTCCTGCTGGTTTATCTGGCGCGATGGGTGAGCAATTCCATCGCCAACGGAATCCGGCGCATAAAGCTGGATTCGAGAAAATTGGAACTGGCAAACAGCAAGCTGGGCAGGACTATCGGCAAACTGGAAAAGGCCGGCGAACAATTGCAATTGGCCGCACAGGTATTCGAAAACAGCCGGGATGCCATTACCATCACTGACTCCCGGGGTACCATCATTGCCGTCAACGAGGCTTTTACCGCAATAACCGGTTATCCGGCGGCGGAGATCATCGGCAAAAATCCCAAAATCCTGCAATCGGGTCGGCACGATGCGGAATATTACCGGGTCATGTGGGCTGCCATCCGGGAAAACGGATACTGGCAAGGCGAAATCTGGAACAAGCGCAAGAACGGGGAAATCTACCCCGAGTGGCTGAAAATAACTGCGGTAAAGAACCGGTCGCAAATCACGACTAATTACATCGCCGTCTTCAGCGACATCAGCGACGATGTCAGGGCGGCAGAGCGTATCCAGCGCCTTGCGTACTATGACACACTGACCGATCTTCCCAATCGCGCCTTACTGTCGGACCGGCTCGATCTGGCGATTGCGCATGCAAAACGCGCCGGATGCAAATGTGCGGTTCTGTTCCTGGACATGGATCGCTTCAAGAACATCAACGACGCACTGGGCCATTCGATCGGCGACCAACTGCTGCAATCCGTGGCGATACGCCTCAAGGAATGCGTGCGCGAAGTGGACACCGTGGCGCGCATGGGCGGCGACGAATTTGTCGTGATCCTGGATGGCATGGCGGAAACAGACAGCATCATGCCGGTGGCGCGAAAAATACTCCATTCCCTGAGCCAGCCCTATGAGGTCGAAGGGCACAGCATCCGGGCCACCCCGAGCATAGGAATCAGCGTCTACCCCGATGACGGCGCCGACCATGAATCGCTGATCATGAGTGCGGACTCTGCGATGTACCACGCCAAGGAGAACGGACGCAACGACTTCCGCTTCTTCACCCCGGACATGAAGACGAGGGTGGAAGAAAAACTGTTTATCGAGTCGGACCTGCGCAAGGCGCTGGAACTCGACCAGTTTGTGCTGCATTACCAGCCGCAGGTGGACATCAAGACGGGGCATATCGTCGGAGCCGAGGCCTTAGTCCGGTGGAATCATCCGGTGGCCGGGCTGATTTCCCCGGCGAAATTCATCCCCGTTGCGGAAGAAAGCGGACTGATCATCCCCTTGGGGGAATGGATCCTGAACGAGGCGTGCCGGCAGAACCTGGCATGGCAGAAAGCCGGGCTTCCCCCCGTTTCGATTGCAATCAACCTGTCCGCAGTCCAGTTCCGGCAACAGAATCTGTGCCGTTTGATCAACGACACACTCAACAATACCAGGCTCGAACCGCATTATCTCGAACTGGAATTGACCGAGGGGCTGGTGATGAGCAATACCGAATCCGCGGTCGAGACGCTCAATTGCTTCAAGGAGATGGGGGTGCACATCTCCATTGACGATTTCGGCACCGGGTATTCCAGCCTGAGTTACTTAAAGCATTTCCCGATCGATTACCTGAAAATCGACCAGTCGTTCGTGAGGGATATCACCACCAACCCGGACGATGCCGCGATCACCACCGCCATCATCAACATGGCGCAAGGCCTCAATCTCCGGACCATTGCCGAAGGCGTGGAAACGGCGGAACAGTTGACCTTCCTCCGTTTGCATTCATGCGATGTGGTGCAGGGATATTATTTCAGCAAACCGGTTCCGGCAGCGGAGTTTGCCGGCATCCTGCAGATGAGCTATCTATCCAAGAGCGTCGCCTGGCGTGGCAAACTCGGAGTGCTTGATCTGGCCACCCATTGAGTCGCCACGGATAAACCGCAGGGCGCGATTCACCGCGCCCTTTTCCGGCAACAGTGTCAGACCTTGAAGCGCTCCACTGAATCCTTGAGTGCGCCGGACAGCCTGTCGAGCTGGCTCGCCGTATCGCTGCTCGAGGCAGTTGCGGCGCTGTTTTCCTCGGCCATCTGGGCAATTTTCTCGACATTCGTCACGACCTGATGAATCGCGGCATCCTGCTCGCGTATCGCATCGGCAATGCTTTGCACATTGTTTGCCACCTCGCGCGCATCGTCGCCGATGCGATGCAATGCGGCTTCTGTCTTCCCGACCAGCTCAAGGCTTTCCGTAACCTGGGTATTGGCCTGCCTCATCCCCGTGACGGTTCCGCCGATATGGCTCTGAATGTCGCCGATCAGCGCGGCGATCTCTTCGGTCGCCTTGGACGTGCGCTCGGCAAGCTTGCGCACCTCATCCGCCACAACCGCGAAGCCCCTTCCCTGTTCACCGGCGCGTGCCGCTTCGATTGCGGCGTTCAAGGCCAGCAGGTTGGTCTGGTCGGCAACTTCCTTGATCACCTGGATGATGCCGCCGATCTTCTTGGATCGCTCGTCGAGCCGCGCCACGTTGTCATCCGATTCCCGGATCAGTGCGGCAATACCGTTCACGTTTTTCACCGTCTCCGCCATGATCGCCAGCACCTGGTTAGTCCCGGCGTGGGATTTGTCGACAATCTCCGCAGCGGTTTGCGCATTTCTGGCGGTTTCGCTGACGCTGACCGATATTTCCTCGACGGCAGCTGCAACCGACGAGGCGGCATCCGACTGTGCTGAGGAACTCCGGTTAACCTGTTCGCTTGAAGCAGCCAGCACGCTGGATGCATCGGCGATGTCCTCGCTGGAGCGGGTGGTATGCGCGATGATATGGCGGAATTTTTCCATCAAATGGTTGATCGCCTGGCCGACGCGCGCCGTTTCCTGCGTACCTTCCTCCGGGATGCTGCGGGTGAAATCGTCATGCGCAACTGCATATTCGGCTGCATCGACCACGGCCGTGAGCGGACGATTTACGCTATGCGCTACCCATACCGACACTGCCACGGCGATGACAATCGCCAGAATCGCCAGAATCAGTTGCGTCATCAACTGCGTGCGGCTGGCTGACAGTTGATGGTTAACGTCGGTATTGATGTTTTTCGTGAGCAGCTGTTCAACCCCATACAAGCCGTTGATCCTGTCGGTACTGCGCTTGAACCACACGGCCGAATCCACCTCGAATCCACCCTGGATGGAGCGCTCGGCCATGATGTTGCGCATGCGCTGCACCTCCTGTGCCGCCTCGCCGCCGAGTACATCCCTCAACACCGCCTTTTCCTGTTCGCTTGCGGAGTCGGAGAATGAATCCAGGTAGGCCTCCTGTTTGTTGATCTTTCCGAGGATGGTGCGGAATTGCGCGGGTTCGACCTTGTTGGCGACAAACACCGGTACGCTCAATGCCCGCTCCTGCCCGGCATTTTCCTTGGCATTGGAAAAATTATGGTAAGTCAGCAGCTTACGCGCAATACCCGGATCGCTGTTGTATGCGGCGGCGGTACTCATCACCTCCAGGAGTTGTGCGATGGTGCCGGTGAAGAAAGCGGATGCCTCGCCGGCGGGAATGGTGTATTGGTTGGCCTGGTCGCGCGTCCTGGACAATCCTTCAAGCTTGCGTTGCGCTTCCTCGACGGCCTTTTTCAGCCCCGGCATCGAAGCGGTATCGATCCCGTCGATAAACCGCTTGTAAGATGCCAGCATCTCGTCGGTCTTGGCGCGGGTGCCCGGCAACGTATCCGAGAACTTCTGGCCATTCGACTGGATGAAACCGGCCGTCATGCCGCGCTCGATCTGCAAGGGGTGGATCAAATCGCCCGCTGCTACCGCCACTTCCATGATGCTGCGCGCCTGAGCCGCACTTTGATAGCGGCCAAAACTGTCCCAGATCAGCATGCCGGAAGACAGGATCAGCGCGATGACAGGCACCGCCGTCAGCAGGGTGAGGCGTTGCATGATAGTCGAATGTGTCATTACTTCCCTCCAGATTTATAGTTATATTTAATTAAACCCGTATATCAGCTACCCGAACAAAATTTTGCCGCCCAAGGCGGCAAAATTGCACAGAACGTCATGATGCATCGTAATCAACCCGCATTGGAAGCGAATCGACGATTAGGCATGAAAAGGCCGGCTATTTCCGCAGCACCGACAGTCGCCAGAATTTCCTCAGGTGACCTCCATATCCCGATTAACCCCGCCCAGCAATGCCTCGAATTCCTCTACCGATATGGGCTTGCTGATCAAATACCCCTGATATGCCATGCAGCCGTGCCGCTTGAGGAAGGCCATCTGCGCTTCGGTTTCCACGCCTTCGGCGATGACGTTCAGGCTGAAATTATGTGCCATGTCGATGATGGTTTGCACCATCACTGCATCGTTCTGGTCGGTCGTGATGTCGCGCACGAAGCTCCGGTCTATCTTGAGCTGGTCGAGCGGCAGTTGCTTCAGATAGGACAGTGATGAATAGCCCGTGCCGAAGTCATCCATCGACAACCTGACCCCGAGCGCCTTCAGGGCATGCATTTTCGCCACGATATCGTCCAGGTCGTCCAGCACCACGCTCTCGGTCAGTTCCAGCTTGAGGCGCGACGGGTCGACACGGTGCTCCCTGAGGACTGCCGCCACCCTGTCCACAAAATCGGCCAGCTTGAACTGCCGGGCGCTGACGTTCACGGCAAGCGACAGCTTGCGCTTCTGCTCGTCGCCACCCCACAGGGCGAGCTGCCGACAAGCCGCTTCGAGCACCCAATGGCCAATATCAAGAATCAGCGAACTCTCTTCGGCAATAGGAATAAACTGGCTTGGGGAGACCATGCCGCGTTGCGGATGAATCCAGCGCACCAGCGCCTCGGCGCCGAGGATGCGTCCGGCCTCATCGATCTGCGCCTGGTAATGCAGGCTGAATTGCCGCTCGATCAGCGCACGACGCAAATCCGATTCCATGGTCAGGCGCGCCTCCAGGATGGCCTGCATGTCCGGATCGAAGAAACGCACGGCATTCCGGCCAGACCCTTTCGCCTGATACATGGCGATGTCCGCATATTTAAGCAGGGTTTCCGCCGTGGTCTCGCGGCCGATGAACAGGTTGACCCCGATGCTGGCCGTGCTGTGGAATTCGCATTCCTTGATCGCACAGGGCTGGCTGATGACCGCGCGGATTTTCTCGCCCACTTCCTCAGCCTGTGCCGCAGCATGTTCTGCACGGCTCCCCAGATCCTCCAGCATCACCACGAATTCGTCGCCGCCGAGCCGTGCCACCGTATCGCCTTCGCGCACGCACGATTGCAGGCGCCGCGCTATTTCGACCAGCAGCAAATCGCCGCAATCATGCCCTTTGGTGTCGTTGATTGCCTTGAAGTTGTCGAGATCGATGAACATGATCGCGCCATGCCTGCCGCTGCGCGCGCTGGTTGCCAATGCATGTTGCAGGCGGTCAAGCAACAGGCGGCGGTTGGGTAAATTGGTGAGCGAATCGAAAAAAGCGAGGCGATTGATTTCGCCTTCCGCTTTCTTGCGCTCCGTAATATCGAAAAACGAACCAACGTAATGGGTAAGCGTGCCATCCGGTGCGGTAACTGCCGTAATCGTCAGCCACTTCGGGTAAATCTCGCCGTTCTTGCGCTTGTCCAGCACCTCCCCGCTCCATTTCCCTTCACGGAAAATGGTCGCCCACATTTCCTCATAGAAGGCCTTGGGCTTTTTTTCCGCCCTGAGGATGTTGGGGTTGCGGCCGATGACTTCTTCCGCCGTATAGCCGGTAATATCCTGGAAAGCCTGGTTGACCCGCAGGATTTTCGGATGGCAATCGGTAATCACAATCGCCTCGTGCGTCTCGAAGGCAATTGCAGAAACTCGCAAGTCTTCCGCCACACTGGACAGTTGCTCGTGCGCCAGTTGCTCGATGTTCTGTTTTCTCCACCACGTCCACAGGATGATTCCGGCGCCCAGGATAAAAAAGGCGGCAACGATCCAGACGATGGATTGGAGGCGCCGGACATGCTCCAGCACTTCGTCCGTCTCCATCTTGATCACCATGCCCCACGTGGTATCCGGTACGGCAATGTTATAGGCCAGCACCGGCTTGCCGCGGTAGTCGTAGGCCTCCAATGCGCCGTAATAGCCCTTCATCATTTCCTTGGTCGGGACGGTAAGTGCATTGACGCCGCCGTGGATCGGCAGCCGGAGCTTGAGCGCAGTATCCTTCTGGTAGCGCAACTCGTTAAGGAATAGCACATCGCCGCCGTCCTTCGCAACCAGCAGGATTTCGCCGGTCCTGCTCTCCACCGGCCAGGACTGGATCAGGGAAAACAGGAAACGCAAATCGTCGCGCAGCACCAGAACCCCCATAACGGCCGAGGTATCCGGGTTTACAAGGGGGATGAAAGCATCCAGCAGCGGTTTATCCTGGGCGGAAGGATCGCCAAAGTAGATCGGCGAAATACTCAGGGTATTTTCACGAATCGCACGAAGCGCGATGGATTTGCCCGCCTCTGACAACCTTGTATATTTCCCGCTGCCGAAGCGAACGTTCGCCTTACCATCCAGCAGCAGCGCCCCGCCGTATTGATAGGCGGTGACCACAGTTTCCAGCGGCTGCCGCACTGCATCCGGCAGGTTGCCGGACGGGTTCGCCAGCCACTGCCGGGCCGGAGAATTGCTCAGGAATTTTGCGGCGACCTGCGCATCTCCCCTGCGCTCATGGAAATATGCCTGGATCTGGCCGATCTTGAGCTTACCGATGCCGTGCAAATTCTCGTACGCATGGTTTTTTTCGATATTTTCGAATCTGTCGACCAGGTAATAGCTCGCCACACCGACGAGAATGACGAAATTGAGGAATAAGGCGATCGCTACCGCGGCGGGATAACGGTTGACTGTGCCTTGAATACTCATCCGTTCGATTTCCCGTCAGCAGCAACCATGATTTCTGCGAGGGCAGCCTTCGGCGTCAGGCTGCCTGCACGGCAATCCGGTCGCGCTGCGCGATGATGCGGTTGTGCTCGTCCACGTAGACGAGCTGCGGATGGAATTTCTGCAATTCCAGTTCGGTGTACATGGCATAGGTGGCGATAATCAGGATATCGCCCGGATTCGCCTTGTGCGCGGCCGCGCCGTTCACGGAAATCACGCCGGAGCCGCGCTGCGCGCGGATCGCGTAAGTGGTGAAACGCTCGCCATTGGTGACGTTGTAAATATCGATCTGCTGATATTCCCTGATATCGGCGGCGTCCAGCAAATCGTCGTCGATCGCACAGGAACCTTCGTAGTGCAGCTCGGAATGCGTGACGCGCACCCGGTGCAGCTTGGCTTTAAGCATGATTCTTTGCATGTGGTACATCCCTTTCTGACAGGGCGGATTATATAGCAATCAACCGGCCGAGTAATCAACCAGGCTAACCTCGACGTTGTCCAGCAGACGGGTATTGCCCAGCCTTGCCGCCGCCAGGATCACCAGTTCGCGCTGCGACCGGCTGGCCGGCCGCAAGTCGGACTGGTTGCGCACCGCCACGTAATCCACCAGCCAGCCCCTTGCGGCGAGGGTTTCGACCGCCTTTTCCTGCAATCGTTCAAAATCGCGCCCGCCCTCCAGGAGGGCCTGTTTGATCCCTTGCAGCGTCTGGTACAGGAAAACCGCCTCGCCACGCTCGGTTTCGCTCAAATACTGGTTGCGCGAGCTCAGCGCCAGGCCGTCCGCCGCGCGCACCGTCTCCCCGCCGACGACCTTGACCGGCAGATTAAACTGCGTAACCATCTGACGGATGATGTGGAGCTGCTGGTAATCCTTCTTGCCGAACAGCGCGACCTGCGGCTGCACGATGTTGAGCAGCTTCAGCACCACCGTCGCCATGCCGCGAAAATGCCCGGGGCGCGACGCACCGCACAGCTCGTTGGCAATCGGCGGCGGCTCGACGAACATGGTTTGCTGAACGGGGTACATTTCGTTGACCGAAGGCGCAAAGACCACGTCCGCCCAGCCTTGCAGCCGGGCGCAGTCCGCCTCCAGCGTGCGCGGATAGCGGTCGAAATCCTCGCTCGGGCCGAATTGCAGCGGGTTAACGAAGATGCTCGCCACCACGCAACTGCCGTGCCCGCGCGCCAGCCTCACCAGGTTGAGATGCCCCTCGTGCAGGTTGCCCATGGTCGGCACGAAGGCGACGGCACGCTCGGCGCCAAGCCGCGCGCGCAATTCCGCGATGGTCTGGATAACTTGCATCAGAAGCTATTTTCCGGCGCCGGAAAACTTCCCGCCTTCACCTCGGCGACGTAGTTCTTCACCGCCGCCGCGATGCTGCCCGCGCCCTGCAGGAAATTTTTCGCGAAGCGCGCCTTCTTGCCCGGATAGATGTCCAGCATGTCGTACAGCACCAGCACCTGGCCGGAGCAGTCCGCACCCGCACCGATGCCGATGGTGGGAATGGAAAGCGCGGCGGTGATCTCCGCCGCCAGCAGCGCGGGCATGGTTTCCAGCACCAGCATCCCGGCCCCGGCCCGTTCCAGCGCCGCCGCGTCCTCGAGCAATTGCTGCGCGGCGGCAGGCTCCCTGCCTTGCACGCGGTAGCCGCCCATCTGGTGCACCGATTGCGGCGTCAGGCCGATATGTCCGCACACCGGAATGCCGCGCCCGGTGAGAAATTCCACCGTTTCGGCCATCCCGACGCCGCCCTCCAGCTTGACCATCTGCGCGCCTGCCGCCATCAGCCTTGCGGCATGGGCAAAGGTTTCCTGCGGACTGACCTGGAAGGTGCCGAACGGCATGTCGGCAATGATGAACACCTGCGCAGCACCTCGCGCCACGCAGGCGGTGTGGTAAACCATGTCGTCCAGCGAAACCGGCAGGGTGGTTTCGTGCCCCTGCAGCACCATGCCGAGCGAATCGCCGACCAGCAGCGCGTCCACGCCCTGCGCCTCGAGCAACGCCGCAAAGCTCGCGTCGTAGCAGGTCAGCACGGCGATCTTCTCGTCCTTGGCGCGCATTTCTTGTAACTTCGTCAGAGTAGTCCTCATCAATCCCCCCGGCTGAAAAACTCGCGCGGTCCGCGCATTTCCCCGATGCGTTGCAGCAGCAAGGCGAAATCTCCGGCATCCTCCTCGAAGTTCAGGTGCTCGGTATTCACCGTCAGCACCGGTGCCGCGTCGTAATGATAGAAGAAATCGCTGTAGCCTTGCGCCACGCGCAGCAAATAATCTTCGGAAATGGCCTGCTCGTAAGACTTGGCGCGGCGACGCACGCGCTCCGCGAGCGTTTCCGGCACGGCCTGCAGATAAATCACTAGGTCCGGCGCAGGCACCTGCAACTGCAGGGTGTGGTAAATCTGCTGGTACAGCGCAAACTCCGCATCGTTGAGATTCAGCCGCGCAAACAGCGGGTCCTTGTCGAACAGGTAATCCGCCACGGTGCTCGTGCTGAACATATCCATCTGCGCCAGGTCGCGCACCTCGTTGCCGCGCTGGAACAGGAAAAACAGTTGCGTCGCGAGCGCATGGCGCGGCGGGTCCTGGTAGAACCGCTCAAGGAAGGGGTTCTCCTCCGGCTTTTCCAGCAGCGCCGTCGCACCGCAATACTGTGCGAGGCGGCGCGCGAGACTGGTCTTGCCCGCGCCGATCGGCCCTTCCACCGCCACGTAGCGATACTTGTCAGGCAGCATCGGCCAGCTTCTCCAGCACCTGATCCGTGCAATTACCCAGCGCCTGCCGCACCGGGCCGATACCGGGGATACCGGCATCCGGCGCGATCTCCAGCAGCGGCTGCAGCACGAAGGCGCGCAAGTGCATCTGCGGGTGCGGAATGGTCAGGCCGTGCTCATGCATTTGCGCATCGTCATACAGCAGCACGTCGAGGTCAAGGGTGCGCGGCGCGTTGCGGAAAGTGCGTTCGCGGCCGTGCTCATGTTCGATCTGCAGCAGGGCCTGCAGCAAGGCCTGCGGGGTCAGGGCCGTTTCGATCTTCGCGACCGCGTTCACGAACTCCGGCTGGTCCGCATAGCCCAGCGGCGCGCTGCGGTACAGCGATGAACGGGCGACGAGGCGTGTGCCCGGCAAACGGTCAAGCTCGGCAAAGGCGCGTTGCAACTGGCTGTGCGGGTCTTCCAGGTTGCTGCCCAAGCCGATGAAGGCGGTGTGCGGCATTATGCTGCCGGCTCATCCGTTGCGGCGGCTTCCGGTTTTCTGCGCGGCTTGCGGCGGCGGCGCTTTTTCTCTCCCGCTTGTTCCGGCTGCAGCATTTCAGCCTGCCGCTCGGGGCTGGCATCCTGGAATTCGTCCCACCACAGCCCGAGTTTTTCGTCCGCTTCGCCGCTGGCGCAGCGCAACAGCAGGAAGTCGAATGCGGCACGGAAACGCGGCTGCTCCAGCAGGCGGAACGGGCGTTGCCCGCTGCGCTGCTCGAAGCGTTGCTGCATCAGCCAGATTTCCTTCATCACCGCATCATGGCGGTGCGGGATGGCGAGCTGCGCCTTCTGTTTGCCGAGCACCTCGTCCATCGCCGCATGCATCGCGGGAATCGGGCGCTCGCCCTGCTGCTGGCGCAGCTTCCACGCCGCCAGCACTTCATGCCACAGCAGCGCGGCAAACAGGAACGCGGGCGAGACCGGCTTGTCCTGGCTGAGCCGTTCGTCGGTGTTGCGCAGCGCCAGCATGACAAACTTCTCGCCCATCGGCTGCTCCAGGATCACGTCCAGCAGAGGCAGCAGGCCGTGGTGCAGATGCATCTTGCGCAACTGCTGGATGCACTCCACCGAATGCCCGGACAGCAACATCTTCAGCACCTCGTCGAGCAGGCGCGCCTGCGGCACGTTGTCGAGCAGGCTCTTCATCCCGGCGATCGGCGCGGCAGTCGCGGTATCGACCTTCATGCCCAGCTTGGCGGACAGGCGCACCGCGCGCAGCATGCGCACCGGATCTTCGCGGTAGCGCGTCGCGGGGTCGCCGATCATGCGCAGCACAAGTTTGCGGGTGTCGGCGCATCCCTTGTGGTAATCGTGGATTTCCTGCGTGGCCGGGTCATAGAACAGCGCGTTGGCGGTGAAGTCGCGGCGCGCCGCATCCTGTTCCTGGTCGCCGAACTGGTTGTCGCGCAGCAGCCGGCCATGCTCGTCGGTCTGCGCGTCTTCGGCCTCGATCATGCTGCGGAAGGTGGAGACCTCGACCACCTCCTCGCCGAACATCACGTGCACGATCTGGAAGCGCCGCCCGATGATGCGCGAGCGGCGGAACACGCGGCGCACCTCCTCCGGCGTGGCGTTGGTCGCCACGTCGAAATCCTTGGGAACGCAGCCCAGCAGCAGGTCGCGCACCGCACCACCCACCACGTAGGCCTGATAGCCCGCGGCCTGCAGGCCGTCGGTGACTTTCTTCGCGCCGTAACTGATCTGCTCGCGCGCCACGCCATGCAACTCGAACGGGATGATTTGCGCGTTCCCCGCCGACCTGGTTTTTGCCGGCTTGCCGAATACGCGCTTGAGGAGTTTTTTGATCATGCAATCTTTATAAAATAGAGCGCGTATGGCCGCGCAAGAGGGGGCGAATTATACACTGCCCCGATTTCCCCCAATAAAAAACGCGCCTTGCGGCGCGTTTCCGGGTGTGGCGGCAATCAGCCCTTGAGACAGGTGCTCATGAATTTCTTGCGCTCATCGCCCATCAGCCCCTTGGCCTTGGCGTCGGCATTGCAGCTCTTCATCCTGTCCTGCTGGGCGGACGGGGCTGCGGGAGTCGCCGGGGTAGCTGGGGTAGCAGGAGCCGCCGCAGCGCCCGCGGCTGCATCGGATTTCAGCACATAATCCTTGGACAGGCATTTCTTCATGAACGCCTTGCGTTCCTCACCCTTCATGCCGGTCGCTTCCTTGCTGCAGCCCTTCATCTTCTCGCCGGCCGCGAAAGCCGGAGCGGAAACGGTAAATGCAAAACCCAGACAAGCCAGTGCGATCATCTTTTTCATGAGAACCTCCTTGAAGTTAGTGACGGCGGTAACAATAAACAAATCCCGGTACCGCTGCAACGCACCCTACCCGCCCGCCACTGCATAATCAATATGCCGAAATGCCTAGATAATCCGGCCTAACCAGCCAATCCGGCGATCCAGTGTGTGTAGAGCCGCGCCGCGACTTCCCGCAGGCACGGCAGTTCTTCGGCCATCTGCCGCCGCATCCCGGCGGCGGATTGCACCGCCGGACTGCTTTTGCTGGCGAGGATTTCTTCCGCACCGACTTCGCACCAGGACGAAATCATCTCGGCGGTCATCTCGACATGGCATTGCAGCGCGAGGTGTTTGCCGATGGCCCAGGCCTGATTGGCGCAATGCACGCTGGACAGCAGGTGCGCCGCGCCCTGCGGCAGGCTGAAGGTCTCGCCGTGCCAGTGGAAGGCGTTGAAGCGCCGCACCCCGCCGAACCAGGCGTGCGCGGTGTCGTTGTCCGCCACCGCCACTTCGCCCCAGCCGATCTCTTTCACCGGGTTGCGCGACACCGCGCCGCCCAGCGCCTTCGACATGAGCTGCCCGCCGAGGCAATGCCCGAGCACGGGAATGTCCCAAGCCACCGCCTCGCGGATCAAAGCCAGCACTGGCGCTATCCATGGCAGGTCGTCGTTGACGCTCATCGGCCCGCCCATGAACACCAGCCCGGAATAAGCCTCTGCGGAGCGCGGCACGGCATCGCCCGCATCGATGGCGATCAACTGCCACGGAATATGCCGTGCGTCGAGAAATTCGGCGAGATAGCCGGGGCCTTCGGTGGCTGCGTGGCGGAAGATGGCGATGGGTTTCATGGCAGATATGAGGATTTTGGAGTTGGGAATTAGGATTTAGTAGCGCGGCGCGTGAAGGAAAGGTGGTTGGCCAAATCCAAAATCCCAATTCCCAAATCCTATTCCCTCGTCTTGTCCCGCTCGATCAGCGCATACGCCGAATGGTTATGTATGGACTCGAAGTTCTCCGACTCCACGATAAAGGCGTCGATGCGCTCGTCGGCGTTCAGCACCGCGGCGACATCGCGTACCATGTCCTCGACGAACTTGGGGTTGTCGTAGGCGCGCTCAGTGACGAACTTCTCGTCGGGACGTTTGAGCAGGCCGAACAGTTCGCAGGAGGCCTGCTCCTCGGCGATGCGCACCACTTCCTCGATCCAGACGAAACGGTTGGTGCGCAAGGTGAGCGTGACATGCGAGCGCTGGTTGTGCGCGCCGCGCTCGGAAATCTTCTTGGAGCAGGGGCACAGGCTGGTGACCGGCACCACGACCTTCATCGTGGTGCGCGCCTTGCCGTCGACGATCTCGCCGATCAGTGTCACGTCGTAATCGAGCAGGCTCTGCACGCCGGACACCGGCGCGGCCTTGTTCACGAAATACGGGAAGTTCATCTCGATGTAGCCCGACTGCGCCTCCAGGCGGACCACCATCTCCTGCAGGATGGTCTCGAAGGACTCCACGGAGATTTCGCGTTCGTGCTCGTTGAGGATCTCGACGAAGCGCGACATGTGCGTGCCCTTGAAGTTGTGCGGCAGGTGCACGTACATGTTGAAGGTGGCGATGGTGTGCTGTACGCCGATGCTCTTGTCCTTGACCCTGACCGGGTGGCGGATGCCCTTGATGCCGACGCGGTTGATCGCGAGGTGGCGCGTGTCGGCGGAGCTTTGCACATCGGCGATGGGAGTTTTCTTGAGGGCGTTCATGATGGCCTCTCTGCAGTTAGTGATCGAAATATTGCTGGTTGGGTTAAGCGTGGCGATAACCAGCAATCGCGAACGATGGGTATCGCGTGCTCAACCCATCCTACACGGATTGAATCCTTTTATCGAAGCCGCGATCCCGGCGGCATCCAGCCCGCAATCCGCCAGCATCTGCGCGTGCTCGCCCTGATCGAGGAAATCGTCCGGCAGGCCAAGGTGCAGCAGCGGTACGGCAACACCGTGCTGCTGCAGGCATTCCGCCACCGCGCTGCCCGCGCCGCCCTGCACGGTGTTCTCTTCCACCGTGACCAGCAGCTCGTGCTCGCGCGCCAGCTTCAGGATCAGTTCGGCATCCAGCGGTTTGACGAAGCGCATGTTGGCCACGCTCGCATCCAGTTGTTCGCCGGCCGCCAGCGCGGGCGCCAGCATAGCCCCGAAGGCGAGGATCGCCACGCGCTTGCCTGGGCGGCGCAGCTCGCCCTTGCCGACCGGCAGGGCGCGCATCTCCCGGCTGATTGCCGCACCGGGGCCGCAGCCGCGCGGATAGCGCACCGCACTCGGTGTGCCCAGTTGATAGGCGGTGTAGAGCATCTGGCGGCATTCGTCCTCGTCGGCCGGCGCCATCACCGTCATGTTGGGGATGCAGCGCAGATAGGAAAGGTCGAAGCTGCCCGCATGGGTCGCGCCGTCCGCACCGACCAGCCCACCGCGGTCGATGGCCAGCATGACCGGCAGATTCTGCAGCGCGATGTCGTGGATCAGCTGGTCGTAGGCGCGCTGCAGGAAAGTCGAATAGATCGCCACCACCGGCTTGTAGCCGTCGCAGGCCAGGCCGGCGGCAAACGTCAGCGCGTGCTGCTCGGCGATGCCCACGTCGAAATAGCGCTTGGGGAAATTCCTGACGAATTCCGCCATCCCGGAGCCTTCGCACATCGCCGGCGTGATGCCGATCAGCTTGTCGTCCTGCTCCGCCATGTCGCACAGCCAATGCCCGAACACTTCGGCATAGGTGGGCTTGGCCGGCTGCCCTTCGCCCTTGCTGCATTTAGCGGCGATGCCGTTGGCCGGGTCGAACTTGCTCACGCCGTGATACAGGATGCTGTCCTGCTCGGCATGCGCGTAGCCCTTGCCCTTCTGCGTGACCACGTGCAGGAACTGCGGCCCCTCGAGCTCGCGGATGTTGCCCAGCGTGTCCACCAGCACCGCCAGGTCGTGGCCGTCGATCGGCCCGATGTAGTTGAAGCCGAATTCCTCGAACAGCGTGCTGGGCGTCACCATGCCCTTGACGTGTTCCTCGGCGCGCTTGGCGAACTCCAGCACCGGCGGCATGCCCTTGAACATCTTCTCGCTGCCGCGCCGCATCGCCGAATAGAAGCGCCCCGACATCAGCCTGGCCAGGTAATTGTTCAGCGCGCCGACCGGCTGCGAAATCGACATGTCGTTGTCGTTGAGGATGACCAGCAGGTTGGCGTCGAGCGCGCCGGCGTTGTTGAGCGCCTCGAAGGCCATGCCGCCGGTCAGTGCGCCGTCACCGATGATCGCCACCGCGCGCCGCGCGGACTTTTCCATCTGCGCCGCCACCGCCATGCCCAGCGCGGCCGAGATCGACGTGCTGGAATGACCGGTGCCGAAGGCGTCGTAGGGGCTCTCGGCGCGCCGCGGAAAACCGGCGATGCCGCCCGCCATGCGCAGCCTGCTCATCGCCTCGCGCCGCCCGGTGAGTATCTTGTGCGTGTAGGTCTGGTGCCCCACGTCCCACACCAGGCGGTCGTCCGGCGTGTTGTAGATGTAATGCAGCGCGATGGTCAACTCGACCGTGCCGAGGTTGGAGGAAAGGTGCCCGCCGGTCTTGCTCACCGACTCGACCAGGAAGCGGCGCAGCTCGTCGGCGAGCTGCGGCAACTGCGCGCGCTCCAGCTTACGCAGGTCATCCGGGCTATTGATGGAAGCCAGCAAGGAGGGCATCAGAACTTCCTCAGCACGATGAAATCGGCCAGCTCGCGCAAACGCTGCGCCGCCGCGCCGAAGCCTTCCAGCGTTCCCAGCGCCTCGCAGTGCAGCCGCTGCGCCATGTCGCGCGCGGCTTGCAGCCCGAGCAGGCTGACATAGGTCGGCTTGTTGCTGTCCGCGTCCTTGCCCGCGGTCTTGCCCAGCGTGGCGGTGTCCGCCTCGCAGTCGAGCACGTCGTCCACCACCTGGAACGCGAGGCCGATCAGCTTGCCGAAGCGATCCAGCCGGTCAAGTTGTTCCTCCGAGACCTTGCCGCAATGGGCGCCGAGCAGGATGGACGCGCGGATCAGCGCGCCGGTCTTGTGGATATGCATGAACTCCAGTTCGGGGAGCGTGAGCGACTTGCCCACGGCGGCGAGATCGATCGCCTGCCCGCCCGCCATGCCGCGCGAGCCGGAGGCCACTGCCAGCACTTTGACCATCTTGAGCTGGCGCGAAGCGTCGTCGGTCAGGCGATGCTCGGCGAGCAACTGGAATGCCAGCGTCTGCAGGGCATCGCCCACCAGCAGCGCGGTCGCCTCGTCGTATTGCACGTGGCAGGTCGGCTTGCCGCGGCGCAGCACGTCGTCGTCCATACACGGCATGTCGTCGTGCACCAGCGAATAGGCGTGGATCAGTTCGACGGCGGCGGCGGCGACATCCACCCGCCCTTGTTCGGCGCCGGCCAGTTCACCCGCGGCAAACGCCAGCAGCGGACGCACGCGCTTGCCGCCGTCCAGCACCGCGTAGCGCATCGCCTCGTGCAGGCGCTGCGGCGCAATGTCCGCGCGCGGCAACAGGTTGCGCAGCACTTCCTCGAAGCGAGCCTGATGGGCGGCGACCCAGCCCTGGAAATCGACGCTCATTGATTTTGCCCAGCTTCGCCAGCGGCGGAAAAATCCTTGAGCACGCCGTTCTCCAGCACGCTCACCTGCTGCTGCGCGTCTTCGAGGCGGCTGCGGCAGAACGCCAGCAATTCCGCGCCGCGCTTGTAGGCCGCCAGCGAATCTTCCAGCGACAGCTTGCCCGCCTCCATGTCGGCGACGATCCGCTCGAGTTCGGCCATGGCCGACTCGAAATCAACGGTTTTTTGCGCTTTACCAGCCATAAACATCTCTGCATTGCGAAAGGCCGCCATTTTACCCAACCCGCCCCGCCTGAGCCAATTTATATTGCCCGGCACAGTAAATTCGGTGAGAATCCGCGCCCCGCTTACAACCATTCACCACGAAGCACACGAAGGGCACGAAGGAAAACAGATGGCTGCACTGATGATTCCAGTTAACTTGATGGTGAGCGGCTGCTAACGCAATAGCTCCGTGATATCTCTTCGTGATCTTCGTGTACTTCGTGGTGATGTGTTTTCCTCTATGAGCAATCCCGCATGAAATCCTCCTGGATGCTGGTCGCCGGACTGCTGTTCGGCCTCATGGGCGTGTTCGTCAAGCTCGGCGCGCCGCATTTCTCGCATGTCGAGCTGGTGTTCTACCGCTCGCTGTTCGGCCTGCTGATGGTCTACGGCATCATGCGCCACCAGCATATCGGCCTCGCCACGCGGCACTGGCGCGCCCACCTGTGGCGCGGCATTTCCGGCTCGATCGCGCTCGCGCTGTTCTTCTACTGCATCACCGTACTGCCGCTCGCCACCGCCGTCACGCTCAACTACACCGCGCCGCTGTTTCTCACCATCTTCACCATGCTGGTGTTCAAGGACAAGTTCCACCTGCCGCTGACCACCGCCATCGCGCTGGGCTTCTGCGGCGTGGTGTTGCTGCTGCAGCCGACGCTGGAACGCGAACAACTGCTGCCCGGCCTGCTCGGCCTGATCTCCGGCTTCCTCGCCGGGGTCGCCTACCTCAACGTCAAGCAGCTCGCCATGATCGGCGAACCGGACGCACGCACCGTGTTCTATTTCAGCCTCATCGCCACCCTCGGCAGCGGCGTGTGGATCCTGTCCGACACCGCGCATGCGATCACGCTCGAAGGCTTCGCCATCCTGCTCGGCCTGGGCAGCTCCGCCACCCTCGCGCAGCTCGCCATGACGCGCGCCTACCGCACCG
>CAYNYH010000024.1:0-24118 GCA_964401425.1 uncultured Gallionella sp. | reverse complement strand
CCACGCGCGGTGTGATGCGGCTGCCGCGCGCCCCGACGAACAGCGCGGCTTCATCTTCCCTCGCGAGCTGGCCGCGCACCGCGAGCCAGGCCTGCAAGGCGGCGCTGGCGTGACTGCCGAGCGGCACGATGCGCGTCTTGCTGCCCTTGCCGGTGACGCGCACTTCGCCCGAGCCCAGGTCGAGCTGCGCCGGATCGAGGTTCACCAGCTCGGCGAGGCGCAGCCCGGAGGAATAGAACAGCTCGAACATCGCCTTGTCGCGGATCGCCTCCGGCGTGTCGGCGGGCAGGTCGACCATGCGCGCCGCCTCGTCGGGCGACAGCGCCTGCGGCAGGGTCTTGGGCGACTTCGGCGCACGCAGGCCGGTGCAGGGGTTGTCCGCAAAACCGTGGTCGCGCATCAGGTAAGTGAAGAAGCCGCGCCACGCCGAGAGCATGCGCGCCAGCGTGCGGCCGCCCAGCCCCTTGGCGTGCAGTTGCGCAATGAAACGGCGGATGTGGTGGATCTTGAGGCTCACGAGCGGCGTTTCAGCGGCCAGCTCGAACAGATGGCGCAGGTCGCGCGCGTAGTTCTCGGCGGTCAGGGCGGAGTATTGCTTCTCGTTGCGCAGCCACGCCAGGTAACCATTCAGGTAAGTCTGGTTCGGTGGCGTGGCTTCGGTCATTGCGCGAGATGCGGATGCAGCGCGGCGCTTACCGCCTCGGCGATGCGCTGCAGGAACACCGTGCCCATCTCCGGATAGAAGCGCTGTTTGTCTTCGCTGGCCAGCACCAGCAGGCCGATGGTCTCGCTGCCCGCGTGCAGCGGCAGGTAGGCGAAGGAGTGCAGTTGCGCGGCATGCTCGCCGAACCATCCGGCGGTGTCTTGCGCGGCGTGGTGCAGGCAGACCGGCTGCGCCTGCGCCTCGGCGAAGGCCAGCACTTCCGCGCTGGGCGGGTTGGCCTGCCAGAGGCGCAGCGCCGCATGCGGCACCGCGAAGACTTCGCGCAGCAGGTGCGGGATCATTTCCTGCAGTGTTTCGAGGTCACGCGCGGCGAACAGTGCGACGACGAACTCGTGCACCTTGTGCTGCAGCGCGTCGTTCTCCTTCGCAAACGCGATCAACTCGTTGAGCTTCTTCTCGAGCTCCTTGTTCTTGTCGCGCAAGGCGAGCAGCTGACGCTCGGAGAGCGAGACGGTGCGCCCGCCGTGCGGGTGCGGCAAATTGATCTGCGCCAGCAGGTCGGTATGGCCCTCGAAAAACTGCGGGTTATCCTGCAGGTATTGTGCGACGTCTTCGGCTCTCATCCCAACTCCCTATAAATTTATTTCGCCTTCAAAAACGGTAATCGCCGGGCCGGTCATCAGCACCGGCGCCCCATCGCCGTCCCAGGCGATGGCCAGGAGGCCGCCGCGCGTGGCGACGCTCACCGGACTGTCCAGCAGGCCGCGCCGGATGCCCGCCACCACCGCCGCACAGGCGCCGGTGCCGCACGACAGGGTTTCGCCCGCGCCGCGCTCGTACACGCGCAACCGGATATGGCCGCGATCCATGACCTGCATGAAGCCTGCGTTGACGCGGTTGGGGAAGCGCGGATGGCGCTCGATGAGCGGCCCGAGCCTTTCCAGCGGCGCATGCTCGATGTCTTCCACCACCTGCACGGCGTGCGGATTGCCCATCGACAGCACGCTGATTTGCAGCGTTTCATCCGCCACTTCCAGCGGCTCGCTCACCGCTTCCTTGCCCTCGAACGGGATGAGCGCCGGATCGAAAACCGGCGCGCCCATGTTGACCGTCACGCGCCCGTCGTCCTCGAGGCGCGGGCTGATCAGGCCGCATTGTGTTTCCACCACGATCTCGCGCTTCGGCGTGAGCCCCTGGTCGTGCACGAAGCGCACGAAGCAGCGCGCGCCGTTGCCGCACTGCTCGACCTCGCCGCCGTCGGCGTTGAAGATGCGGTAGCGGAAATCCGCCTCGGCGCGCTGCGCCTTCTCCACCAGCAGGATCTGGTCGCAGCCCACGCCGAAATGGCGGTCGGCGAGCAGGCGCAGCTGCTCCGGCGTCAGCTCGATCTTCTGGCGCACGCCGTCCAGCACCACGAAATCGTTGCCCGCGCCGTGCATTTTGGTAAATTTCAGCAGCATCCCTGGTTATTCCTTTTTGTCGCTTAATTCGGCGTGCCTGAAACAGTTGATGGTGTGGTCGTTGACCATGCCGGTCGCCTGCATCAGGGCGTAGCAGATCGTCGTGCCGACGAACTTGAAACCGCGCCGCTTCAGCTCCCGGCTCATCGCATCCGAAGCAGGCGTGCTGGCCGGCACGTCGGCGAGGCTGCGCCAGGCGTTCTGCCTGGGCCTGCCTTCGACGAACTGCCAGATAAACGCATCGAAGCTGCCGTGTGACTCCTGCGCCTCGAGGAATTTCTGCGCGTTGACGACAGCGGCCTCCAGTTTCAGGCGGTTGCGCACGATGCCCGCATCCTGCAGCAGCGATTCTATTTTATCCGCGCCGTAACGGGCAATGCGCGCGGCGTCGAAATCGTCGAAGGCGGCGCGGTAATTCTCGCGCTTGCGCAGGATGGTAATCCAGCTCAACCCGGCCTGCACGCCTTCCAGGATCAGGAATTCGAACAGGCGCCGGTCGTCATGCAGCGGCACGCCCCATTCGCGGTCGTGATAGGTCCGGTACAGCGCATCCGTGCCCGCCCAGGCGCAGCGCGGCTTGTTCATGGCGCTGGCGGGCGGGTGCCGAACTTCGAGGCGTCGCGCCACATGCAGCGGTCCATCACCACGGTGATGCCCGCCTCCCTGGCGCGCTGCGCCGCCGCCTCGTGGACGACGCCGTCCTGCAGCCAGATGTTCCTGACGCCAAGCCGGATGCAGCTTTCCACGATGGCGGGCACATGCTCCGCTGCGCGGAACACGTCGACGATGTCCGGCAGGAACGGCAGGCTTTCGAGGTCGGGATAGGCTTTTTCGCCGAGCACCGCGTCAACCATCGGCCGCACCGGGATGATGCGGTAGCCCAACCCCTGCAGGGCGCTCGCGACGCGGAAGCTGGGGCGCGACTGGTTCGGCGACAGGCCCACCACGGCTATGCTGCGCACGCTGCACAGCAGCTGGCGGATCTGCTCCGGTTCGGGATTGCTGAAGGTCATGACGCGCTTGGGGTTGTAGTCATTACAGGCGGCACGATAGCATTTTTCCGGCATACCGTGGCGTGGACGGTAGGGCCAAAAAACGTTATGCTGCGCGCCTTCACGTAACGCGCCCGTAGCTCAGTTGGATAGAGTATTGGTTTCCGAAGCCAAGGGTCACAGGTTCGACTCCTGTCGGGCGCGCCAGATTCAGAAATGGAATTTGCCTGCCTTATGAAACAGTCGAGCGACTTGCACACTGAAGCCCGCGACGGGCGAGCCAAGCCAACACATCAGGAGCGCCCATCATGCTGATCCAGCTTGCCATCATCGGGATGATCGCGGCCATGCTGCCGCTGGCCATCGTCTGGGTATCCGTCGACCAGGACAAGTACCGCAAACTGGTCTGGGTCACCCTCTTCCTGACCTTCGACCTGATCATGTTCGGCGCCTTCACGCGGCTCACCGATTCCGGCCTCGGCTGCCCGGACTGGCCGGGCTGCTACGGGCAGGCCGACCCGCTGCGCGCGCACGCGGACATCAGCGCCGCCGAGGCAGCGATGCCGACCGGCCCGGTGACGGTCATGAAGGCCTGGATCGAAATGATCCATCGCTACCTCGCGATGGCCATCGGCGTGCTGATCATCTCCATCATGGCGATCGCGTGGCGCAAGTGGCGGCAGAGCAGGGAGACGCGTTTCGCGCCGTGGTTCGCAACGGCCCTGCTCGGCTTCGTCTGCCTGCAGGGCGCTTTCGGTGCCTGGACCGTCACGATGAAGCTGCAGCCGATCATCGTGACCGGCCACCTGCTGCTGGGCATGACCCTGCTCGCGCTCTTGGCCTGGCTCGGCGCGCGCCAGACCGATCATGCGCCGGTAGCGCAAAGAGCAAGAGCGTTGCGCCTGCCCGCGCTGCTCGCGGCGATCCTGCTCACGGTGCAGATCGCGCTCGGCGGCTGGGTGAGCAGCAACTACGCAGCCCTGGCCTGCACCGACTTCCCGCTGTGCCAGGGCACGCTGCTGCCAACTATGGATTTCATGCACGGCTTCGCGCTGTGGCGCGACCTCGGCAAGACCGCCGGCGGCGAATTCCTGCCTTTCCCGGCCTTGACCGCAATCCACTGGACGCACCGCATCTTCGCCTTCTCCGTGATCGCGCTGGCGGCCTGGGTGGCACTCAAGGCGCTCCGGATCGACGGACTGCAAAAGACCGCGCGCTGGCTGCTGGCCGGGATCGCGCTGCAATTCGCGACCGGCGTGCTCACGGTTTACCTGGATTTCCCCCTCGCGCTCGCGGTGATCCACAACGGCGGCGCTGCGCTGCTCGTGCTGCTCTTGGCGATGCTGAACTACAAAGTCCGGCTGGCCAGATAAACCTCAAAAAAAACCAGTTCGATCCGCAGATTACGCAGATTCTAAAAACAGAGCTGCTCGTCTCATGATTTTAATCTTGCGTAATCTGTGTAATCTGCGGATAAACGCTTTTGCGAAAATCAGGGCGATCCGCTTGCCTGCTTCTGCGCGCTGACCGCGGTGAGGATGCCCTGCAGGATCGCCGCGGGCGTGGGCGGGCAGCCGCTCACCGCCACGTCCACCGGGATCACATTGGAAACCTTGCCGCAGGTGGCGTAATCCCCGTCCCCGGAACAGAGGATGCCGCCGCCGCAACCGCAGTCGCCCACCGCCACCACCAGCTTGGGTTCCGGCATCGCGTCAAAGGCGCGCCTGAGCGCCGTCTCCATGTGGCGCGACACCGGGCCGGTGACCAGCAGCAGGTCCGCATGGCGCGGACTCGCGGTGAACTTGATGCCCAGCCCCTCGATGTTGTAATAGGCGTTGTGGAGCGCGCGGATTTCCAGTTCGCAGCCGTTGCATGAACCGGCGTCCACCTGGCGGATGCTCAGCGCGCCGCCGAACGTGCGCAGGATTTCTTCCTGCAGCCGCTGCGGCTCGACGCGCAGCGCCTCGTCCGGCTGCGGCGGCGCTTCGGTCTTGATGCCGGTCCGGACGATCTGCCTGATGATTTGATATATAGGCATTTGGGGTTATAAGTCCTGGCCTGAGTAGCTCAGGTTGAACGATTTGTTGATGAGCGGGAAATCCGGCACGATGTTGCCCAGCACGGCATGCTCCACCGCCGGCCAGTTCTGCCAGGACGGGTCGTGCGGATGGACACGCGCGAGTTTACCCTTGGCATCGCTGTGGATCGCCACCAGCACCTCGCCGCGCCAGCCTTCCACCATGCCCACGCCGAAGCCGTTGCCGGGCAGTTTTTCCAGCGGCGCGCCCAGCTCGCCGCCATACACCAGGCGATCCAGGATCTCGCGCTGCAGGCGTAGCGATTCGAATAGTTCGTCGAAGCGCACGATCACGCGCGCCGCGACGTCGCCGTTGCGGTAGGCCGCCATGCGCACGTCCAGCCCGTCGTAGGGCGCGCAGGGGAACTGCACGCGCGCATCCCAGGCCTGAGCGCTGGCGCGCCCAGCCAGGCCGCACAGTCCGAGCCGCGCGGCCAGTTTCGGTTCGACGCGCCCGGCGGCGATGAAGCGGTCCTGCATCCCCGCGTGCTCCTCGTAGATGTTGCGCAACACGCGCACCTCGCGCTCCAGCATCGCGCACTCGTTGCGCAGCACAGACTTGCCAGGCTCCGCGAGATCCGCGGCCACGCCGCCCGGAACGATCAAATCCATCAGGTAGCGGTGCCCGAACAGCGCGGCATTGTTGCGCAGCACCTGCTCCTTCAGCATCCAGAATTGCGCGAAGCCGAACGCCAATGCGACGTCGTTGCCGAGATCGCCGAGGTCGCCGAGGTGATTGGCGATGCGCTCGCGTTCCAGGAACAGCGCGCGCAGCCAGAGCGCGCGCTCCGGCGGCGTCACCGCGGCGATGCCCTCGGCGGCCATCGCATAGGCCCAGGCATAGGCGACGGTGCTGTCGCCGCTCACCCGCCCGGCCAGCTTCGCGCCCTGCTGCAGGTCCAGACTCTCGAAGCGCTTCTCGATACCCTTGTGCGTGTAGCCGAGGCGCTCCTCGAGGCGCAGCACCTTTTCGCCGACCACCGAAAAGCGGAAGTGCCCCGGCTCGATGGTGCCGGCGTGGATCGGCCCCACCGCGATTTCATGCACGCCCTGCCCCTCGACCTGCACGAAAGGATAATTGTCGGGCTCATGCGCGCGGTTCTGCGCGGCATCGAAATCCTTGCGCAGCGGGAAACCCTGCCACGCGCCGTGGCGTATCCATTTGCGGTGATCCTGGCCTTCATGCGCATAGATGCCGAGCAGGTCGTACGCCGCGCGCTGCATGCGCGCGGCCGCGGGGAATATCCGGCTGATGTCCGGATAGACGGACTGGGCGGCATCCAGCGCCAGGTTCAGGCAGACCAGACCAGCCTCGTTGACCAGCGCGATATGCAACCCGAATCCCTTGTTTTGTTTACGCGCATCGCTGCCCCACAAGGCCAGCAGCCGCCCGCCGCCGTCCGCCACGTTCTGGCAGATCGGTGGCAGATCGTCCGGTTTGATCTCGCCCAGCCAGGCGGGAATCGCGCCGTCCAGCCGGGTCAGGTGCAGGTTGGGATGTGTTATCGGCATAAGCAGGTTTTTAAAGTTGCTGTGAAAAACATTTCACCACGAAGAACACGAAGGGCACGAAGAATTTCGATTGAATGTTTTCTTGCTCTCATCAGCAAGGCAGCATCCATTCGCGGCGCAAGATGCAGTTTTTCTTCGTGGTCTTCGTGTTCTTCGTGGTTCAATCGCATTTCAGGAATCATCCTAGCAAAGCCGCCGCCTGGCGGTACCAGTCGGCCAGGTAGGGCGGCATGTACAAACCGAGGATCAGCACCAGCAAGAGGTGCGCGAACACCGGCAGCAAGGCGGGCGGATGCGGCAGGGGCTTCGCCGTGGTCTCGCCGAACACGATGGGCTGCACCTTGCCGAAGATCGCGGCGAACGCGATGCCCAGCGCGATGAGCAATATCGGCGTAGCCCAGGGGTAATCGTGCATCGCCGTGGTGATGATCAGGAATTCGCTCGCGAACACGCCGAACGGCGGCATGCCGAGGATCGCGAAAGTGCCGAGCATCAGCCCCCAGCCGACCGTCGGGCTGATCTGCAGCATGCCGCGGATGTTCTCCATCTGCTGGGTGCCGGCCTTCTGCGCCGCATGCCCGACCGCGAAGAAGATCGCCGACTTGGTCAGCGAATGCACGGTCATGTGCAGCAGCGCCGCGAAGGTCGCGACCTTGCCGCCCATGCCAAAGGCGAAGGTGATGAGCCCCATGTGCTCGATCGACGAATAGGCAAACATGCGCTTGATGTCCTTCTGCCGCGACAGGAACAGCGCGGCGACCACCACCGAGAGCAGGCCGAAGCCCATCATCAGGTTGCCCGCAAAATGCGTTTCCAGCGAACCGTCCACGAGCACCTTGCTGCGCATCACCGCGCACAGCGCGACGTTCAGCAAGAGGCCGGAGAGCACCGCGGAGACCGGCGTGGGACCTTCCGCATGCGCGTCCGGCAGCCAGCTGTGCAGCGGCACCAAGCCGATCTTCGTGCCATAGCCGACCAGCAGGAAGATGAACGCGAGCTTGAGCACGGTGGGCTCCAGCTCGCCCTTGACCTCGTTGAGGTGCGTCCACAGCAGTGCGGTGCCGCCCTGGCCGAGCACGCGCTCGGCGGCAAAGTACAGCAGGATGGTGCCGAACAGCGCGAGCGCGATGCCCACGCCGCAGAGGATGAAATACTTCCACGCCGCCTCGAGGCTGGCGGGGGTGCGGTACAGCGAAACCAGCAACACCGTGGTCAGCGTGGCCGCCTCCATCGCCACCCAGACGATGCCCATGTTGTTGGCGGTCAGCGCAACCAGCATCGCGAGGGTAAAGAGCTGGTACATGCTGTAGTACAGGTGCAGCATCGGCGTGCTGAGCCTGCCGTGATCCTGCTCGACGCGCATGTAGGGGCGCGAGAACAGCGAGGTGGTGAACGCGATGAAGGCGGTCAGCGCGACCAGGAACACGTTGAACTGGTCGATGAAAAACTGTTCCCGGAACGCGACCTGCGGCCCGGCCTCGACCACGCGCACGGTCAACGCCACCGCTGCGGCGAAGGTAAGGAAGCTCATCAGCGAATTCAGCTCCGCCGCCCAGCGGCGCGAGCCGAACGCGGCCAGCAGCAGACCGCCCAGCAGCGGGGACAGCAGCAGCGCCATGAGCTCCAGCTCAATCATCTTTCAGCTTCTCCATGTGGGTGATGTCCAGGCTGTCGAAAGTCTCGCGGATCTGGAAGAAGAAGATGCCGAAGATGAAGGTCGCCACCAGCACGTCGAGCGCGATGCCCAGTTCCACCACCAGCGGCATGCCGTGCGTGGCGCTGGTCGCGGCGAAGAACAGGCCGTTTTCCATCGCGAGAAAGCCGACCACCTGCGAGATCGCCTTGCGCCTGGTGAGCATCATCAGCAGCGACAGCAGCACGCTCGCAAGCGCGATGCCGATCAAGCCGCGGGTGATGCCTTCGGCGAGCTGCGAGATCGGCGCGGCGAGGTTGAAGGCGAAGATCACCAGCGCGATGCCGACCAGCATGGTGGTCGGGATGTTGATCAGCGTCTCCACGTCCCATCTCACGTTGAGCCTGCGGATCAGGCGGTGCAGCAGCCAGGGCAGCACCAGCACCTTGAGCAGCAGGGTCAGCGCGGCGGAATAATACAGATGGCGCTGCCCCGTCGAATAAGCTACCACGAAGGTGCTGACCGCGAGCACCAGCCCCTGCCAGGCGAACAGGTTGATCAGCGACAGGATGCGCCGCTGCGACAGCATCGCGAAGACGATCAGCAGCAGGATCGCCGCGAGCAGGTTGATGAACTGGATGGTGTAGCTCATCGTCATCCCCTTATGCCCCCAATAAAAAGTGGATCAGCAGCCCCAGCACCGCGAGCAGGAATGCCGTGCCGAGAAATTCCGGCGCTCGGAAGATGCGCATCTTGGCGAGCATGGTTTCCAGCAAGGCGAGTCCGGCTCCGGCCAATATCAGTTTTACCAGCAGCACGGCGATAGCCAGCGGCAATGCACTCCACTGACCTACCTCGGCGATGCCGTGCGGAAAGAACAGCGCAATGCCCAACGATATGTAGGCCAGCAGTTTCAGGCTGCTCGCCCATTCGATCAGCGCCAGATGGCGCGCCGAATACTCCAGGATCATCGCCTCGTGGATCATGGTCAGTTCCAGGTGCGTGTTCGGGTTGTCCACCGGGATGCGCGCGTTCTCGGCCAAGAGCACGATGCCGAAGGCCAGCGCGGCGAAGGCGAGGCTGGGATACAGCACGAACTGGTGGTGCGCGAGCGCTTCCACGATGCGCGGCAGCTGCGTCGAGTGGCTGATCAGCGAGGCGGTAAAGAGCACCATCAGCAGCGCGGGCTCGGCGAGGAACGACACCAGCATCTCGCGCCGCGCGCCCAGCGTGCCGAACGCGGTGCCGATGTCCATCGCGGCGAGCGCGATGAACACCCGCGCCAGCGCGAACACGCCGACCAGCGCGATCACGTCGGCGGCTGGCGAGAACGGCAGGTCCACCGCGATGATGGGGATGATGGCCGCCGCGAGCCACATGCAGCCGAACAGGATATAGGGCGTGACGCGGAACAGCGGCGAGGCGTTGTGCGCGATCACCGCATCCTTGTGGAACAGCTTGCGCAGCGTGCGGAAGGGCTGCAGCAGGCCGGGGCCGGAACGGTTCTGCAGCCAGGCGCGGCACTGCCCCACCCAGCCCATGAGCAGCGGCGCGAGCAGCACCACCAGCAGCGACTGGCAGAGCTGGAACAGGATGCCGAGGGTCAGGTTTATGTTTTCCATCACATGAACGCCAGCAGCACGACCAGCGTGACGAAGGTATAACTCAGGTACAAATGGATGCGCCCGTGCTGCAGCACCGACACCCAGGACGACAGCTTCTCGGTGATGCACTTGATCGGCAGATAAAGTGCGAGCCAGATACGGTCGTCGCTGCGGCCGTGATAGCGCGGATGGGTGTCGAACGCGCTCGGCAGCTCGCTCTCAATCTTGAAGAACGGCTCGAAGATGCGCCGGATCGGCTGGCCGAAGCCCTCAGCGGTATCCTGCATGCGCGCGGTCTGCGCCGGAAAGCCGCAGTCCCAGGCCGGGCCGCGGCGCAGCCGGCCGTGGTAGAAGCGGTGCACCGCGAACGAGGTCACCAGCATCACGCCCAGCACCGCGAGCAGGAAGAACACCGGGCTGTAGCTCGCGCGCTCGGTATCCACCGGGGAGAGGAACAGCCAGCCGCCGGCCGCATTGCCCAGCCCCTGCCCGATCAGCATCTGCGTGACATGGTCGATCTGCTGTATCACCAGAACCGGCGCCAGCCCGAGCGCCACGCAGCCGAAGGCCAGCCAGCCCAGTCCGAGGCGCTCCCAGGTGCCGGCGTCGTGCGCATGCTCCAGCGCCGGCTCACGCGGCTGGCCGAGGAAGATGATCCCGTAGAATTTCACCATCACATAGGCGGCTAAGGCGGCGGCCAGCGCGATCACCGCCGCGGCCACCGGGATCAGCATGTTGATGTAGCTGTTCGGCAGGCCCGGCGAGAGCAGGAAAGCCTGCAGCAGCAGCCATTCCGAGACGAAGCCGTTGAGCGGCGGCAGGCCGGAGATCGCCAGCACGCCGACCAGCATCAGCACTGCGGCCCAGGGCATCCTGCGGACCAGCCCGCCGAGGCGTCCCATGTTGCGCTCGCCGGTCGCATGCAGGATAGAGCCCGTGCCGATGAACAGCAGGCTCTTGAAGAAGGCATGGTTGAGGCTGTGGTACAGCGCCGCGGTGAGCGCCAGCGCCGCGAGCGCGTCCTTGCCGTAGACGTGGAAGATGATGGCCAGGCCGATGCCCACCAGCAGCAGCCCGATGTTCTCGATGGAGGAGTAGGCCAGCAGCCGCTTCATGTCGCCCTGCACGGCGGCAAACATCACGCCGAACAGCGCGGTGAGCAGCCCCAGCGCGAGCGCCAGCACCCCCCACCACCACTGGTGCGCATCCAGCAGGTCGAAGGTGACGCGCAGGATGCCGTAGATCGCCGTCTTCAGCATCACGCCGCTCATCAGTGCGGAAACCGGCGAGGGCGCGGCCGGGTGCGCCTCGGGCAGCCAGACATGCAGCGGCAGCAGCCCGGCCTTCGCGCCGAAACCGAACAGCGCGAGCAGGAAGGCCACCGACGCCCAGAACTCGGACAGATGCGCCTCGCGCATCGCCGCGAAGGTGTAAGCGCCTATGCCCTGCCCGCCCTGCATCACGCCGAAGCTCAGCAGGATGGCGATCGCGCCCACATGCGCGACCAGCAGGTACAAATAGCCCGCCTTGCGGATGTCGGGAACATGATGGTCGGTGGTGACCAGGAAATAGGACGACAGCGCCATGGTTTCCCAGGCCACCATGAACATGTAGGCGTCGTCCGCCAGCAGCACCAGCGCCATGCCGGCAAGGAACAGGTGGTATTCGAGGCACAGCAGGCCAAGCGTCCCGCCCTGCATGTGCCGGAAATAGCCCGCGCTGAACAGCGACACGCCGAACGATGCGCCGCCCAGCAGGATCAGGAAAAAGGCCGAGAGTGGATCGAGGCGCAGGTGCAGCGGAAGATCGGGCAGGCCGAGCGGCAGGACTGCGACATTGGCAACCGCGCCGAGCGCCCATAGGCCGGTGGCGGCCAGTGCCAGCGAGGCGAACGCGCCGGCGGGGAAGACGACCTTGGCGACGAGCGACGGACTGCCCTGCAGCGCCAGCCCCAGGATTCCCAGAGCCAGCCAAAGCACGATGATCGTGCCCGCCACGTCCAACGGCAACACCCCGGCCATGTCCATCCTGATTGTTTTTCCTCCCTTTGCAGCCAGCAGCGGCTGCACAAGGCCGCAATTCTACTCCTTATGGGGAGGCCGCCTCAACACGGGACGGCCGCCCCGGCACCATGCGAAGCGTCACTCCCCGGTGCAGAGCGGCTGGTCGAGCCCGGATTCCCTCGGTTTTGGCGCCTTCGACTGGGTGACCGGCCTGATGGGCTCGGTGAACTTTTCCGGGGTTGCGGAGCTTGCAGGAGCTGCCTGCGCCTCGGCCTTCGGCGGCTCGACGGGCGCAGCCTCCGCCCAGGCCGCCGGGCTGGCGGAGGCAAACACCGAAGCGGTAATCAAAGAAATGATGCGCATGTTCTCTCCTTTCGAGCGCTCATTATGCGCGATTGCATCTCTCGTGCAAATGCGCCGCCGCCTGTCCCGGTCGAGGACAGGCAACTGGCGCGATGTGAGAGTGGAGGAGGAGGCGCTATGCCGCTTGCCGTTTGCGGACGAGGAGGTCCGGCTTCCTGATGAGCGCATATTCGAGCGCGTTGGCCAGGCTGTCGATCAGGGCCTCCTGCAGCTCGGGCGTGAGATCACCAGCCGTGCCGACCGATGCCTGATATTCGGCCACTGAAGCCTGGCGCTTGTCCATGTCGAATGCGGCCACGTGAACTGTTGTCGAGTTGGTCCAATACTCGATGCTGGCCATGGTTCCATTTCCAAGACGAAACTCATTCCTCTTCACTTTATGGCGTGTCATTTGAAACTCCTTTTCTTCGATGGTTGAGTGGCCGTGAAAAGAAGGGCAGGACGATACCCGATAGCGTGAATAATGAACCAGGAAGGCCGGACAAGAAATACGCTGAATTGCTTAGTAGCCGGGAGTGAGCGGAGAAGACATGCTGCCTGAAGACGGTCGTGGAATCGACCGGCTAGCCGTAAACCACCTTCACGTTCTCCGGCCGCAGCGCCTCGCGCAGGCCTTGCAGCAGGTCGTCGTGCAGCGTCACCTGCCAGGCCTCGCCGAGGCGCAGCTCGCAGGTGGCGGCGTGGTTGCGGTAGTGGATCAGCACCGGGCATTTGCCGTCGCGATAGGGGGTGAAGAGTTTCTTGAGTTGCGCAACGCTCGCCTTGCCGTCGCAGTTCAGTTCGAGCCGCTGCGCGAAGGCGGAGCGCGCCGAGGCGAAGTCGAACAGCTCGTCGGCGTTCACGCGCATGTTGCCGGAATACTCGTCCAGACTGGCCTTGCCGCGCACCACCAGCAGTTCGTCCTCGCGTATCCACGGGCGGCTCGGCTCGTAGAGGTCGTTGAATACGGTCACTTCGATCTGCGCGCCGCCGTCGTCCAGCGTGACCACCGCCATGCGCCCGCGCCGCGTCTGCTGGATGCGCAGCCCCGCCACAATGCCCGCCAGCACCACCTGCACTCCCCGCGACCTGCCCTGCCCGCCGTTGCCGTAACCACCGCCGTTCGACGACTTGCCGACGAACTGCGGCGTGAGGTCGCCCAGCCGCACCTTGATGAAGTTCGCGAGCTCTTCCTCGTATTCCTGGTAGGGGTGCCCGCCGAGGTAGAAGCCGAGACTGGTCTTCTCGTGCGCAAGCTGTTCGCGCAGCCGCCAGCGCGGCACATCGGCATGCTGCACGGTCAGCGCGGCATCCGCCTCGTCGTCGCCGAACAGACTGTTCTGGTTCGCCGCGCGCGCGTGCTGGTCGGCGCTCGCCAGCGCGGCATCCAGCGTCGCCATCAGGCAGGCGCGATGATCATTGATGCCGTCGAGCGCACCGGCGCGGATCAGCGCCTCGACGGTGCGCCGGTTGACGATGCGCTTGTCCACGCGGCGGCAGAAATCGAACAGGTCCCTGAACGCGCCGCGTTCGCGCGCCTGGATGATGTTTTCGACCGCCGCCCGGCCGGTGCCCTTGACTGCGCCGAGGCCGTAGGCGATGGTCTGCTCGTCCACCGGCGCGAACATGTAGCCCGAGCTGTTCACGTCCGGCGGCAGGATGCGCAGGCCCTGATGCCGCGCATCATCGTAAAAGATGCGCACCTTGTCGGTGTTGTCCATGTCCGCCGACAGCGTCGCCGCCATGAAGGCGGCCAGATGGTGCGCCTTGAGATAGGCGGTCTGGTAGGCCACCAGCGCGTAGGCGGCGGCGTGCGACTTGTTGAAGCCGTAGCCGGCGAACTTTTCCATCAGGTCGAACAGTTCGCCGGCCTGTGCCTCGGAGGTATTGTTCTTGAGTGCGCCGTTGACGAAGATTCCGCGGTGCTCGGCCATCTCCTCGGGCTTCTTCTTGCCCATCGCGCGGCGCAGCAGGTCGGCGCCGCCGAGGCTGTAGCCGCCGACGATCTGCGCCATCTGCATCACCTGCTCCTGGTACACCATGATGCCGTAGGTCTCGCGCAGCACCGATTCGACGGCGGGATGCGGATACTCAAACGATGCGCCTTCCTTGCGCCGGCAGAAATCCGGGATCAGGTCCATCGGGCCGGGGCGGTAGAGCGCCACCAGCGCGATGATGTCCTCGAAGCGGTCCGGCCTGGCCAGCTTCAGCATGTCCTTCATGCCGCGCGATTCGAGCTGGAACACCGCGGTGGTGTTCGCGGTCTTGAAGATGCGTTCGTAAGTCGGCTTGTCGTCGAGCGGAATGGTTTCGATGTTGAAGGCGCTGTCCTCGGCCTTCAGCCCGCGCACATACTTCACCGCCCAGTCGATAATCGTCAAGGTTCGCAGGCCGAGAAAGTCGAACTTCACCAGGCCGACCGCCTCGACGTCGTCCTTGTCGAACTGGCTCACCACGCTGGCCTCGGAATCGGCGCAATACAGCGGGCAGAAATCGGTGAGCTTGCCCGGCGCGATCAGTACGCCGCCCGCGTGCATGCCGACGTTGCGTGTCAGGTCCTCGAGGCGCCCGGCGAGCTCCAGCAGCTCCGGCACGCCCTCCTCGCGCTCGGCGATGGCGTTGATCTCCGGCTCCATCTCGCGCGCCTTGGCGAGCGACACCGGCTTCACGCCTTCGAGCGGGATCGCCTTGGACAGGCTGTCGCACAGCCCGTAGGGGAAATCCATTACGCGGCCGACGTCGCGGATCACCGCCTTGGAAGCCATCGTGCCGAAGGTGGCGATCTGCGACACGCACTG
Organism: uncultured Gallionella sp.; assembly: GCA_964401425.1. Classification (GTDB taxonomy): domain Bacteria; phylum Pseudomonadota; class Gammaproteobacteria; order Burkholderiales; family Gallionellaceae; genus Gallionella. Next base: position 9,033 of record CAYNYH010000024.1, on the reverse strand, counting down.
TGCGCCGTATTTCTTCTTCACGTAATCGATGACGCGCTCGCGCCCGTCCTGGCAGAAGTCCACGTCGAAGTCGGGCATCGAGACGCGCTCGGGATTGAGGAAGCGCTCGAACAGCAGCCCGTAGCGCAGCGGGTCGAGATCGGTGATGCCGAGGCTGTATGCCACCAGCGAACCCGCGCCGGAGCCGCGCCCCGGACCGACCGGCACGCCGTTACCCTTCGCCCAGCGGATGAAATCCGCCACGATCAGGAAGTAGCCGGGGAAGCCCATCTTGATGATGGTCTCGGTCTCGAAGGCGAGCCGCGCCTGGTATTCCGGCAGCTTCGCGGCGCGCTCCGCCGCGTCCGGGTAGAGCTGCCCCATGCGCAGTGCCAGGCCGCGCTCGGCCTCGCTGCGCAAGTAGTTCTCCAGGCTTGAGCCGTCCGGCGTGGGGAAATCCGGCAGGCGCGGCTTGCCCAGGACGAGGGACAGGTTGCAGCGCCGCGCGATCTCCACGCTGTTCTGCAACGCCTCCGGCAGGTCGGCGAACAGCTCCGCCATCTCGGCCTGCGTCTTGAAGTACTGCTGCGCGGTGAATGACTTCGCGCGGCGCTTGTCGTTGAGCACGTAGCCCTCGGAGATGCACACGCGCGCCTCGTGCGCCTTGAAATCGTCCGCCTTGAGGAACTGCACCGGGTGCGTGGCGACCACCGGCAGGCCAAGCCCGGCGGCGAGTTGCGCGGCCGCGTGGATGTAGTGCTCCTCGTCGGCGAAGCCCACTCGCTGCACCTCAATGTAATAGCGGTTGGCGAACAGCCCCGCCCACTCCTGCGCGTACTGCCTGGCCTGCTGCGCGTTGCCGGCCAGCAGCGCGCCGCCGACATCGCCGAGGTGCGCGCCGGACAGCGCGATCAGCCCGGCCGTGCCCTCATGGAACCATTCGCGGCGCAGCTCGGCGCGGCCGCGGTGCTGGTTCTCCAGATAGGCGCGCGACAGCAGGCGGCACAGCAGCAGATAGCCCTCGCGCGATTGGCACAGCAGCAGCAGGCGGTGCGGCCGGTCGCGGTCAGTGTCGTTGCTGATGAACACGTCGCAGCCAGCGACGGGCTTGATGCCCTTGCCGCGCGCGCCCTGGTAGAACTTCACCAGCCCGAACACGTTATTCAGGTCGGTCAGCGCCAGCGCGGGCATGGCGTCGTTCTTAGCCGCGGCGATCGCCTCGTCCACGCGCAGCATGCCATCCGAAATGGAATATTCGCTGTGCAGGCGGAGATGGACGAAAGACGGTTGCGGCATGATGGAAGTCGGACAAATCGAGGGGTGATTCTAGCACCGCAAAACACCCAAAAATTTCTTGCCTCTGATTCAAAACGTTAGCAGGGTGTTGAAAAACTACTGCGGCGACCATCTGCTGCGTTGCGCGGTGCTCACTTCCTCGTCTATCTCATTGATATGCCTCGTTCGTTGCGCTCCGTGCGCCTTGCATCTGGCCGTCCTCGCTACGTTTTTCAACACCCTGCTAGAATCCAGCCTCAACTTTGCGGCCACCATTCCACGTGCACCCACCCCTCACCCCGCAACGCGAACGCTACCTGCTGCTCACCCTCGCGGGCATCCAGTTCAGCCATGTACTGGACTTCATGATCATGATGCCGCTCGGGCCGATCCTGATCGCCGAGTTCGGTATCACCACGCACGAGTTCGGCCTGCTGGTCGCGTCCTACAGCTTCAGCGCCGCCGCATCCGGCCTGCTCGCCGCGACCTTCGTCGACCGCTTCGAGCGCCGCCGCCTGCTGCTCTCGATGTTCGCGCTGTTCGGGCTGGCGACGCTGGCCTGCGGGCTCGCGCCGGGCTATGCGACCCTGCTCATCGCGCGCGGCCTGGCCGGAGCATTCGGCGGCGTGATGGGTGCGCTGGTGCAGACCATGATCGGCGACGTGATCCCGTTCGAGCGCCGCGCCCGCGCGGGCAGCATGGTGTCGGCGGCGTTCTCGGTATCAACTGTTGCAGGCGTGCCGCTGTCGCTGTGGCTCGCCAACCATTTCCAGTGGCGCGCACCCTTCGTCTTCATCGCCGTGCTGGTCGCGCTGTTCATCCTCACCGGCCTGCGCGTGCTGCCGGAGATGCGCCGCCACATCGCCGGGAAGCAGGCGCACCCGTTCGCGGCGATGTTCATCGTGCTGCGCGACGCCAACCACCTGCGCGCGCTGCTGTTCTCCGCGCTGATCATCTTCTCCGGCTTCACGGTGATTCCCTACATCACCCTCTACTCGGTGCACAACGTCGGCATCTCGCTGCATGACATCCCGCTCGTCTATCTCGCGGGCGGCGCGGCGACCCTCGTCACCGCGCGGCTGATCGGCTATTGGGCCGACCTGCGCGGCAAGATCGAGGTCTACCGCCTGATCGCCACTGCTGCCTTGCTGCCGCTGCTGGTGGTCACGCATATCGGCGTGGTGCCGCTGTGGCTGTGGCTGGTCTGCACCACCTCCTTCTTCGTGCTGGTGTCGGGGCGCATGATCCCCGCGATGGCGATCATCACCTCGGCGGCGCAGCCCGGACTGCGCGGCACCTTCATGTCGCTCAACGCCACCACGCAGGCGCTCGCGATGGGCCTGGCCTCGACGCTGGCGGGATTCATTATTTCGCAGGACAATGCGGGGCATATCGCCGATTACGGCACGGTCGGCTACGTGGCGGTGACGGCCAACCTGCTGGCGGTGTGGTTCGTCTCGCGCATCGCGATGCACGGCGCCGCACCGCCTCAACCATCGGGGATCCCATGAGACTGAAACAGATCGTCAACCACCTGCTGCGCTGGCGCTCCCGGCTCTACGACCGCATCGCGGAGCTCTGGAAGCACGGCTTCTACCTCTACCTCGCGGGGCTGTTCACGGTGTTCGCGGTGCTCGACACCACGGTGCTGCATATCACCAGCGACATGCGCCAGGCAGCGTTCGATGCGATGCTGCGCTACCGCGTCGTCGCGCCCAAGCCTGACCCGGACATCGTGATCGTGGACATCAACGAGGCCAGCCTCGCGGCGATGGCCAAGGACTACGGGCGTTGGCCGTGGCCGCGCCAGGTGATGGGCGAGTTCGTCGAACAGGTCGAGAAGCAGCAGCCCAGCGCGGTGGTGTTCGACATCCTGTTCAGCGACGCGGATGTCTACAACCCGGACAGCGACGCCTATTTCAACGACGCCATCGCCGCGACCAACAACACCTTCTTCCCGATGCTGCGCCTCGACCCCGCGAGCGACAACCTGAGCCAGGTCAAGCCTTCGATGATCCCCGGCGTGACCCCGCTGCCCGGCGCGCAGCCCGACGACAAGGCGACCGTGGCCGTGGTGCTGCCGCACTTCCAGGCCGCGCTCGACGGCGGACGCCTCGGCCTGCACAACATCTATCCCGATCCCGACAATGTGGCGCGGCGCTACAGCGTCTACCGCGACGACTACGGCTGGAAGCTGCCCTCGCTGCCGGCGCGCATCGCGCAGGAACTGGGCTGGGACGCGCCGCCCGCGCGGGAGGTGCTGCTCAACTGGCGCGGCAAGCCGTTCACCTTCCGCTACGTGAGCTTCAGCGACGTCTACGCCGACATGACGAACAAGGAGAAGAAGCGCCCGCAGGACGAGTTCAAGGGCAAGATCGTCATCATCGGCTCGACCGCGCCCAGCCTGTTCGACATCAAGGCGACGCCGATGGACAAGATGCACCCCGGCGTGGAAATCCTCGCCACGGCGATCGACAACTTCAAGCACGGCGACGCGCTGCGCTTCCCCGAGGCGCGCTTCCTGTACCTGCTGCTCACGCTGGCCATCGTGTGGATCACGGCCTGGGGCTTCTACCGCGACACGGGGCGCGACAAGATCGACCGCCTGTTCGGCCTGTCGCAGTTCATCCTCATCGGCATCAGCTACGCGAGCATCAACTTCACCACCACCTACATCAACCTCACCGGCCCGGTGTCGATCGGGCTGGCCTTCTTCTCGCTGGCGCGCCTCTACGCCGTGGCGACGGGCAAGGCGCTCGGGCCGAACATGGTGCGCGCCGCGGCGGCGCGCAGCGGCGACCTGCACGCCACACTGCTGCTGATCAGGCTCGACACCGAACGCAACGCGATCACCCCCGCGACGCTGGAGAAGATACGCCACGGCCTGGAACGGACCGGGACGCTCGCCAAGAGCGTAGACGCGCTGCGCGGCGAGCAGAAAGGCCTGTGGGACCTGTTCGAAAAAAACATCGCCGTCTCATGGGTGACGGAGGCCGGAGATGCGGAGGCGCAGGCGGCGATCCAACGCGACGCCAACGCCGTGGTGGCTGCATTGCCGACGGTATTGCGCCGCTACCTCGCGCAGCCGGATAATGCCTCGCAGCACTATATCCATCACGGACGCATCTTCGGCGGCGACGCGGCGCGCGCCGGCTGGCGCGCCATGTTCGCCGAGGCATTGCTGGAATGGGACAAACAGAAAAAGGAACTGACATGAACCTTGAAAAAATAGCAGGTGATTATGTAGGTGCGAATTCATTCGCACGCGGCTCGTTGCTAGTGCGAATGAATTCGCACCTACGGATGCAACTCGATGGAATGAAGGCCATGAGGCTCGGCTTCATGTTTTACGCGCTGCTGCTCAGCGGCGCGCTGCACGCCGCCGAGAGCGGCACCGCCATCAAGGGCGACGAGCTCAAGGCCGAGCCGTTCCGCGACGCGAAGACGGTCGCGGCACTCGCGGCGGGCGACAAGGTGGACATCCTCAAAAAAGACGGCGGCTGGTACGAGGTGAAGAGCGCCAGGGGCAAGGGCTGGGTGCGCATGCTCAGCATCCGCAAGGGCGATGCGCGCAAGGGCGGCGGCGATGCCTCCGGCGTGCTCGCGCTCGCCTCGGGACGCGCCGGAACCGGCAAGGTGGTCGCGACCACCGGCATCCGCGGCCTGAACGAGGAAGAGCTCAAGGCGGCAAAATTCAATGAGGCCGAAGTGAAGCGCGCCGAATCCTACGCGACCGGCAAGACCGAGGCCGCCAAGTTCGCCGCCGCCGGCAAGCTCGCCGCACGCCCCTTCGACTACCTGCCCGCACCGAAATGAGGAGGATCGCCATGAACCAAAATAAACGGCTGAACCACGAAGGGCGCAAAGAACGCGAAGAAAAACGGCATAGTTATGTCGGGAACGCCAGCCTCACGGTAAATGAACATCCGGTAGCGAGATACACCCTGGAGAACAACCTTCGTGGCCTTCGTGTTCTTCGTGGTGAAAAGATTCTTGCAGGATTGTGGTTCCTGCTGCTCACGCTGTTCTCCGCCCCCGCATTGGCCGCTAACCCCTTCGAGCAGCAACTGCTGGACACCATCAAGCAGGGCGTGCAAGAGAAGGTGACCGGCAAGCCCGCCACCTCGACCGAGGAGGAGGTCGCGATCGGGCGTCAGATCGCCGGCAACCTGCTCGGTGCGGCGCCGCTGGTCAAGGACGCGAAGCTGCAAAAGTACGTCAACAACGTCGGGCGCTGGGTCGCGAACCAGAGCGAGCGCCCCGACCTGGAATGGCACTTCGGCGTGATCGAATCGAACGACGTGAACGCCTTCGCCGCGCCCGGCGGCTACATCTTCGTCACCAAGGGCCTGTACAAGCTGCTGCAGAGCGAGGCCGAACTGGCCGGGGTGCTCGCCCACGAGGTCGGCCACGTGATCCGCCAGCACCATTTGAAGATATTGCAGCAGAGCAAGCTCATCGACCTCGGCAGCCAGGCGGTCGCGAAGAACGTTGGCGGCAGCGACAAGGTGCAGGGCCTGATCGGCAGCGGCGCTGAGATCGTGTCACGCTCGCTCGACAAGAACGCCGAGTTCGAGGCCGACCGCATCGCCGTGGTGCTCGCCACGCGCGCAGGCTACGACTCCTTCGGCCTGCCCGCAGTGCTGCAGCAGATCGGCCATTTCGCCAAAGAAGACGGCGACGTCGCGCTGCTGTTCAAGACCCACCCGCATCCCGACGACCGTCTGGCGAAACTGGGCACGGCGATGGACGACCGCTTCGACGGGGTGAAGGGCAAGACGCTGGAGAAGCGGCTGTATCGGATCAAGTAGGGTGCACAACTGCTATGTAACGGCGGATAGGCCGGATGGAGCGCAGCGCAATCGGAGGCCCCTCCCGGATTTCATTGCATTTCATCCGGGCTACGCTCGCTCTTGGATCGCTCAGGGAACGGACATCTACAGTCAACTCTTGCGCAGCGGCCACTGAGGTCGTTTGCCGGTTACGACCCAGCGAAGTGCAATGAATAGTACGATTGCCATGATTGGCAAGACGAATGCGGCGGTTAGATATTGGCCTACTTGCTGTGAGTAGCGGTCACGATCTTCGGCAGCAGAATGGAATACCTCTCTTTTTTCTTGAATGGACTCACAGTAAATGGAGGCGCGATCTTTCTCACATTCGCTGATAGATTTTTCCATTATGTCGAACAACTTGTGGACCGTGCGCTGCATAGACTGCTCTTGGTAGTAGGACCACCCTGCGGCGGCCATGAACCCAACAAAGGAAGTAACTGCAACTAGCCATGCCAAGCGGCGAAACCGTGCTTCCATCGTAGCTCCTCTTGTGACAGCTAACGAATAAAAGGGACTTCCCCGTCCCGAAGGAGGCCGTCGCGGAGTTTTTTCTTGGCGGTATCCCAGGGCACAAACGCGGCCTGATTTTCCGCGTGGGCGCGTTCGGCGTCTTTGAGTGCCTGCGCATGCCATTCGGGCGAGACGAACGCCGCAGGATCGCGCGACAGGTCATCCCAGATCGCTTCCATCATGCGCAGTTTTTCGGTACGGGTCAGATTTTCTATGCTCAACATGGCGCGCTCCCTTGCTTGAGTCGAAGCGGATTCTACGGAAACGCGCTGCAAAGACAGCGCAACTGGAGCGGGTGAACGGGATCGAACCGTCGTATGCAGCTTGGGAAGCTGCCGTTCTACCATTGAACTACACCCGCCTGGTGTAGAATACGGGTCGTATTTTAACACGGCCTTCGGCAATTCAGAGAGTCCCAGAGTGATAACGGTCAGCATCAACGGCGCGATGCGCCAATTCCCAGAAGCCATCAGCGTTGCCGCCCTCATCGAGGAGATGGGGCTGACCGGCAAGCGCATCGCGCTGGAGCGCAACGGCGAGATCGTGCCGCGCAGCACCTTTGCGGCGCAGCAACTGGCGGATGGAGACAAATTGGAAATCGTCGTCGCGGTGGGCGGCGGCTGACCCCCCCTCTCCCTCAATCCCTCTCCCCGCTGGGGCGAGGGAAGCAAAATTTAATTGAACAGGAATACATCAATGAACGACAAACTCATCATCGCAGGCAAGAGCTACAACTCGCGGCTGCTGGTCGGCACGGGCAAGTACAAGGACTTCACCGAGACCCGCGCGGCGCTGGACGCGAGCGGCGCGGAGATCGTCACGGTGGCGATCCGCCGCACCAACCTCGGGCAGAACGCTAACGAGCCCAACCTGCTCGATTCGGTGCCGCCGTCGAAATTCACCTACCTGCCCAACACCGCAGGCTGCTACACCGCCGAGGACGCGGTGCGCACGCTGCGGCTGGCGCGCGAACTGCTCGACGGACATACCCTGGTCAAACTGGAGGTGCTGGGCGACCCGCAGTCGCTGTACCCCAACGTGGTCGAGACCATCGCCGCCGCGAAGACGCTGGTCGCCGAAGGCTTCCAGGTGATGGTCTACACCTCGGACGACCCGATCGTCGCCAAGCAGCTCGAGGACATCGGCTGCGTCGCGATCATGCCGCTGGCATCATTGATCGGCTCGGGCATGGGCATCCTCAACCCGTGGAACCTGCAGCTCGTCATGGAGCGCGTGAAGGTGCCGGTGATCGTCGATGCGGGCGTGGGCACCGCGTCGGATGCGGCCATCGCGATGGAGCTGGGCTGCGACGGCGTGCTGATGAACACCGCGATCGCCGCCGCGCAGAATCCGGTGCTGATGGCCGGTGCGATGAAGAAGGCCGTGGAGGCCGGGCGCGAGGCGTTTCTCGCCGGGCGCATGCCGAAGAAATTCTACAGCGCCAGCCCGAGCTCGCCGACCGCGGGGATCATCGGCTCGACGCGCAGCTAAATCGAAGCCCTCGTCCGCAGATTACACAGATTCACGCAGATTCAATCCGGTTTCAATCTGTTTAATCTGCGCAATCTGCGGATAGATTGCCTTCGCACACCATGACCGACACCGCCGACCTCAGCCAACGCCATATCCGCAGCTACGTGCTGCGCCAGGGCCGCGTCTCGCCCGCGCAGCAGCGCGCGGTGGATACGTTGCTGCCGCGCTTCGGCATTCCCTACGCCGCGCAGCAACTCGACCTGGAGCTGGCCTTCGGCCGCGCCGCGCCGAAGATCCTGGAGATCGGCTTCGGCATGGGCGAGAGCACCGCGACAATCGCGCAGGCGCACCCTGAGAACGACTATCTCGCACTCGAAGTGCACACGCCGGGCGTGGGCAACCTGCTCAAGCTGATCGACGCGCAGCAGATCGCCAACATCCGCATCATCCAGCACGACGCGGTGGAGGTGCTGCGCGACATGATCGCCGATGCCTCGCTTTCGGGAGTGCACATCTTCTTCCCCGACCCGTGGCACAAGGCGCGCCACAACAAGCGCCGCCTGATCCAGGCGCCGTTCATCGCGCAACTGGTGCGGAAGCTCAGGCCCGGCGGCTACATCCACGTCGCCACCGACTGGCAGGACTACGCCGAACAGGTGTTGCGCGTGCTGAGCGAAGAGCCGCTGCTGGAGAACACCGCCACGGACTACGCTCCGCGCCCCGAATACCGCCCGCTCACCAAGTTCGAGCAGCGCGGAATACGCTTGGGGCATGGGGTGTGGGATCTGGTGTTCCGGCGAAAGTAACCAATTCCCTCTCCCACAAGTGGGAGAGGGGAGCTAAGCAGGATTCCGCAAAAATATCTCCAGCAGATCGTTCAGGAAGCGCTGCCCCTGTTTGGTCGGCGCGATGCGGCCCGGGTCGCGATTTAACAGCCCGCGCTTTTCCGCCTCCTCCAGTT
>CAYNYH010000023.1:0-24329 GCA_964401425.1 uncultured Gallionella sp. | reverse complement strand
GTAAGCGGGTCGCTGATTTTTTCGATCAATCCCTTGTCCAGCTCCGTGCCTTCGCCGATCATTTTAAGCTGCACCTTCTTGCCGAGCTTGCCCGCAAGGTCGCGCACCACTCGCGGGAAGCGGCTGAACACAAAGTTGATCGGCATCATGCGCACCGACATGACGGATTCCTGCAGGTCGCGGGTATTGCGCTCGAGCTGCACCAGCCCGTTGACCAGCCGCTCGTGCATCACCGGATCGAGATGGGAAGCAGTCTCCGCCAGCATTGCCTGGGTAATCACCAGCTCCCCGACCAGGTTGATCATCTGGTCGACCTTCTCCACACTGACACGGATGGACGTCTCGGCACTGCCCGAAGGCGCTCTGTCACTGGCGCGCCGCTGTGGCACATCGTCCGGCTGGATGGCAGGCACTGTCGCCTGCGCCTGCTCTGTTGCCGGCGGCTGATTTTCCACGTCGGTGAAGAAGCCATAGCCCTGCGCATTCTCGACTTCCGACTTGACCGCCTCCGGCTCCACGAAGAAACCATACCCCTGCGCGTCTTCGCTTGCCGCCTGGATTTGATCCGGCTCGATGAAGAAACCGTAACCCCGCTCGTCTTCGGAAGTGGCATCCTCCGCCTTCTGTTCACCGAGCAAGGTAATGGCGAGTTGCTCCGGTTCCAGAAAGAACGAGAAAATATCGCGCAAATCGGCTTCGGCGGCGTAGGTGGTCAGCGATAACGTCACCGACTCGGCGGTGATTTCCTGATTTTCGATTTTGCCTATATCGCCCAGTTCTTCGAGCAGATTGTCAAGCTCGCTCTTGCCGGGGAAGATGGCGGGTGATTTGTCGAACTTGATCTGGTAAATATGTTGCGCCGAGGGATGCGCCGCCCCTGCGGTTTCTGCCTTCTGTCCGCAGCCTTCTGTCCTCTGGCTGCCTTCCGCAGTCAATTTTTCCAGCCTGGCGCGAATTTCAAGCGATGCTGCTTCGTCGGCAATGGTTCCGTTCTGGTGCGCCTCCAGCAAACCGCGCAGCACATCGCCCGCCTGGAGGAAGGCATCGACCATGTCGGCAGTAATCGCAATTTCATTCTTGCGGATGCGATCCAGCAGGGTTTCCAGCACATGCGTCACTTCGGCCATGTCGGTAAAACCGAAGGTGCCGCTGCCGCCCTTGATGGAATGGGCGGCGCGGAAAATGGCATTCAACTGGTCCGCATCGGGCGCATCCAGATCGAGCGCGAGCAGCAGGCTTTCCATGTTCGAGAGATGTTCGGCAGATTCCTCGAAGAACACCTGATAAAACTGGCTCATGTCGATGGACATTGGCTTTTTCCTGAAGGGAAGTATGAAATGCTGGGTCGTCTATCCATCAAATCCGGGGTGTGCGGCGCTAGCCGATCACTTTTTTGACGACCTCCAGCAATTTTTGCGGATCGAACGGCTTGACCAGCCAGCCTGTCGCGCCCGACGCCTTGCCCTGCGCCTTCATGGCATCGCTGGATTCGGTGGTCAGCATCAGGATCGGCGTCGCCCTGTATTGCGGTAAGCCGCGCAGGGTCTTGATCAGGGTCAGGCCATCCATCTTGGGCATGTTCTGATCGGTCAGCACCAGGTTGACCGCATTGGCCTTGGCTTTATCCAATCCTTCCTGACCGTCAGCCGCTTCGATAACGGTGTAGCCGGCAGACTTGAGGGTAAACGCCACCATCTGGCGGATGGAAGCGGAATCATCGACAGTTAACACGATCTTGGCCATTCGATTGCACTCGTCAAATTATTAATAAATTTCAACAAATTATACCATCCGGCTGAAAAATGCAGCGCGGAGCATGGAGTCTGCCCAAGCAGGCCCTAAAACAGCTCGATGTCGCCGGTAGCGAAATTATCCTGTGCGACAGGATTGGATTTCTTTTCGTCCAGCGAGACAACATGCTCATGCAGCGAGCGATTGTAGGCGGCGATCTGCTCGAGGTATTCAGTGCGGTTTGGCCGGTCCGTGCCCTTGCGCATCTCGTTGGCGACTTCCTGCAAGGCAGCGAGGCGCATCTGGGCATGTGCGAGCAACTGCGAACTCATGTCCTGGAATTGCAGGGTGGAGACCGCTGCCGCCACATTCTGTTCGACCTTGGTATTGATCAGATTCAATTCATCGGCATTTCTGGCAATAGTCTCATTCAACTCGGAAAGGTCTGCCATCATGGTTTCGACGCGCTGCTTCGACTCCATCACGAAGGTCATGTCGGTTGCCGCAAGGCTGTTGATGGATTGCTCCGCGGAAATCAGGGATGCGTTGACATTGCCCACCAGCGCGCGTATCTGCTTGCTGAATTTGTTGGTGCTTTCCGAAAGATTGCGCACCTCATCCGCGACCACCGCAAACCCACGCCCGGCCTCCCCCGCACGCGCCGCCTCGATCGCCGCATTAAGCGCCAGCAGGTTGGTCTGCTTGGCGATATTCTCCACCTCGTTCAGGATGCCGAGGATGCTCGAAACCTGTACGTTGATGGCATCCATTTTCTCCACCAGCTCCATCGCGCGTTTACTGTTCTGGACGGTGGAATCGACAAATTCGTTCATGGCGTCGGAGGTGGACTGCACGAAATGCTCGAATTTCTGCTTTGCATTCTGATCCTCACTGGCCTCGCCGCCATCCGTAATAAACAGCGTCAAGGCCTGCTGGGCGCGCACCTCATCCGCCATCGCGGTAAAGGTGTCGACCAGTTTGGCTATGGCGTCGCTAAGGATGGTCTGGGTATTGCCAAGCTCGGTATGCGCAGAAGCGAGCTGGCTGGAAAGCTCGTTGCCCAATTGCACATGGAAGGTGTTGCTTTCGTGAATAAGGGGCGTATCGCCCTGCGCCGGCACTTCGCTGCGATCCGGCTGCTCTTCACCGCCGGCCGCCCGCTTGAGCAGATAGCTCCAGGCCGCGACGATAACCAGGAACAGCAGCACATCGGCCAACACGCTGCCAAAGTAGAGCGCATGGCCGCCCAGCAAAATGCCGCTGACCAATGCGCCGGTTAAGGCAAGGCGAGAAAAATTTGTCATGATTTATCGGCTCTAATTATCCCGTATGAACATGGTACGCGCCGTGCCCCAACTAATCCGGCGAATGACATAGAAGGCTGCTGTCGCCTTCCCCCGCCACGGCAATTCTCTCCAGCGCAGAAAGCACCTCCATACTGTCGGCCTCCAGCTTTCCGACCAATTCAATACCCCCCAGGAAATCGCCGGAGCGGAATGCCGTCACGGCCTCCCGGCCATGCTGGTGAAACGCCTGATGCGGGTTCGCCACGGCAGCGTAACCGTCCAGTCTGGAGAAACAGTCCCGGCCCTCGCCTTCGAAATACCACTTGCCCAGCCGGCAATCGGTATGCGGCGCAAAGCTGTCCGCATCGCGCTCCGATATGCCCATGAACACCTTGTAAATTTCAAACTTGTACAGAATATGGTCGATCTTGGCGACTTCGATAAAGCTGCGCAGCGCCGCCGCCGAAATCGTGCCCTCCATCTGCTGCGACAGTTCCAGCAAATGCTCCATGCTGTCCGTCACGCCTGCAACATCGCTGCTGAATACCTGCGACTTCGCCGCCCAGCCTTCCATCTGCGATCTGGTGCGGCCGGTCTCGTCCTGGATCGCGGTCACAATCGTCGATATCTCGCTGGTCGCCTTCGCGGTGCGCTCGGCCAGTTTGCGCACCTCGTCCGCGACCACCGCAAAACCCCGCCCCTGCTCGCCGGCGCGCGCCGCCTCGATCGCCGCATTGAGCGCCAGCAGATTGGTCTGGTCGGCAATCTCCTTGATCAACTGGACAATGCTGCCGATCTGCGCCGCGCGTTCGGTCAGGCTTTGCACGTTCTGCGAAGTCTGGATGGTGTCTCCGGACAAGATTTCCAGGCTCTGCGCGATCCGCAACACGGCTTCGCGATTGTTCGCCGAAATGCCGGCTGCTTCGATGGCATGCCGCTTCTCTTCGCGCAAGGCCTGCGCCGCAGCAACCTGGGATTTTTGCAGCGCCGCAAAGGAATCGCCGAATCCCTGCATATTGGCATGCAGCCGCACCGAACTCTGATGTTCTGCCTGAACTCCCTCCAGCTCGGCGCGCACCGCCTCGCGCTCCCCCTCCAGCCTGGACAAATCGCCGCGCAGCGCGGCAATCTCCCGATCGGTTTGGGCCAGCCTGGCCTGCAATTCCTGATATTCCCGTCTCAATTTTCCGCAAAACATGATATTCCCCTAAATCCCGCTAATGCCCGCGCACATCGCTGAGCAGCTCCTTGATATCGAGGATCAGCACGATGTCGCCCTCGCTGGACATCGTCACTCCCGCCACGCCCTTGGGGCGGAAAGTATCCAGCGACTTGATCACCACATCGTCATGCCCGGCAAAACCGTCCGCCGACAGGATGAAACTGTTGTTGCCGAACTGCATCAGCACGCCCACTTCCGGATTGGTGCCCTGCTCCCAGCCGATCAACTGCGCCAATGGCAGCACCGGCAGCACCTCGCCGCGCACCACCATGGTTGCCCTGCCGGAAACCTGCTGCAGTTGATCGGGCGTGATGGACAGTATCTCCCGCACCATCGACAGCGGCACGGCAAAGGATTGCTCGCCGAGGCGCAGAATCAGCACCGGCAGGATTGCCAGTGTGAGCGGCAGTGAGATGGTCAGCACGGTTCCCTTGCCGGGCTCGGACTGGATGTCGACGACGCCGTTGAGTTTCTGGATATTGGTTTTCACCACATCCATGCCGACGCCGCGCCCCGAGACGCTGGAGATTTCATCCTTGGTCGAAAACCCCGGCAAAAAAATCAATTCCAGGCACTGGCTCTCGTCCAGAGTATTCGCCACCTCGGTGGTGATCAGGCCTTTTTCGATTGCCTTGTTGCGGATCACCTCCGGACGCATGCCGCGCCCATCGTCTGCGATGGTAATCAGGATATGATCGCCTTCCTGACGCGCGCTCAACTCCACCATGCTCTTTTCCGGCTTGCCGGCGGCGATGCGCTGCTCGACAGTCTCCACGCCATGATCCACTGCATTGCGCACCAGGTGCACCAGCGGATCGTTCAAGTCCTCGATCATGGTCTTGTCCATTTCGGTTTCTTCGCCGGACAACACCAGCTCCACGTCCTTGCCCAATGACCTCGCCAGATCGCGCGCCAGGCGCGGATACTTCTTGAACAGCCGGCCGATCGGCTGCATGCGCGTCTTCATCACGGCGTTCTGCAGATTCACCACCAGCATATCCAGTTGCGTGACGGATTGATCCAGGTCACGCAAGGTATCCGCATCGTTGCCCCCCTGCATGATGCTGGAGCGCAAGTGCGTCAGCCGGTTTTTGGTCAGGCCGATTTCGCCGGACAGATTGAGAACCTGGTCGAGGCGGTCGGTGTCCACGCGGATCGTCGATTCCTTGGCTTCCTTGGCCGGCACGTCGCCGTCGCGCCGCCCGACCGTGGAACCCGGTACATCGCTGGCGCGGCGTCCGAATGCCTTCCTGGTGGACTCCTCTTCGGATACCGCCGCAGCAATTTTTTCCGGGTCGCGCGCTACACCCACTTTGGCCGCAATGTCCGTACCGCCGGTCAATGCGTTATACAGCGCTTCCCAGTCCACCCCGTCCATAGCGGCTGGCGGCGGCGCTACGTGTGCCCCGGCCGCCGGAGCTGCCGTTGCTGGCTGGCTCTTGGCCGGAGCGGAAACCGCCTTTCCGCTCAATGCCACCTTCAGGTTGTCGAGGATGTCCGCGGGTGCCGCGCTTGGCTGCAGGTTTTGCTGCAAGGCACCGAACATCCTGCGCACTTCGGCGGTTGCAGCAAAAATCACATCCATGAGTTCGGCACTCAGAGTCAATTCGCGGTTGCGCAATTTGTCGAACAGGTTTTCGGTGAGATGGCACAGCGTGACCAATTCGGTTGCATTGAGAAATCCGGCGCCACCCTTGATGGTATGGAAGCCGCGGAATATCTCGTTGAGCAGCTTGCTGTCATCGGGGTGCTTTTCCAGCTCCATCAGCTTGCTATCCACTTCGGACAGCATGTCGCCCGCCTCCAGCAAAAAGTCGCTCAACAATTCTTCCATGCCGGCAAAGTCGTTCATTTCATTCTCCCTATCCGCAGAACACGGCGCGCCGCGCCTCTGCTAAAACCCCAGGCTCTCCAAAAGATCGTCCACCTGATCCTGACTGGTCACCACATCCGTGCGCCCTTCCGCATTGATGACCGGGCCATTCAACAGCCCTGAATCGAATTCCGCCTTGACCGAAGGCGGCGCGGCCTCCAGCAGCAGCGAAACCAGCTGTTCCTCCATGGCCTTGGTCACTTCGATGATCTTCTTGATGACCTGGCCGGTCAGATCCTGGAAGTCCTGCGCCATCATGATTTCCATCAGGTGGGCGTTGGTCGCCTTGGTCTGCCTGGGCACCTCATGGAGAAAGGCCTGAGTTTGCATGACGAGATCCCTGAATTGCATCACGTCCAGCTTCTTCTCGAACAGCATCTGCCACTGCCCCGCCAGGCGATGCGATTCGACTTCCACTTTTTCCAGGATCGGCTGCGCCGCATCGGTTGCATTCAACACCCGTTCCGCGGCCTGCTGCGTCAGGGTTGCCACATAATTCAGGCGGTCGCGCGCATCCGGAATGGAAGCCGCCGCCTTCTCGATTTCCTTGTTCAGCCCAAGTTCACGCAACGTGTCGTGCAGCGTCCGCGCCATGTGTCCGATCTGGTTGATCATCTTCGCCGAATCGGCCTCCTTGCCCCCCACCGCGGGGAACGGATTATCTTCCTCGGCATTGGCAGCCACGATGCTGTCGAATAACGCTTCGAGGTCGTCGGAATCCTGATTTGCAGTGTTGTCATTCATGGCATTACTCACTTTTGCATGTTGGCAAATATTTTCTTCAGCTTTTCATCCAGCGTAGCAGCCGTAAACGGCTTAACCACGTAACCACTTGCGCCGGCCTTCGCCGCCTCAATGATGTTTTCCTTCTTCGCCTCCGCCGTCACCATCAGCACCGGCAGATGCTTGAGCTTTTCGTCCGCCCTGATCGCACGCAGCAGTTCTATCCCCGTCATGTTGGGCATGTTCCAGTCGGACACCACAAAATCGAACTCGTCCACACGCAGTTTGGCCAAGGCATCCACGCCGTCTTCCGCTTCCTGAACATTCAGAAAGCCCAGTTCCTTGAGCAAATTGCGCACGATGCGCCGCATCGTGGAAAAATCGTCCACCACCAGAAATCTCGTATTTTCTATTCCCATCACATCCCTCCAAAATCCGGCATCAAGGAATCAGGTTCGGGCAAAATACGCCGCCGTCCCCGCTCCTCAATCCACAATCCTCGCCCTCAATCCCGCATTCAAGTCAACAACGGGCGCAGCGTCGACGACAGCACTATTGAATCAAATTTCGGCACATAGTGATCCACCCCGACACGCCGTCCCATTGCGCGGTTCGCATCCGAAGACAGCGACGAATGCATCACCACCGGTATACCATCGAAGCGGCGGTCTGCCTTGATATTTTGTGTCAGCACGTAACCGTCCATCTCGGGCATTTCCGCATCGGTCAGGATCACCTGAATCTGGTCGTGCAGACTCCCCCCCCCGCTTTGCGCCGCATCCGCCATCGCCCTGAGCCTCTCCCATGCCTCGTGGCCATTGGTTGCCTGGATGTGCTTGACGCCCATTTTGTCGAGCACTTCGGCGATCTTTCTGCGCGCCACCATCGAATCGTCGGCAAAGAAGATGCACAGGTCATGCGCCGACTCCACGCGCTCGACGTTTCCGACAATGGCATCGCCAAATGCATTGGCCAGTATCTGCTCAACATCCAGAATCGAAATCAGCGACCCGTCCGGCAACTCGGTGATGGCGGTAATCAGCGCGCCCTTGTCGGAGAGCATTCCTTCCGTCGCGCGCACCTTGTCCCAATCCACCCGGATGATGCGATCCACCTCTTTCACCAGAAAACCCAGGATGTGATTGCTGTACTCCGCAACCATCATGGTGTGGTACTTTTCGGTCGGGTATATCCCCATGAAATTCGCCAGATTGAGCACCGGCATCACATGCCCGCGCAAGCTGACGATGCCGTCCACTCCGGCCGGCATGTTGGGTGTGCGCGTGATCTTGCCCGCCTGGCAAACTTCCTTGACCTTGAACACATTGATGCCGAACTTCTCGCTGCTGCCCAGATTGAACAGCAGGATTTCCATCTTGTTGGTGCCCGCCAGATTGGTGCGTGCGTCAACATGATCCAGCAATCCGTCCCGGTTACTGCTTAACATGCCTTCCGTGTAAGTCATCTCTCTCTCCTCATCCAGATGGTGGGTCGAACTTCAGTCCGACAATCGGGCTGAAGCCCGACCTGCCTCCCATCAAGCCAACAACCGCGCCAAAGTCTGCGCCAGTTTCTGCGGCTCAAACTTCGGCACGTATTCATCCACCCCGACTGTTTTGCCGAGTTGCTGGTTGGATGAACTGCTCAACGATGAATGCATCAGCACCGGTATGCCGGCAAACCGTTTATCTGCCTTGATCTTGCGCGTCAGCATATAGCCGTCCATCTCGGGCATTTCCACATCCGTCAAAATCACCTGCACCATATCCTTGAGCGGTATGTGCGAGGCTTCAGCGTAATCCGCCATCTTCGATAACTCGGCCCACGCCTGGCGGCCGTTGATTGCCGAGACATGTTTCACCTGCATCGCATCCAGCGTCCGCGCGATCTGGTTGCGCGCTACCGAAGAATCGTCGGCGAAGAACACCGTGCGTTCCTTGCCCAGCGGTTGCACATTCCTGAAAATCAGATCGTCGCTATCGAAGCGGCTAGTTTCGGAAAGCACCTTCTCCACATCCAGCATCATCACCAGGCGGCCGTCCTTCAGTTCGGTAATCGCCGTGACCAGCCCGCCCATTTCGGCGACCAGCATCGCCGGCGGGACGCGCATTGCCGCCCAGTCCAGGCGCAGGATGTTATCCACCGCCTTGACCAGGAAACCCTGGGTATGTCCGTTGTACTCGGTGACAATCATGATCTCCGCCTTGTCGTCGGTCTCGACCCCCGTATATTTGGCCAGATCGATCACCGGTACGAGCGCACCGCGCAGGCTCACCATGCCCTCCACCGCAGGCGGCATTTCCGGCGCACGGGTGATTTTCGGTATGCGCATTACCTCGCGCACCTTGAACACGTTGATGCCGAAGGTCTCTTCACGCCCCGTACGATTGTCCAGGCCAAGCGTGAACATCAGGATTTCCAGTTTGTTGGTTCCCGCCAGCTTGGTACGGGCATCAATATTTTTTAACAGGTCCGACATTTCTCTCTCCTCACCGCCTCTCCTACCCTACCCCATTGCGCATTTGGTCAGCGGATACCCGGCTTTTTTCAACTCATCTGCCGACTTGGCCAACTCTTCTGCAGCCTCCTTGGCATCCTTGGTGGATTGCGTATTGTTGTCTACCAGGCCGGTGACTCGCTCCAGGCTATTCGCCACGCTCTCGCTCGCCGCAGACTGCTCTCTCATGGCGGTGGCAATATGCTCCATGCGCTCATCCACGTTGACCATTGCAGTTCTGATTTTTTTGAGCCCCTCGCTATTCAGGTGAACCAGGGAAACGCCGTTTTCGACATCGGTTATCGCGCCCTGCATGGATCTTACGGCAGCCTCCGAAATTGCGTTAATCTCCCCGATGGTGCTGGCGATATCCCTGGTGCTGGTTGCGGTACGCTCCGCCAGTTTTCGCACCTCATCTGCCACCACTGCGAAGCCGCGCCCCTGTTCGCCAGCGCGCGCCGCCTCAATTGCCGCATTCAACGCCAGCAGATTGGTCTGTTCAGCGATATCCTTGATGGCATTCGCAATCGCGCCGATCTTCTGGATTGCTGCGCTGAGATCGGCGATCGTCCTGCTGGAAGACTGCACGGTGTCCACGGCCTTGCCCATCGCGGGGTTGATCTGGCCTTGCATCCTGTCGGCATTTGCATTGATCACCTCTTGCATCGCCCGCGCATCATTGAGCGAATCTGCCGCCATGCTTGCCACTTCGGCGATCGACTGGCTGAATTCCTCCATGGTGCTGGCAATCTGCTGGATATGATCCTGCTCGTCGACCGCATTGCCTGCGACACTGGACACCCTGGCGTCCATATCCATGATACGCTGCTGCATCTGCCCGACCGGCGTGGCAATCTCGTCCACCATGGTACGTAAATAGCATTGCATGGCCTGAATTTCGCACAGCAGCGACCCCATCTCATCCCGACCGGAAATATCCAGCTCGGTATCGAGATTGCCCTCCATGATATTCCTGAACTCATTGCTTACAGCATGGGCCGGGCGGCGCACATACTTGTCGACGCAGTAGCCGATGAAGAAGAACAGGAAGATTTGCAGCGCAATCTGCCCGGCCATTATCTGCATCTCCATACGGTTGATTCGGTCGAGGTCGGGCTTCATGTCGATTACCACATCCGAAGCGCCAAGCACCGTGCCTTCCGGCACTGCATGACAGCCGGTGCAATCGGTGCCGTGGAAATCCTTGCTCGCCAGATAGGGTGTCACTACCCGCAATATCGGCATACCGCTGCCATCATCAGTGAAAATGACGCTGGGTTTTTTGCTTTCGATTGCCTTCCGCTGCGCCTCGTCCTTGATGCGCTCTTCGGGCAGGCCTGGGCCAAACTGATCCACCACTTGCTGCACCCGGACAAATTGCACGGATTTAACATCGCTGGTTGAACCGACTTTACGGATTAGCAGTTTGCGATTATCTTCGTTGCCGATCTGCCCAGTCACCATCAGCATATTCGCGCTGTCGATGATTTCGTTAGCAATCTGTGCGCCTTTATCCGCCGCTAATATCTTGGATTCCTCCCTGAGATCCGCAGAAACAAAGACCTGCGCGATCGCCAGGACAACGATGAGCGTGGCTTGGATCGTGGATTGCAACTTGGCCTTCAGCGACCAGTTCCTGAACCTGAACCGCTCGTATTTCGACACGATTTGCGCGCCGGACTGGTTCAATTCCTTGCACAGCGCTTCTGCTTCGGCAATCTGTTCGCGCGTCGGGGCTTTGCGCACCGACACATAGCCGGTGATCTTGCCGCCTTCGATGATCGGCGCGACGGTGGCGCGCACCCAATAGTGGTCGCCGTTCTTGCAGCGGTTCTTGACCGTACCGCGCCAAGGGCGCTCTGCCTTCAGCGTATCCCACAGCCACTGGAAAGCCGAGGGCGGCATATCAGGGTGGCGTACGATGTTGTGGCTTGTGCCAATCAGCTCTTCGCGCGCATAACCCGAGATCGCCACGAATGCGTCGTTTGCATAGGTAATGATGCCCTTGGTGTCGGTTTTTGAGACCAGGACAGCTCCCGCCGGAAACGGCACTTCCTTTTGTGAAACGTAAGCATTCTTATTTTGCATGACCGGTTTTTCCCCCGAAAAACTATTACCTGGCAAGCATGGAGCGGCCCATTAAACTGCTCCAACTCACGCACTCACCCTTACACCTTGAACCGGCTTGCTGCAGCCTGTAATTCCCCGGCCAATTGCTCCAGGCGCACGATACCCTGTGCATTCGATTCCACCGCAGCATGGTTCTCTTCCGACATTTGCGCGATTTTCTCCACATTGCGCGCGATCTCGCTGCTTGCCAGACTTTGCTCGCTCACCGAGGCGGCGATATCGTTTACGCCGTGACTGGATTGCGTAACCGCCTCGCCCGCCTCGGTCAACACGGCCGAGACCCGCTCGATATGTTCCTGTGTTGCCTGCAGGGATTGCAGGCCTTCCTGCACCGTGGCTTCGACATGGTTGGATTTCTGGTTCAGCGAGTTGGTTACCTGGTCGATTTCATTGGCCGACTGCGCGGACTTTTCCGCCAGCTTGCGCACCTCGTCCGCCACCACCGCAAAACCTCGCCCCTGCTCGCCGGCGCGTGCCGCTTCGATAGCAGCATTCAATGCCAGCAGATTGGTCTGATCGGCGATTTCCTTCACCTGCTGGGTCATGCCGGCAATGGCGCGGGTGCTGTCGACGAACTCCTTGACCGAGTTGGCGATCTGGTTGACCGCCCCTTGCACGCTGTGGATTTCACTGATCATTTCCGTAACATTCTGGTTGCCCTGCCGGGTCTGGTTCAGGCTCTTTTCGGACAGCTTGCGCACATCATCGGTGTTGGCGGCAACCGAGCTGATGCTCACGGTGATCTGCTCCACTGCCGCCGCCGTGGAGGCAGCCGCCTCGCTCTGCGCCTGCGAGCTTTGCGAAATTTGCGACGTGGAGGCGGCCAATTGCACCGCTGTACTGGACACCGTATCTGCGTGACCGACTATCTGTCGAATGATGCTGGCAAAACTGTCGATCAGGACGTTGAATGCCGCCGCCGCCTCGCCGATCTCATCCTGCCCGTATACCTTGGCGCGCGCCCTCAAGTCGCCATCCGCCGACATCTTCACCATCACGCCGCGCAACTCGTCCACCGAGCGATGCACGCCGCGGATGATGGAGAACCCCAACCCGCCGCCCAATACCGCACCAATCAGGATCAGCACGATGGACAGCATGCGCATGCTCTTGTAGGTGGCGGTTGATTCCTCATGCAGCTTTTGAGTATCGCGCTTTTCCATTTCGATCAGCGCATCCAGCGCCTCGAATAGCGGCGCATACAGGGGATTGACATGCTCTATCTGTATGCGCCTGATCTCGGCCACATTATTGGCGCGCATTGCCGCCAAGGCCGGCTTGATACCCTCCTCGACGAAGCGTCCGCGCACTTCGGCGAATTTCGCCGCCAGTTTCCGGTCTTCCTCGTCGGTCAGCGAGGTCATGAAGGCCGCCCATTGATTATCGATCTCTACCTTGTTCTTTCCCACCACCTGGATATAGTCCGCCATATTCTCGGGCTGGATGACCGCATTGGCGATAGCCAGCCGGTTGCCCAGATTCGCCTTGGCGATGGCAGTCAATTGCACGAGCGGGGTCATCTTCTCATCGAATGCCGACTCCAGGGCCTGCTCCGTTTTGCTCGCGGCATACAGCCCTACCACACCGACTATCACGAGTCCTGCCATAAAAAGTGCAAGCAAGATCGTCAACCGCGAACTGATTTTCATGTCATTCAACATCATCAACTCCCGTATCAAATTTATACGCTTACTTCCACCGCCATGCTGCCGTCGATCATCGACAGCCGATCATGAGGCAATCCCGCCATGATCGGCACTTTAAATGGCAAGTATCGATTTTCTTTGGGGGAACAGAGAAATAAACACCTGCCAATTCGCGGAATCAGGGCTGGCGTGCTGCCGGTACGGCAGGCGCCACCTCGGTATTTTGCAAGTTGCCGGTTTGCACCCCTCCAGCTCGATTCTCTTCCATACCGCCGGATTCCGCATCTTCCGCAGCACCCTCACCAACCGTGCCGCCATCATGGCTGGCTGCCTCCTCGGCCTTCTTGTTCATCACAATCATGCTGATGCGACGATTAACCGGATTGAGCGGCTCCTCTTTCTTGAACAACACTGCAGAAGATAATCCCACGACGCGGACGATTTTTTCCTCCGCCATGCCACCCGTGATCAGTTCGCGGCGCGAAGCATTGGCGCGATCCGCGGACAATTCCCAATTGCCGTACCCCTTGGCGCCCCCGCCATAAAGCGCCGCGTCGGTATGGCCGGAAATACTCACCTTGTTGGGCACCTCATTCAACATCTTGCCGATCTCATGCAGGATTTCCCTGGTGTAGGGTTCCAGCTGGGCGCTGCCGATCTGGAACATTGGGCGGTTTTTCTCGTCCACGATCTGGATACGCAAGCCCTCGCTGGTAATGTCCAGCAGGATCTGGTTCTTGAATTGCCGCAGCCTGGAATTGCTTTCGATGGCTTTTTCGATGCTGGCTTTCAGTTGCTTGAGCTTTTCGACTTCCTGCTTGCGCTGGATATGCTCGAGTTCTTTTTGTGCATCCTTGAGACTGATAATTTTTCTTTCGGCGGAGGTTTCACCTCGCTTGACTTGCCCTTCGCTGCGCGTGAGGTCCTGTCCGCCACCCTTTAGGATACTGGTGGTATCACCAGCCGTCGTGCCGCCGGATAACACGACTGCGAGCGGACGCTTGAAATATTCGGAAATCCCCTCCAGATCGCCCCTGGCAGTCGAGCCGAGCAGCCACATCAGCAGGAAAAACGCCATCATCGCCGTGACGAAGTCGGCATAGGCAATCTTCCATGCACCACCGTGCGGCATGCCCACCACCTTCTTGATGCGCTTAACGATAATGGGCTTTTTGTTCTTGTCGTCGGCCATATTCAGAAGACTGAGGACTGTGGGCAGTGGGCAGATTGCGGGGTACCGCTATGCAGCACGCCATAGCGGAGGGCGCAGTGCAACCGCGACAACAATTCTGTTTTTTGTTCCGCGCTTTCCACCCTCTGACTAGCGTTTTTGTTTGACATGCTCTTCCAGCTCGGCAAAGCCCGGACGTTCCGTGGAATCCAGCACCTTGCGGCCGAACTCGACCGCCATCGCCGGCGCATAACCATTGAGATTGGCCAGCAACGTCACCTTGATGACATTGAATATCTTGGTACCTTCCATGGCTTTCTGTTCCAGTTGCGTGGCCAAGGGGCCGACAAACCCGTAGGCCAGCAGGATGCCTAGGAAGGTACCCACCAATGCATGGGCGATCAGCATCCCCAGCTCGGAGGGCGGAAGGCCGACAGATTCCATGGTATGCACCACGCCCATCACCGCCGCAACGATACCGAAAGCCGGCATCCCGTCGCCCAGCTTGGCAATCACATGGGAAGCCACCATTTCCTCGTGGTGATGCGTGTCGATTTCGATATCCATCAGGCTCTCGATTTCCATCGCGTTCAGGTTGCCGCTGACCATGATGCGCAAATAGTCGGTCATGAACTCGATCACATGATGGTCCGAAGCCACTTTGGGGTACTTGGCGAAAAGCGCACTTTCTGCTGGCGTCTCCACATCGCCCTCGATGGACATCAGGCCTTCCTTGCGCACCTTGTTCAGCAATTCGTACATCAAAGCCATCAGCTCCATGTAGGTTGCCTTGTTGTATTTGGGTCCCTTCAGCGTCTTCGGCAAGCCCTTGAGGGTAGCCTTGATCGCCTTGCCGGTGTTTCCGACAAAAAAGGCACCCACTGCGGCCCCGCCGATCATCAACAATTCGATGGGCTGGAGCAATGCGGCCAGATGGCCGCCGGCCATGGCAAACCCGCCGAATACCGAGAACAACACCACCACATAACCGATGATTACCAACATGCCAGCATTCCCTGTTGTCGTTTAGCCTCGCAAGAAGAGGCCCTAGGTCCTTCATGCACCGGCTTTGCTTTGCGCGCTCCGCATCGCAACCGGCAAAGCCCATATGCGCATTCTAGATTAATTCGGGAGGATTGGAAGGGAATGAATTGCGCATTCGCGCAGTTTTTTGACCGGTTTGAAGCGCAAGGATGCCCCCTTCCGCCAGCCTTGCGGGATCCGATCAACAGGCAGCTTGCAAAGCGGCAATCGAGGCCTGTTTGGCAGCCTTGGTCTTGCCGGCGCGCGCGGGAGGATGGCAGATGCCGCACACATAGTTGTCGTGCAGCTCGTTCGCATGAGCCACAAAGTATCCGCCGCATTCCCGGCAGGGAGAGAGTTGCATCATTCCCGCCTTGAAAAAACGGACCAGAAACCATGCGCGGGTAATACTCAGCACGGGTTCGGCATCTTCGATGCCTTGCACCTGGTCGAGGTATAAGCGATACGAGGTAATCAGCGCCTGCACGCCGTCGATTCCGGCGTTGATGACCAGAAACCGGTAGATATCCATGAACAGGGAGGAGTGGATATTCGGCTGCCAGCTCATGAACCAGTCAGTCGAGTAAGGCAGCATCCCCTTGGAAGGGGACTCACCCTTGATCTCCTTGTAGAGCCTGAGCAAACGCTCGCGACTCAGCGAGGTTTCTTCCTGCAGCAACTGCAGGCGTGCGCCCAACTCGATCAGGTCAATCGCAACCCTGACTTGCTGGGCTTCGCCCGCTACAGTCTTGACAGTCAGATCAGCCGCCTTTCTACGCCAGCTCTTCTACGGGTTGCGCCGACATCAGGATCGCCGCATGCGCCTGCGACATCATGCGATCCTTGCTGTATCCGGTCACCATGTTGAGCAGCAGGTTTTCGTCAAAACGGAAACGGCACAATAGCATATTGGAAGCCGCTATCTTGATGATCTGCGCGGGCGTCAGGCCGGCGATGATATCCACCAGATCCTGACCGATACCCAAACGGAAAATTGCGGCCGACCTGTCTTCCTTGATCATTTGCTGAGCCAGCATCAGATAAGTCAGATTGATGTCACGGATGCCTTCCTGCAATTGCATGGTGCTCATGTACCCCCCTGTAGCCAGTATGGAACGAGTCTGAACCGGCTGCACCCCGCGTTTACTGCGGGCATCGACCACCGAATTTCAGTGCTCGCATTATCAGGAGCCGCATGCAAGAAAAAAATGGGAAACGCGCCGTTTTTTTTGTAAGCATCCAAAGATGAGGCATGTAAGATTTATTCTTACAAAACAAATCCTCTATCTTCCAATTAAACGCGGTGGATCGGCGATGCCGACGGCTTTTTTCAGGGGCGATCCCACCCAGGAAAAAGCAATTGAAATTGCGGGAGAAGGCCGTGCGGTGAGCTGGTTTTACCAGTCAGGTTGCATATAAAACGGGGCACTGATCGCCGCACGGTTCCTCATGGAAACGCCAGCGGCCAGCGGCAGTTCCCAGGAGATTATTTCTCGCAGACCGCCCTGTTACGCCCGCCCTGCTTTGCCGCATACAGGCATTCATCGGCACGGTGCAGCAAATCCTCTATCGAGGCGATTCCGCCCTTCTTCTGCGCCACGCCAACGCTGATTGTCAGCTTGATGTCGGCCCCCTGACTCTTGAACTTCAGCGCAGCCACATTCAGGCGTAACCGTTCGGCGCACTGGTAAGCCGCATCGATGCCGGTGTCAGGACAGATCACCAGGAACTCTTCCCCGCCATAGCGGCACACCACATCCTGCGTGCGCGCCGACTGACGCAGGGTATTGGCAATGCATTTCAGCGCCTCGTCGCCCGCCTGGTGGCCGAACTTGTCATTGATGGGCTTGAAGTAGTCGACATCGACCATCATGCAGGACAAGGTGCGGTCGCCGCGTTTGGACAATGCCCATTCCTGCTCGAGGCGCTCCATCGCAAAACGACGGTTGGGCAATTCGGTCAGCGCATCGGTCAAGGCCAGCCGCTGCAAGCGCTCATTGGATGCCGCCAGATCCTTGGAAAAGCGCAGCAACTGCTCGCGGTCGAAGGCCAATTCTTCCTGCAACCGAACCACCCGCTGCGCGGCGCGCAGGCGCGCAAAGAAAACTTTCTGCGCGACCGGCTTGACCAGATAATCGTCCGCGCCCGCATCGAATGCCTCAACCAGCCTGTCCACGCTCTCCTGCATGGTGAGAATGATCACATACACATCGCGACGTTCCGGGCTCTCGCGCAGTCTGCGGCACAGCGTGATGCCATCCATCTGCTGCATCGTCCATCCGGTAATCACCAGCTGCGGGCGCTGCTGTTCGACGATGTGCATCGCCTCAACGCCGTTGCGCGCAACCAGCACCTCGTGCCCTGCTGCCTTCAGCATAGCCTCCAGCAGCACCAGCATGGCGCGATCATCCTCGACCACCAGCACGCGCATCTTGTAATTGGCCTGATCGGCATGCGCCCATTGCGGCACTTCGGCTGCAGCATCAGCCGCATCCGATTGGCTCAGCAGCTCCGCAAACGGCGGGATATGAACCATCCCCATATGCATCAATTCCAGCCAATCCAGCCAGTCGCGCACGCACGCATCGCCAATCTCGATGAGATAATCCGTTTCGATAGCCACGCGCGCGGCATGCAACCTCAGCTTCGCCACCAGCCCGCCGCGTTCCGCGGAATTCGCCAGGCACGCATCCGCCAGTTGCGATGCCACATGCAGCAGATGCATCAGCCGCCATTCGCGCGAACCTTCGGTCGTCTTGCTGGATTCGGGCTGCCGAAAATCACGCGCCAGTACCTGGAAAATTCTGGGAAAATGCATATCGGCAAGTATCGCCTCGCTCAACTCCGCCTGATCGCAACCGAATTTATCGTGCTCCTGCCGGCGTAGTTCATCCAGCGACTTGCCCTTCGCATGCTCAAGCACATCGCCATACTCCTCCGGATATGCAGTGGCCAGGGCCAGTTGCCCGATATTGCCGAGCAGGCCCAGCACAAAAATCTCCTCGGCAACGGCCAGGCGCGCGCGTGTCGCCAGATGCTTCGCGGCGATGCCGGTCAGCAGCGAATGCGCCCAGAAATGCGGATAGTTGAACTGCTTGCAGGGGCCCTGGCGGTAATCCACGATCAGCGCGATGCCGAGCACCAACTGGCGCAATGCATGCACTCCCAGCACTGTCACGGCATCGGTAATGGTGGCGATCGGTCTCGAAGGATTGGTGAGCAGCACATTGGCCGCCTTGATGACCTGCGCACTCAAGGCCGGATCTGAGCCGACCAGCCGGACAATGTCGTGATTGGACACATCATCGCGTTGCGTCAGATTAATAACCTCCAGCGCCACTCCCTTAGGTGTGGGCAGACGATTGCTGACTTTCAGGCGGGACAGTATTGGGCTTTCGGCGACATCCATCGAATGACTTCCTTGCTTTTTCGTCAGTAGTTTACCGCAACCATGCGAAAGGTGGGTAATGAAAAAACGCGGAAAATCAGCTCTGGAGACGACGGGAAGTATTCTGGCCGAAAAATGGTGAAGCTCGCCCGGATCAGACGAGGCGGCCTTGCCTGTAGGGTTACATGCCGGGTTTGTGGGCTGCACAAGCCTGCCTGCACAAGCTTGCTCATCAAGAACGAGCAGCCTTGGATAGCGCGAACGATGCGCCAGCATTGGCGCTCACGAGCAGCCTCCGCTTCCCTGATGATCCCACAGGTCAAGCGCCTGCATCTGCCGGGTGGCCTGTTCCGCCCAGCCGCGGTTGGCGGCAGGCGAGGCCGGACTGGGATGCAGGATGCGCCCGAAGCGGATGCCCGGGGCCTCCGCCAACGCGTGGCGCGCACGAGCCTCGGCGAAGCCGCCGATGCCGATCACCCACTCCGCGCCGCTGGCGCTGACCACTTCGGCCAGATGGGCGTCACAGGCCGTAAACAGAGGAGTTGCCTCCGCTGGGGGCAGCTTATCCGGCGTGAGGTTGCGTGCGCCGGCAAAGAACGCCAGCGGGCAATAGTTGGCGACGAAGTGTTCGGCGAAGAAACTGTCCGCCTCCCCGAAGCGTTGCGCAAACAGCCCCCACAACCGCCGCCCGCTCACTTCGCTGCGCGGACAGGCCCAGCCTTCGATGGGCCGCGCCGGATTTTCCTGCGACGGCTTGGCAATGGGCGCATCGAGGTGCAGCCAGTCGCGCGCCGCTGCAATTTCGCCGAACGGCACGCCGATCTGCGTCATGCCGAACGGGCCAGGATTCATGCCGACGAACACGATGCGCTTCCTGCCTTCGCCGTAGCGCCGCAGGTATTGCTCGTGGCACGCCCAAGCGTAATCGAGCGGGTTATAGACATGCGTGACCGGCGCGGAAAAAGACAGGCCCGATACGGCGCGCGATAATTTCTGCGCGGCGGCAATCAACTCATTGGCGCTCATGTTTATGCTCACTTCAAATCTCCAGGGTCAGACACTTGCATGCCCCACCTGCCTTGAGGAATTCGGAAACGTCCACCTCGATGACTTCGAAGCCGCGCTGCTGCAAGGCAAGTTTCAGCTCCGCCGAGGCCTTGTGCAGGATGATGCTCCGCTCAATGGAGATCGCATTGCAGGCGAAATTTCCGGCGTCCGTTTCCGCGATCCAGATGATGTTCTCACCGAAGGCCCCATGCAGGGCTTCTATACTTTTTCCGGAAAACGCTTTCTCGTAGGCGATGACTTGCCCTTCCGGCAACGGGCAGAAGGCCGTGTCGAGGTGATACCAGTGGGGATCGACGAGTTCCAGGCCAAAGGCTTCGACACCAAGCGCATCGACGATTTCGCCCAGCGCTCGTGGCGTGCTGCGGATTCCCGATCCGACCCAGAGCCTGCCCAGCGAATCGAACAGGGCATCCCCCGCACCCTCGAAGATTGTTTCTTCATGCAGATACCGCGCGTTGTAGCCTTGGGAGGCAAAGAATTCCTCGAAGTGCCTTGCTTCCGGCTGCCTCTCGGCATGGCGAAACGACGAGACGATGACATCTTCATTGTGGACGAGGCCCGCATTGGCGGTAAACACCATGTCCGGCAGCCCCGCAACGGGTTCGACCAGGCTGACCGTTGCCCGCATCGTCACGATGTCATAGAGATTTTTCCACTGCTGCCTCGCCAGCGCCTCGTCCACTTTCCCCAGGTTGCCTTCCATCCAGGGATTGATCACATAGCACACTTCAAAAAACCTCGGCTCGCACATCAGGAAACGCTTCATCGGATATCCCGTACAGTTTCATTCCATGGTGCGACCTTGAACAGCAGCAGCATTCCCGGTATTGCTAATACCGCGCACAGCAGGAAGAAACCGCTCCAGCCCATCTGCTCCACCAGCCAGCCTGCCGTGGCGTTGACGAAGGTGCGCGGCACGGCGGCGAGGCTGGTGAACAGCGCGAACTGGGTCGCGGTGTAGGCAGGATGGGTAGTGTGCGCGATGTAGGCGACGAAGGCCGCCGTGCCCAAGCCGACCCCGAATGCCTCCAGGCCGATCACGAACGCCAGTTGTGTGAGGTGCAGCGCAGTGATTTCTGCATGGGTACCCTGTACCGCCAGCCAGTAGAAGCCGAAGATCGATACCACCTGCACCACGCCGAACAGCCACAGCGCGCGGTTGATGCCGAGCCTGAGCATCCAGATGCCTCCGAACAGCGCGCCGATCACCGCCGGCCACAGCCCGGCATTCTTGGCGATCAGGCCGATCTGCGATTTGCTAAAGCCCATGTCGAGATAGAACGGCGTGGCCAGCGCGGTGCACAGACTGTCACCGAGTTTGTAGAAGAACAGGAACGCGAGGATCAGCAGCGCGCCTTGCCAGCCCTGCCGCCCGATGAATTCGCGGAACGGTTCGACCACCGCGGCGCGCAGCGTCTTGGGCGTATTGACCGCGGCCGGTTCCTTGACCAGTAGCGTCATCGCGATGCCGGGCAGCATGAACAGCGCGGTGATGATGAACACCATGTCCCACGGCAGGTGGTCGGCGAGAATCAGCGACAGCGAACCGGGGATCAGCCCGGCGATGCGGTAGGCGTTGACATGCACCGCGTTGCCCAAGCCGAGCTCGTTGTCCAGCAGCAACTCGCGGCGATAGGCGTCCAGCGCGATGTCCTGCGTGGCGGAAAGGAAGGCGAGCAGCGTGCAGAACAGCACGATGACTCCCAAATCTTCCTGCGGCGAAAAGCCGCCCAGCGCGGCGATCACCAGCAGCAGGGCAACCTGGGTCAGCAGCATCCAGCCGCGCCGCCGCCCCAGCACCGGCACGACATAGCGGTCGAGCAGCGGCGACCAGAGGAATTTCCAGGTGTAGGGAAACTGGATCAGCGCGAACAGGCCGATGGTCTTGAGATCGATATGTTCGGTGCGCAGCCACGCGGGAACCAGGTTGAGCAGCAGATAGAGCGGCAGGCCGGAAGCGAACCCGGTAAACACGCAGATCAGCATGCGGCGGGTGAAGAGTTGCTGCCAGACGGTCATCCAGTTAGGCCGCGCGTTTGAAGCGGTACACCGCTGTGCTGCCCAGCAGGTTAGGCAGCAATCCTGCCTCTCTTTCGCCGGTCATCACGCGGCGCTCCAGCACCGTCACATCATGGCCGCGACAGAAATTTTCGAAGTCGCGCAGCGTGCAAAGATGCACGTTCGGCGTGTCATACCATTGATAGGGCAGCTCGCTGGAAACCGGCATGTTGCCGAGCAGCACATGGAAACGGTTTTTCCAGTAACCGAAGTTGGGGAAGCTGACGACACCCTCTCGTCCAACGCGCAGCATTTCCCGAATCAGCGCCTCGGTGTGGCGTGTGGCCTGCAAGGTCTGCGACAGGATCACGAAGTCGAATGAGCCATCCTCAAAATCGGACAAGCCGGATTCCAGGTCGTTCTGGATCACATTTATTCCGTTGGCAATGCACGACACGATATCGAGATCGTTGATCTCCACGCCATAGCCGCGCACCGCACGGGTTTCCTTGAGATAGCGCAGCAGGCTGCCATCGCCGCAGCCGAGGTCGAGTACCGATGCACCCTTAGGTATCCAGGCGGCAATCGCGGCAAAATCCGGGCGTTCGGCGGCGAGCCGTGCGATATCGCCTTGCGTCATGATGCGCGCTCCCGGCTGACGTTGTCGAGATAGGCACGCATCACGTCGAAATAGTGCGGGTTTTCCATCAGAAATGAATCATGACCGTGCGTAGAAGTGATCTCGGCATAGCTGACGTTGCGCCGGTTGTGCAGCAGGGGGCGCACGATTTCGCGCGAGCGCTCCGGCGAAAAACGCCAGTCGGTGGTGAATGAAACCACCAGAAAATCCGCCTTGGCGCGTGCGAACGCCTGGTTCAGATCCCCGCTGTAATCGTGCGCCGGATCAAAATAATCCAGGGCCTTGGTCATCAACAAGTAGGTATTGGCGTCGAAATAGGAAGCGAATTTATCGCCCTGATAGCGCAGATAGGACTCGATCTCGAACTCGATGTTGTAGCCGTAGCTGAATTTTCCATCGCGCAGTTCGCGCCCGAACTTGTCCGCCATCACGTCGTCGGACAGGTAGGTGATATGCCCCAGCATGCGTGCCAGCCGCAGGCCGCGTGTCGGCACCACGTTGTGCCGGTAGAAATTGCCGCCGTGAAAATCCGGGTCGCTCAAAATCGCGCTGCGCGCCACGTCATTGAAGGCGATGTTCTGCGCGGTAAGGTGCGGCGCAGCGGCAATCGTCAGGACATGGCGCACCCGTTCGGGGAAGGTCAGCGACCATTGCAGCGCCTGCATCCCGCCCAAGCTGCCGCCGATCACCGCCGCGAATTGCCGGATGCCGAGCAGGTCGGCGAGGCGCGCCTGCGATGCCACCCAGTCTTCCACCGTGATGACCGGGAACTCCGCCCCATAGGGCTGCCCGGTTTCAGGATTGATCGAGGAAGGGCCGGTAGAACCGTGACAGCCGCCGAGATTGTTCAGGCCGATTACAAAAAATTTATTGGTGTTAATCGGTTTGCCGGGCCCCACCATATTGTCCCACCAGCCGATGTTTCCCGGATTGTCCGCATAATGACCTGCGACATGGTGATGGCCGGACAGCGCATGGCAGATCAGGATCGCATTGGACTTGTCAGCATTCAGCGTGCCGTAAGTCTCATACACCAATTCATAGCGTGGCAGCACTGCACCGCTCCTGAAAACCAGCGGAGTGTCGAATTGCGCGCGTTTCGCGCTGACGATGCCGATGCTGTTGGATGCGTTCAAAATGAATACCCTGAAAAAAACAAAACCCGTTCAGCTTGCGCGGAGCGGGTTGCCTCGCTTTAGCTGGTATGTTTTAAGTGCCCCGCAAGCTGATGTCAAATCGGCACTGATGAAACTACTGATATAACTACTGGCCATCTGACTAGGCGAGCAAACAACACTCGTTAAGCCGCTGGTTATGGTGCGCAGTTTCCGCGTTTTACGAATTGCTGTCAATTCGTTTAAGGTATCAATACCCCCGCAAAGCAAAAACCCCCAGATTATCACCTGAGGGTTTTTACTTTGATAGGAGTCTGACGATGACCTACTTTGGTTACGACATCACATCGATAAAACCGATGTGAGTCTCCACCGCAAGACGCACCTCTGGTACGCCTTGTCACTGCGTTCAAGCAGGTCAGCGATGCGAACGCCAAAAGCAAAAGACCCCGCCTTTTGGGCGGGGTCTTTCACTTTGAGAGGAGTCTGACGATGACCTACTTTCACATGCGGACGCACACTATCATCGGCGCGGAGTCGTTTCACTGTCCTGTTCGGGATGGGAAGGAGTGGGACCAACTCGCTATGGTCGTCAGACAAACTGGTCGGTATCCGGCGTTGTTCTGCCGTCTACCCTGTCTGTGGTTCACCGGTCGAGTTTTGAGGCTCTTGCGCTGAACCGTATCTGGAAGAAGTAAAGTGGTTTTGATTGCGCGTTGCGAAACGCCTTTGTTACTTAACGTTATAGGATCAAGCCTCACGGGCAATTAGTACTGGTTAGCTTAACGCATTACTGCGCTTCCACACCCAGCCTATCA
>CAYNYH010000022.1:0-24351 GCA_964401425.1 uncultured Gallionella sp. | reverse complement strand
GCACGGGTCATTTCTTCCCGGGTTCACACTTACCATCCTTTATCTGTTCTCGCGCGGGATGTCCTGCCCTGATTGGATCGTAAAGAACAGAATGTGCCGAAGCATTTCCCGCTCATCATTTCAATAGTTTCACGGAGGTTTTTCTTAGGGAGGAAGGCTTTTATTTTCCAAGCTCATTCACTTTCCAGAGAATCTCGCGCGCCTGTTCATCGCTCAACAGGGTAGAGCTTTCGGGTGCGTAGCCGTGCGGGCAGAGGAGTTGATTCTTGACCACGCCGAATAAGCGGCAGATGGCCGGCCGCACCTCATAGACCGTGCATCGCCCGGTTTCCGTATTGAGCAAAGGGCAGGTATATGCCCCTTGTTTCAGGTTATTTTGCATCTGCTGCCTGACATCTTCTTTGGTGCGCCCGGAAGCCCGGATGCAGCGCATATATTCCAGCCGCGACAATTCAACCGGCCCACAACAATCGGCACATCCTGGCTTGCATTGGAAGGTGGGCAGCCCGCTTAACAGCGCGTCTATCTTTGCCAATTTTGCGGTGTTGTTCATCTAGTTATCCTGATTAAAAAGTAGCGGGAGTATCGCGCAATAAATAATTTCCCGCAACGCACAAAAAACAGGGGAGACCGAAGTCTCCCCTGTTGATCAACAGTCAACGATTCTGGATTGCGGCCCAGCTTCAGGCCGCTTTCCTCGATCCATCAACTTAGAACGATGCTTCCAGCATCAGGTTGATCAGGCTGTCGCCAGTAGTGACCAGAGCTGCTGGCGTAACGGCGCTGCCACTCCTCTTGGAGTAGCTGGCATGCAACGCGATGTTCTGCTGCACGTCATAGATCGCCTGGATCATCTTACCCTTGGTCTTATTGTTAGTAGCCGCACCGCTATCGCCGTCCAGGTACGAAGCGCCGATATGCAGTACATGAGGAATCACGCTGTAATCAGCACCGATCTGGTAAGCGCGCTTGGCGTTAGGATTAGCATTGAAGGCGTTGGCAACAGCTGCCCCGGCTGCGGTGCCAGGAGCACGCGCATAGGATGCATACAGGCTGAAATCCTTGCCGGCCAGTTGAGTCTGACCCTGGAAGTCAAGAATCGTTGCCTTCCTGTCCTGCTTGGTTTGTGCTGCGGCTGCAGTTGCGATTGTACATACTGCTGCAGCGCCCTTCGCGCCGGTGCAGTTTGTAGTTGCTGCAGCGCCGGCAGTCCAGTTCTCGCCGCTAGCAATACCCAGACCGATGTGCATGTTCCAGTCGGCATAGTTCGGAGTTGCGGCAATACGCAGCCAGTTGGAGCGGAGCTGGATGCCGGTAGCAGCAGCGCCGGCAACGCGAGGTGCGTAGCGGGTCCAGTTGATGTAGCCCATGTCGTTCTTGGCCACGAATGCCGCACCGATTGCAGCACCGCTATTCATGCCGATGAAGCTTGCAGCAGAAATGTAGCTGCGGTCTTCAGCCCAGCGCAGGCCGCGAACCATGGCGGAGCTGGTCAACTCATAGCCGTGTGCCATGCCCAGCACATCGGTCCAGAAGGGAACCACGCCTACTTTGGCGCCACCCGCATCGAACATCATCGGCAGCTTGAAGCCAGTAGCGATACCGCCATTGCCGCCGGCGCTAGTAGGATTATTACCTGCCAGGTTACCTTCAATTACGAAGCCAACGTTTTCGCTAACGCGCCCGCCCAAGAACATGGACATTTCGTCAGGAATCTGCCATTGGCCGCTGTTAGTGGTCGAGCCGGAAACCGCGTCCGGTGCCGAACCGTTGGTTTTTTGGTAGCGCAGCTTGACCAATACGCTGGCGTTCAGGGTGTCAGGAATCGACAGGTGTTCGCCTTCGATCTTGCCTTGAGCGCCCATCATGGTGTAGCCGGCAGCCTTGAACGCCATGCCGAAGCTGTTCAGAACCGGGAAGTGCTGGAAATGGCAAGCGGTACATGCCATGCCGGTTTGACGTGCAAACGACGGGATAGCGGACGCTTCCGGAGCAAACGCGGTTGCTGCCAGCACGCCTGCCAGAGAGAGAACGATTTTCTTCATTGTGTATTTCCTCTTGAAAAGAAAAATTGGTTTATTTGTACGACTCGAAGTGATGGCAAAAACCCCCCTGCTACCACTGGTGCAGACTGTATAGAGAGGGGGGAAGGGCTGTCAAAAGTTTATGGGGGAAGTGTGGTTTTTTTGCAACAAAGCCAAAGCCGCTTAACCCCTATACCTCGAAGGGGAATGCGAATTGCACAACCCGAAACGCACCTCGCCAGCACGGTTGCCTGCCTGAGTCAGGCGGTGGCCCAATCGCCCTGCCCGGCTCGTTCCCGGTACAGGCCAATCCCTCGGCCCGCTCATAACCGCGCTATGCAACAGATTCGCGCGATAACTCCGTGGCGGGATCGCCGCTGTTCCCAGACGGTGACGTGCCATGCATTAGCCTGGCATCCCCAGCAACAGCCAGCGTCCGGCACGCAAGCGATTCCCCATTTCCTGAATCAGCATTTCGCCACCCCCTGCCGATATCTCGTCAAATCGGGGGTTGCCTAAATTTGCGCAATGCTTCATTATTCAAACATAAACCCCTGCACGGCAGGGACTACGCCCAGGCAGGCACGTCTCGTGCACCATTGGCACGGCCCTTGCTGAAATCTGGACGCGGCATTTGAAATCTCTTGGGAGGGTATCATAATGAAACGCAATCAGTCCGGCTTTACCCTGATCGAAATCGCCATCGTGCTAGTCATCATCGGCCTGCTGCTCGGCGGCGTACTGAAGGGACAGGAGCTCATCAACAGCGCGAAGGTGAAAAACCTTTCTGCGGACTTCAAGAACATCCCGGTCTTCATCTACGGCTACCAGGACAAGTTCAAGGCACTGCCGGGCGATGACCTCAATGCACAAGGTCACGTGGGCGCAACGGCAACCAATGGCAATGGCAATGGCATCATCAACGGGATGTGGGATAGCGTGACCGCTACAGACGAGAGCGTTATATTCTGGCAGCATGTACGCCTCGCCGGTCTCGCACCGGGCGAAACCGTGGTAAACCTTACCACCTATTTGCCCACGAATGCGGTAGGCGGACGAATTGGCATAACCAATGCAACCGCCACCAATCTGCCGATCACCGGACTACGTGGCTCTTATATCATCTGTTCCAAGAGTATCCTTGGGAAATTTGCCAAGCAAATAGACACCACGCTGGATGACGGCACCACCACCACCGGCTCGGTGATGGTCATGGCCGACCAAACCGCACCGGGCACGGTACCCGCTGCGGCGGTTCCTGCAACTGCCGCCAACTTTGATGACACCCCATACACGGTCTGCATGGGCTTCTGATCCGAATTACCCGGCGTGACATGCAAGCCCGCTTCGGCGGGCTTTTTTGTTGCCCCGCGCAAGCAGGAGAGGCGTCGGCCTATCCCTTGTGCAGCCTTTCCTCCGCCTGCTGCAGCGCCTCGGGCAGTCCCAGCAGCACCAGCACGTCACCCGCCTGCAGCAGCATCTCCTCGCTCGGCTGCGCGCCGCGCACGCCACGGCGGCGCACCGCATTCACCTCAATGTCCAGGGTATCCAGGCCGACCTCGCGCAATCTCTTGCCCACAGCTGCTGAGTCTTCCTTAAGCAGCACGCTGAGGAAACGCTGCTGTAAACGGTCCGTCGCTTCGCCGACCTCGTATTGCGGGCTGCGCAAGTAGCCGCTGAACACCGCATAGCGGCGTGCGCGGCTTTCCTGCACGCGGCGGATCACGCGGTTAAGCGGTACGCCCGCCATCAACAGCGCCTGCGAGGCGAGCATCACGCTACCCTCCAGTACTTCGGCGACCACTTCCGCCGCACCGGCCTCCTTCAATGTTTCCACATGCGTATCGTCGGTGGTGCGCACTATGACCGGCAGATCGGGGCGCAGCTCCTTGACATGGCGCAGGATCGCCAGCGCGGAATGTTTGTCCTTGTAGGAGACCACCAGTGCCTTGGCGCGCATCAGGCCGGCGGCCATCAGCACTTCACGCTTGGCGGCGTCGCCGTACACCACGCTTTTCCTCGCGGCGACGGCTTCACGCACGCGGCGCGAATCGAGATCCAGCGCGATGAAGCTCAGCTTCTCTTCCTCTAGGAAGCTGGCCAGCGTATGTCCGCTGCGGCCATAGCCGCAGATGATGATATGCCCGCTGCTGCCCATGCTATGGATGGCAATCTGGTGCAGCTGCATCGCCCGGTTGGTCCATTCGGCCGCGGAAAAGCGCCGCGCAATCGCCTCGCCGTGCTGGATCAGGAAGGGTGCCGCCAGCATGGAAAGCAGCATCGCCGCCAGCGTGATCTGCATGGTTGAGTCATTGAGCAGGTGCGCACCTTCCGCGAGCGTCAGCAGCACGAAGCCGAATTCACCGGCCTGCGCGAGACCGATCGCGCTGCGCAGCGCAACACCCCAGTCCCCTTCGAAGGCGCGCGCCAGCAAGGCCACGATCAATGCCTTGAACAGGATCAGTGCCAGCAATGCCAGCAGCACCCAGCCGAAATCCGCCACCACGCTGCCCAGGTTGAGCTTCATGCCGATGGTCACGAAGAACAGGCCGAGCAGCACGTCGCGGAACGGCTTGATGTCCTCTTCCACCTGGTAGCGGTATTCGGTTTCGGAAATCAGCATGCCCGCAACAAACGCACCCAGCGCCAGCGACAGGCCCGCCAGTTCGGTGAAATAGGCAAGCCCCAGCGTGATGAGCAGCACGT
This sequence comes from uncultured Gallionella sp., assembly GCA_964401425.1. Classification (GTDB taxonomy): domain Bacteria; phylum Pseudomonadota; class Gammaproteobacteria; order Burkholderiales; family Gallionellaceae; genus Gallionella. Next base: position 19,621 of record CAYNYH010000022.1, on the reverse strand, counting down.
TGAGCATGAACAGTTCAGAGGATTTCTGCCGCGCCACGACGTGGAACCACGAGCGCATGACATATTGTCCGAACACCAGCAGCACCAGCAGCACCGCGATGGCTTTAAGCGTCGCGAAGGCCAGCATGGCGGCAAGATCGTCTGGCTTGGAGGCCAGCGCGGGAATGATGGTCAGCAGCGGCACCACGGCGAGATCCTGGAACAGCAGCACGCCCATCATCTGCTGGCCGTAGGGCAGGTTCAGCTCGGCGCGCTCGACCAGCATCTTGCTGACGATCGCGGTGGAAGACATCGCCAGGATGCCGCCCAGCGCCAGCCCGGTGCGCCAATCCAGCCCGAACATCGCGGCAAGCGCCATGACCAGCAGCATGGTCGCGACCACCTGCGCACCGCCCAGGCCGAACACCGTGTATTTCATCGCCTTCAGGCGCGCCAGGCTGAACTCCAGGCCGATGCTGAACATCAGGAACACCACGCCGAACTCGGCAAGATGCCGCGTCCCCTGCGCATCGGGTATCCACGCCAGCGCATGCGGACCGATCAGGATGCCGACTACCAGATAGCCCAGCATCACCGGCAAACGCAGGATGCGGCACAGCACCACCACCAGGACGGCGGTGGCGAGCAGGATGAGGACCAGCGAGAGCGTGTTTTCCATCGGTGGTTAAGTCATAAAAAGTGCAGCATCATGCCGCTTAAAGTCCAAAACATTCGGCGCAAAATCCTCCAGGCACCTGAAACGACGGCTTGCGCAGGCAGTCATTCAGTCCGCGCGCGATCGATACCCTTCCGTGTGGTCAGCACTCAAATCTCTGCCGCTCCGGGCGCACGGCAGGGTATGGAATACGTATGGTTTCGCGGGGAAGCTGCATGAAGGATCGCCGAGTACATGCAGCCAGTGTGCCGGAAATCCGTTTCGGCGAGCCGCTTGCAATCCGGTGATCCAATCTGCGTCACGCCCTGAAAAGTTGGTATGGATTATGCGGAGCGGGCGCACTGCTTGTCAATTTGGCTTTGCATTGGTAACGCGCAATAAAAAGCCGGTATGCGCCGGCTTATTACGGATTACCCTGCCACTGGTTTTACTTCGCCAATCCCAGAATGAAACTCACCAACGCCTTTCTTTCAGCATCCTTGACCTGGGGATAGCCCGGCATGGGCTGGCTGCCCCATACGCCGCTTCCACCCTTGATAATCTTGGTGTTCAGCCTGGCTGCCGCACCGGGGTCGCCCTTGTACTTTTTGGAAACTTCCGCCCAGGCCGGGCCTATCAATTTTTTATCGATTGCATGGCATATGACGCAGTTGTTTTTCTTGGCAAGTTCCGGCATCTCGGCCGCCTGGGCACCGCCCGCGGCCATCAAGCATGCTGCGAGCACGATTACGATGACAGGTTTCATGTTTCCTCCGTTGATTGGTTAAAACGATGCGAAGGCAAAATCCGCCATCGCCGCCTCTCTTGCCAACTCCACCAGGCAACCACAAACCACAGCAACAAAAAAGCCGGCTTGCGCCGGCTTTTTCGAAGATTGTGCTAGCAATCTTTCGACTGGCTCAAGACCGGCTTACTTTGCCAGGCCCAGAACGAAGTCGACCAGCGCAGCACTGTCAGCCTCGCTGAGCTTCGGGCTTGCGGGCATCGGCATCGCACCCCATACACCGCCGCCACCCTTGATCATCTTGGGAACCAGCTTGGCCTTCGCGCCAGCGTCGCCCTTGTACTTCTTGGCAACATCCGCCCAAGCCGGGCCAACCACCTTCTTGTCAATGGCATGACATGCAGTGCAGTTGTTCTTCTTGGCCAGATCCGGCATATCGGCTGCCAGAGTGCTGCCTGCAACCATCAAACCTGCTGCTGCAACCATGCTTACGATAATAGATTTCATGTTCTCTCCGTTTCGTGATTAAAAAATCCAAACCATGTGAAGGTTCTACCTTCGCCGTCGATTCTAAACAACTCCGCCTGCTTTGCCAATCGACTTTTGGCGGCAAGGCAATAACGCAATCAAGCCGCATCGCGTTGACAAGTTATTTCAGGGACAGGATATATCTTGCCAGGGCCCTGCGGTCTGTTTCGCTGACTTGCGGGCTGGGCGGCATCATCATGGCACCCCATACTCCGCTGCCGCCCTTGGCGATCTTGTCCGCCAATCTGGCTTCGGCTCCCGCATCGCCGCGATATTTGGCCGCCACATCCTTGAAGGCCGGACCGACCACTTTCTTGTCGACCGAATGGCACGCGAGGCAATTGCTCTTCCTGGCCAATTGCATGAAGTCTGCCTCGGATACCGCAGTCCCGGTTTTTGCCTCGGGCTTGGCCTCGGCGGCAACCGGCGCCGGTTCGGTCTTCGCTGCCGGTGCTGTACTTGCCGGAGCAGGAGCGGGCTGCGTGGCTTTTCCTGCGGGGGCGGGTTGCATTGCTTGATCCGGGGCGGGTGCTGCCGGTTGTGCTGCCGGCGCGGCAGGGGCGGATACGGCGGGGGGCGGTTCCACGGCAGCAGGAGCGGCAGTCTTGGGCGCGGGCGCTTCCGGCTGACAGCCATAGAGCGGGACCAACAGGGATACCAGCAAGATACTTTTCATACGCATGATTTTCTCCTTGGGAATTGGGATTTTCAGAAAACCTTCACGATCCGGCACGGTGGTCGTTGCATAAGGTTGCCCGATTCCTGCCGCAACCCTGCGCGGCATTGTCAAACCATTTGCGGTTTTCCGCAAACTTTATTCTTCTGCACCGGCGGGCTGCCGCGCGCCGCGAACCGCGCCGATGGCGAACACGCCCGCCCCCAGCAGAATGAGCAGGAGATACTCGTAGGCGGGAATTCCGCCGCGCAGGGTCAGCAGGCTGTCCAGCACACCGAGCACCATCAGGACGAAGCCCAATATCCTGGTCTTCACGCCTCGATTGCTGAATTTAGTTTCTTCCATGCTATGGCGGTCAGGCGGCAGGCTTGGCGCTGCGCGCCCACCACAGCAGGCCGCCCGCCAGCAGGCCCATGACCAGCAGTGCCGCGACGAGCGGCACGGGCCCGCTTGCCGGTTTCAGCAGCAGCCAGTACCAGGTCGTCATGGTGTGCTTCGAGCCCCTTTCGCCATTGCTGCCGTCCCAGGCGGCAAACGCGATGGGGATAAACTTGCCCTCGCTGAGCTGGAGGTCTTTTTCCGGCACAGAAGTCACGAGCGGGCGGGTTATCAGCACCCTCCAGGTTCCGTCGCTGTAACTCGCCTTGCCCTTGAGGCCGATGCCAGCCGCATCGCGCTTCTCGATCTCCCTGAATCCGCGGCTGTTGGCGAGGCTGATGGTTTCCGCTGCGTCTCTGCTGCCGCTCTTCCACTGCCAGATGTTCACCGGATGTGCCGCATCGCCCATGCCGAAGTAAGGCTTCTGCATTCCTTTCGGAATCGTGACGGGCAGTTGCACGGCGACGCCGTCTTCCGCAATCGGCGCATCGGCAAGTTTCTCTGCGGCCTCGTCGCCGGGGATGCTTCGGGTGCGGTCGTCCCACTCCAGCAGCATCGCGACCGTCTTGTCGTTGTATAGCGCGCGCACCGTGACGGTGTCGTTGGAGGGCGTGAAGAAACGCTCCTCGGCGACGAGCTGCGGAACCAGGTAAAAGGTGCTCGGCGCGGCTTTTTCCCAGCGCGCGTCATCCGGGGTATCGGGCAGATCGCCCTCCAGCTTTTCCGCCTTGATGACGGTGTTGTCCGCATCGACCTTCCTGCCGGTCTTGGCCAGCGACGCCACATAGTTGGCGACATGCCAGCGCTCCTCGATGGTGAGTTTCTTCTTGCTCTTGGGATCGGCGAAAGACGGCATCTCGGTGCCGGCGATGCCGCTGGAAATGCGCGCAAAAATATCCTGCGGATCGTCGCTGCCGCGATAGGTCCACGGCTTGGTCAGGTTGCGCGGCCAGGTGCGCTCGCCGGCCTCTCCCTTGAGGCGCTTGCTGGCACTGCCCTTGCCGGACTTGCCGTGGCATTCCACGCAGCGATCGCCTTCTTCATACAGTTTTTTGCCTTTCGCGATGCTTTCGGCGGAGCTTGCGATCTGCTTGCCGAAATCGACCTGCTTCTCGGGCGGCTTGTCGTAACCGGCGAAGGTTTTGAGGTAGGCCACCAGGTTCCACATCTCCTGTTCCTTCAGCAGGTCGCCCCATCCCGGCATCGCGGTGCCCGGCATGCCGTCGCGTATCATGCGGAAGATGTCGTCATCGTTGGGTGTCATGTCCTCGAAACTGGAAGATTTGATCTTGTAGTTGCCGGAGGTGAAATCGCGCGGCGGCGGGTTAAGCAGGTCTTTCGCCGCGCCCGCACCGTCGCCCTCCGCGCCGTGGCACCAGCCGCAGCGCTTATCGTAAATCTCCTTACCCTTGTCGGCATCGCCGGGCTTGGCAGCCGCCGGGCCCGCGATGAGCAACGCGGCGCAGAAGACCAAGAGAGCGAGCCGGCTCATTCCCATGACCTCGGTTGCCTGCCCGTATAGTCATACAGGAACAGAATGACTTCCCATATCTCCTCCTCGGTCAGGAAGTTTTCCCAGACGGGCATGGATGAAATCCACGGCGCGGCCTCGGCGGGCAGTCCCGGCCCGCCGGTGGCGATGCGCCAGAACAGGAAGGATTCCTGCAACTGCGCGATGGTACCCACGTCCTGGAAATTGATCGGGGTGGGATTCAGCCCCGCCGCGTAAGGTCCCTTGCCGTCCAGCTTGTCGCCGTGGCAGTACTGGCAGTTCCGGATGTAAACCTCCCCCCCCGCCTTGACCAGTTCGCGAAACTTTGCCGGATCTTCCTTCTGGTATTTACGCAAGGGATTTTGCAGGGTGGTGAGGTTGTAGCTCTTGCCGTACGCCTTGAATTTGGACGGCGGCGCGGGGTGGATGGTGCGCAGTTCCACCGGCGCCTCGTAACCGGGCAGCATGCTCGCGTAGGTGTAGTAAGCGGCCAGCAGTGGAACGATCACAAACACCGCGTTGCGCAGTTTTCTCCTGGACGGGTCCTCGACCAGCGCCTTGATCGGGGCTACCAGTTCCCGCCCACCCTCCTCGGTGAAGGTGAAGACCATGAGCGCGCCGGCCACCACGAAAACCATGTACATGGTGAGCAGGCTTTTCGGGATCAACTGGCCGAGCAGCACGTCGAAGAGCAGGATGAAACCGAAGTACACCCCGAACACCACGAGGGCGAACTGCAGCAGGCGGGGAATGCGTCTCTTCGGTGTCATGGTCATTTTGATTTTGCCAGGTAGTTGACCAGCATCTCCAACTCCTGCGCCTTCAATTGCTCGCCGTAGGTTCTCGGCATCATGCCCGCCGCGTATCCCTTGGCGATGACCGCATCGGGATCGAGGATCGCCTGGCGCAGGTATTCTTTATTCTTCATCGCACCGATCTTCGCGAGGCCCGGCCCCAGCGTGCCGGTCTGGCCCGCAACGACATGGCAGGCGCCGCAGGTGTATTTGGCGATAACCTCCTCGGGCGTTTTCGGCGCGGCGGATTCTTTCGAGCTGGCGGTGGGCAGCGCGGGAATGGCTACCGTCACTTCGCTACCGCTCGACTCCTGGAGGTAGGCGATCACGGCCGCAATCTCGGCCTCCGAGAGCCCGATGCCGCCGCCCGAGACATCGGGCATCGGACTTTCGCTGTCGTTGCTTCCCGCCTTGCCGAATCCGGCGACCACATAGGCCGACGGCTTCACCAAAGCCTCATGCAGATATTCCTCGACGGTCTTCGCAGTACCCTTGTAATTTGTACTCTTCAGGGTCTCCGCCGCGACTGCACCTATCCTGTCGAGCATGGGCGCACGGCCCATCGCGTTGTGGCACAGGGTGCAGGTCCCCTTGCCGTTATATATCTTGCCGCCCAAGGCGACGAACTGCTCCATGGTCATCGCGCCGAGTTCCAGCTTTTCCTCGACAGGCGGCGGTTCGGGCTTGATCTGCGGAATCCCGAAGTTCGAATACGCCGAGAATCCGCCGATCATCAGCAGGCTGAAGCCGGAAACCTTTAGAAAGTTAGTCATGTCGGCTTCTTCCAGTACCCTTTGGGCGCGACACGCCGGCTGTTGATCGCGTTCAGCCAGAAGATGAACATGACCATCGCCATAAACAATATCGTCCCGACCGACACGATGTTGGCCGCATAGCCCAGGTCCGGGGTAAAGGCGTCCACTGAGTTGTCGCGGAAGACATTGGTCACGTGCCAGTGCTGGCGGATCGCGGAGCGCACGTAGCCCATCAGGCCCATCAGCCAGGTGAAGGCTACCGCGAGCAGGAACAGCGCGTATTGCGAGCGCGCGGGCATGCGCCCCCAGTGCAGCGGCGCCACTTCTTTTGCGCCCTTGTACATGAACGCGTCGATGACCACGCTGACCACGATGATGGTCAGCGTGGTCAGCACCTGCGGGATGGAGGCCGCCACCTTGTACACCGTGTTGGTGAAGTAGCCGTAATAGACGCCGAGCAGCGTGATGTTGATCAGGCCCGCGGTGAACAGCGCGATCTGCATCGCGTTGCCCGTTTTCACCCAGGATACGGTGGGGATCTTGTTGGCGCGCCGGTAGAACATGAAGCTCAGGAAGGTGAACACGATCAGGAAATTCACCGCGGTGTTCTTGGCCGGCATGATACCCAGCGCTCCGAGGTAATGGTGATACGGCCCGCCGAGGCTCTTGAGCTCTGCATTGGTGAGCACCAGGGTGTGCGGCGTGAACCAAACCAGGAAGGCAGCCACCAGGACGATGGCGATGTACTTGATCCTGGAGTTGTAGCGATAGGCGCCTTCGCTGCGCCCCATGCCGCACCAGAGATAGTAGTTGGCCGACAGGAACAGCGCGCCGATCAGCACCGCCTGGATGATGAAGATCCACGCGAACACGCCGCCCATCAGGGTAATGCCCATCTGCTGGCTGTAGGCATACATCTCGGCGGTGAGGTAGTAGCCGGCGAAAGGCAGCGGCAGCAGCGCCGCGATGGCGATGAAGTTGGCGTTATAGCCGATCCAGTCGTAATGGGCGCGCTCCTCCTTGTTCCTGGCGCTGAGGAACTTGAAAGCGGCGTAGGCGCCGATGATCGAGCCGCCATACGCCACGTTGGCGACCAGCCGGTGGATGTTGATCGGGTTCCACAGGAAGTTGTGGATCGCGGCCCAGGTGTCCCCGTTGAACACCCCCGCCGCATCCACGGCCGCCGGGCTCATCATGAAGGTCGTCCAGGCGTTCGCGAGAAACATCAGCGTGCAGCCGGTCGCGTTGAGCAACAGCCCGAGAGTCAGGTGCACCCATTTCTTGTTCCCGCCCTGCAGCCAGTGCCAGCCGTAATAATAGACGTACAGGATCGCGCTCTCGACGAAGAACAGCAGCGCGTACGCAAACATGCTGCCCTTGAAGATCGTGGCCAGATAGGTGAACAGGTGTGGGTAGAGGAGCACCAGCACAAAGGTCAGCAGGCCGCCGAGCAGCGCGGTGATCGAGTAGGCCGTGATGCTGACCTTCATGAATTCGAAAGCCATCTGGTCGTAGCGCTCGTCGCGCGCCGCCATGCCGATGGCCTCGATGATGAAGACGAAGATCGGCACCGCCAGCACGAAGGCACCGAACCACAAATGTAGCTGGGCCACCAGCCACACCGTGACGCGGGAATTCACGCCCTTGAATGTCGGGTAGTCCGATGCGGACAGTTTGGGCGCGGGCGGGTAGGCTACCGCGGCTGGAGCGGCGGCAGTGTCAGCCGGAGCCGTCGCCGCAAGGGGCGCTGCCGCCTCGGCTGCGTTTACGGCAGGCGAGGAAAAGGGGAGGGTGAGTATGGCGAAAACAACCCATAAAAATGCCCAGCCGATTATTCTTGTATTTCGTGTTGGCAAGATATGTTTTTCTGTAAACGCGTGTAAGCCTCAAGGTCGATATATCAGCGCCAGCCCCTGTAATCTCATCACGGAAAAATCCAGGGCAAGGAACACGATGCCAAAGATGACGAACGCGGCAACGAACGGCAAGAAGTAGGCCCTCATGCCGTTACGCCCTCAGGAACCACGCGAAAAAAACAACCACGGCGATCAGCACCGACGTAAACAAGGCCGGCCCTGCCCAGGGATATTTCGTTGCCTCCCCTTCATGTGTGTGGCTTTCATCAGTGCTCATGCCGCGGCCATTCTCCAGATGGTTGCTGCTTGTTGCGGATACCCTCCGAAAGGGAAGTCTTCCTCCCTCCCGGCGCTGTTTAACCGACTACAGGACGAAGTAATACAGGATCAGGCCGATGAAGGCGACGTTCATCAGCATCCCGGAAAAAATGACAATATCCGCGTAGTATTTTTTGTCCAGATATTTCATTCCGGCCTGCACCCTATTTACCCTTGCAGTCGCAAAGCTTGCGGATGTATTTCACCAGCCCTTCCACTTCGTCCGTGCTCAAGGTTGCACCCCAGGGCGGCATCAAGGCCGATTTGCTGATGGATGGGCCGCCGTCCTTGATGACCCCCCGGAGGTCGTCATCGGTGCGTTTCGCTATTTCCGTGGAGTCGGTCAGGTTGCGCGGGTCGGTGGCGAAATCCTTGGTAACGTTGATGCCCCTGCCCTTGCCGTCAACCCCGTGACACTGGGCGCAGTAGAAGTCATATACCTGCTTCGGGTCCGCCGCCTGTGCCGTACTCACTGTGCCCAGCGCCAGACCAAGCGCTGCGGCGATTGCTATAATTTTTGACACGAGTCTCTCCCTCTCTTCGTATTATTCCAAAGAAGCCACATACGATGCGATGCTCTCCAGATCTCTCTTGTTAAGCACGCTGCCAAAGTCAGGCATATCGCGGACCGGCTTGAAAGCCTTGATGTTCGCCAGATAGGCATAGACCCAGTCCGGGTTCAGCCGCTTGCTGGCTCCGGCCAGGCTGGGCCCGCTCTTGCCGCCGCGCACTTCGCCCTTCACCGGATACTCATGGCATCCGCCGCAAGGTGCTTTCTTGGCAAAGATGTTCTTGCCCTGCGCGGACTCTTTGGGTTGAATTACCCCCGCCTTGACCTCCGGCGATTTCAAACCCATCAGGAAGTCCGTGACCGCAGCCGCATCCCCGGCCAACAGCTTGGGATGATCGAGCGGATTCCTGTCGGTGAGCGAGTTGTATTTCAGCGGGCGGATCGGTTTGGGGTTCTGCAGCCATGCCGCAAGCCAGGGCTTCTGGAATTTGCTGCCGGCGTACCACAGTTCCGGCCCCTTCTTCGCCAATTGGTCGGCTATCGTCTTTTCCTTGGCCGGGCCATCGGTGTAATGACAACCGGTGCAGCTTTTCTTGAAAATCGCATCCCCGCCAGCCGCATAGCTGGGTGCTGCCGTTGCAACCAGCAAAGCCGCCCCGATGGAGACGGTAACTGCCAGCAATCTCATGTCGCACTCCTTTCCATTTCCGTGAATTCAAAAAGCCAACTGATACGAACCGCTCCCATTTTATTTTATTTTCATCCCAATTCACCTGAGTTTTTCGGGTATTTTTGGAGCTTCCAGGCCGGCGGGGATGTACTCAAGGCGCCTGCGAATCCTGCTTTTACGGAATCGATAATACCTTTTCCGGGGATATACTATCAGCGGACGCAAGGCGGGCATTGACGAATGGCGGTTAACGGCTTCCATCGCTTGACCGGAAAACGCCAGATGGGTTCTACTACGAAAACTGCAGCCGGCAACCCGGGCAATATCGGCGGGATTCCACTTGTGCGGCAGGAAATCCCGGCCAGACAAACAAAGCCACTTCCAGATTTCAGGAGAAAGTTGTGAAGCAATACAGCAAACGCATGGTAATCGCCCATTGGCTGACTCTGCTACTGGTGTTCGCGGCCTGGTATCTCGGGGATGGAGTGGCAGAGGCTCGGCATACGGAAGGCGCGACTCTGGTCGCATACTTTTCACATGCACTGATCGGCATCTCGGTGCTGTTCCTGACGATATTGCGCCTCACTTTCCGCAACGTGGACGGCACACCGCCGCTGGTGAGCCAGGCGCTGATGGATTGGCTGGCCAAGGGCGTCCACCACTTTCTTTATGCCTTGCTGCTGCTGATGCCGGTAGTCGGCTTTATGACTTTTCTGACCAGCAGCGTGGGCCTGGCTTTGCTGTCTGGCGATACGATCCTGCTTCCCAAGGAATACACCGGTGCCGCCTTAATCCCTCGCGCGGTGCATGAGATATTGATGTATGTGCTGATCGTGGTGGTGGTGGTGCATATAGCGGGAGTGATCAAGCACCAGTTCATCATGAAAGACGGCATTATGGAGCGGATGTCGCTGCGCAGAAAAAAATGATTCGCATGAACCCCCAGGTTGCCCGGGCCGTTGCCGAAGAAACCCGCCCATCGTCCGGCGCCGGCTTGCATCGGCGCATCCTGGTCGCGCTGGATTCTTCCGATCACGCCAATGCCGCGCTGCGGGCAGCTGCCGAACTGGCGGGGCTGGCCAATGCCCCCGTGATCACCGGCACCCATGTCTACGCCGCCAAACTGCACGACATGCGCTTCCGCCAGATGGAAGGCGGCCTGCCCGAACAGTTCAGGCAGGAACAGGAACTGGAGCGCCAGCGGGACGTGCACGACGACCTGATCACCCGCGGCCTGGCTATCATCACCGACTCCTATCTCGACCAGGCCGCAACCCATTGCGATCAACTCGGCATCAATTTCAGGCGCTGCTCGCTGGAAGGAAAAAATTACCGTGCGCTCACGCAGGAAACCAATTCGGGCGCTTATGACCTGCTCGTCATGGGCGCCCTGGGCCTCGGAGCGATACAGGGCAGCCGCCTGGGGACCGTATGCAAACGGGTAACGCGGCGCTCGGCCATCGATACGCTGGTCATCAAGGAGCCCGACCGCTCGATCAAGGAAGGCCCGATCGTCGTCGCGGTGGACGGCTCAGCCAAGGCCTACGGAGGCTTGTTGACTGCTTTGGCATTGGCGAAACGCTGGCAGGTGCCCGTCAAGGTCGTCGCCGCCTTCGATCCCTATTACCACTATGTCGCGTTCAACCGCATTGCCGGCGTGCTGTCCGAAGAAGCGGGCAAGGTATTCAAGTTCAAGGAACAGGAAAAACTGCACGAAGAAATCATCGATTCGGGATTGGCCAAGATATACGACGGCCACCTCGCAGTGGCGCGCTCCATCGCCAAGGATTTTGGCGTCGAAATAGAAACCGAACTGCTGGCCGGCAAGCCCCACGACGCCATCGAAAAATACGCCAGGAAGATCAAGCCGTCGCTGCTGGTCGTCGGCAAACTGGGCATCCATGCCGACGACGGGCTCGACATCGGCGGCAACAGCGAGCACCTGCTGGAAAACGTCGACTGCGCCATCCTGCTCGGCATGCGCGAGCACCAGCCGCAAATCGATGTCGTATCCGGCGTCACCACCTCCTGGACCCACGAGGCCGAAGCGAGGATGGAGCGCGTGCCCTCCTTCGTCCGCAACATGGCGCGCATGGCCATCATGCGCTACGCGCAGGAACACGGCCACACCGTCATCACGCAGAAGATAGTCGAGGAAGCCACCGCCCAACTCATGCCGAACCGCGCGGAACAGGCGATGGGAGAAATCGTCGCCGCCTACGATGCCGGAGACCTGAAGCGTAAGCCCGGCACGGAAGATGCCCTGCACTGGTCCGAAGAAGCAGTCGCGCTGCTGCGCGGCATCGAAAACCTTGCGGTGCGCGGCAACCTCAGCATGCGCGCCGAGAAAAAAGCCCGCCAGGAAAAAAGCAACAGGGTGGAAGCCAGACACCTTCAGCCGTTCCTCGACGCCGAAACCCCTGAGGGTGCCCAGTTCTCAACATCTGCAGCGATACACTGGCAGGCCGCCGCGCTGGCACGCCTGATGCGCGTGCCCGAAGGCTTTATGCGCGAAAAATGCAAACAGAGCATCGAGAATTTTGCGCGGCAGAATGGCTATACCGAAATCACTCTGGAAGTGGCGGAAAACGGCCTCAAGCTGGCACGCAGTGAAATGGAAAAGGCCATGCAGGGACAAAGCGCGCCAGATTCCAAACCGGCGCAGGGTGGATGCCCGTTCGGCCACGGCAAAAAAGCAAGGAACCCTCAAGACCCAGGCCGATAACGCAAACAGGCTTTGGATTTTGGATAAGAAAGGCAAAAGCCTGGATATCCCACCCGACCGTCCGCTTCTGGCGCATTGCAAACGGCCAGCCAAGCCGCCTCGGATAACCATGCACCTGTTCCGGTTGAACAAGCCACCGGGAAATGCTAGTCTTCCTGCCACAAATCATGGCACTTTCCGATTACATCCTCACCTTCGGCCAGCACCTGCTTGAACAGCACGGCCAACGGATTCATAAGATTGCCCTCGACGCCGGTTTCACCTGCCCAAACCGGGACGGCGCCAAAGGCATCGGCGGCTGCACGTTCTGCAACAACAGCTCGTTCAGCCCCAACGGACCCGAGCAGAAAACGCTGGAAACGCAGCTGGACAGCGGGCGGAGCGCCATCTCCAAGCGCACGCGCGCGAAGAAATACCTCGCCTATTTCCAGGCCTACACCAACACCTATGCCGAGGTGGCGGAACTGGATGCGCTGTATCGCCGGGCCATGACCCAGCATGACATCGTCGGCCTTTCGGTCGGGACGCGCCCGGACTGCGTATCCGACAAGGTGCTCGACCTGCTCGCCAGCTACCGCGACGAGGGCCGCATCGTGTGGCTGGAGCTCGGCCTGCAGTCGGCCTTCGACGAGACCCTGCGCCGCGTCAACCGCGGCCACGGGCTGAAGGAATACCGGGAGGTGGCCGTCGAGGCGCGGCGGCGCGGCATTCCCCTGTGCGCCCACCTGATTCTCGGCCTGCCCGGAGAGGACGAATCGCATTATCATGCCAGCCTCGACACCGTGCTGGACATCGGCGTGGACGGACTCAAGCTGCACCCGCTGCATGTGGTGAAGCACACCGTGCTGGCCAGCCAGTGGCGGCGCGGCGAATACAAGCCGTTGCAGCGCGAGGAATACATCGGGCATGCCTGCGACCTGATCGAGCGCACGCCGGAGCACATCGTGTTCCATCGCGTGACCGGTACCGCGCCCAAGGATATCCTGCTGGCACCGGAGTGGTGCTCGCAGAAATGGAACGTGCTCAACGGCATCGAGCTGGAACTGGCGCGGCGCGGCCACCGCCAGGGCAGCCTGGCCGGAACGCCCTGGATTAGAGAGGAAATACGGGATGCAGCGTAAGATCGAACTAGTGTGCCCGGCAGGCAGCCTGCCGGCGCTGAAGACGGCAATAGACAACGGCGCGGATTGCGTCTACATGGGGTTCCGCGATAACACCAACGCGCGCAACTTCACCGGCCTCAACTTCGGCATCGACAATGCGAAGGAAGGCGTGCGCTACGCCCACGCGAAAGGCAGGAAGGTGCTGCTCGCGCTGAACACCTACCCCGAGGCCGGCAATTGGCAGCTCTGGACATCGGCCATCGACCATGCCGCCGAGCTGGGCATGGATGCGGTGATCCTCGCCGACCCGGGGCTGATGCAATACGCCGCGAAGACCCACCCCAGCCTGCGCCTGCATCTCTCGGTGCAGGGCTCGGCGACCAACTACGAGGCGATCAATTTCTACCATGAGATGTTCGGCATCCAGCGTGCCGTGGTGCCGCGCGTGCTGGCGCTGGCGCAGGTCGAGCAACTCATGGCCGGCACCCAGGTGGAGATCGAGCTGTTCGGCTTCGGCGGACTGTGCGTCATGGTGGAGGGTCGCTGCGCACTGTCCTCCTACGCCACTGGCGATTCGCCCAACACGCGCGGCGTGTGCTCGCCGCCCAAGGCAGTGCGCTGGGAGGAAACGCCCAAGGGGCTGGAGTCGCGCCTGAACGGCATCCTCATCGACCGCTACGAGGCCGGCGAGAACGCCGGCTACCCGACCCTGTGCAAGGGACGCTTCGACGTGGCCGACGAAACTTATTACGCCATCGAGGAGCCCACCAGCCTCAACACCCTGGAACTGTTGCCGGAACTGGTGCGCATGGGCATCGCCGCGATCAAGATCGAGGGACGCCAGCGCAGCCCCGCCTATGTCGAACAAGTCACCAAGGTCTGGCGCCAGGCCATCGACAACTGCCTGCGTGATACCGGTGCCTTCGCCGTCAAGCCGGCATGGATGGCCGATCTCGGCAAGGTTTCGGAAGGCCAGCAGCAGACGCTCGGCGCGTACTACCGCCCTTGGAAGTAAACCAAGAGAATTCACCACGAAGGACACGAAGATCACGAAGATTTTTGGAGGTTCACGATATTCGGAGGCTTTCCTGAGACGGCTCCGGCTTTTTTAGCACCGCCGTTTTTCTTCGCATCCTTCGTGTTCTTCGTGGTTCAAATCAGGAATTTGGGATAAACATGAAATTAGCTCTCGGCCCCGTCCTCTACTATTGGGATCGCGACACCATGCTCGGGTTTTACGACGAGATGGCCAGCGCGCCCGTGGACATCATCTACCTCGGCGAGACGGTCTGTTCGCGCCGCCACCTGCTGCGCCTGCAGGACTACCTGGACATGGCGGAACGGCTCGCTGCCGCCGGCAAGGAAGTGGTGCTCTCGACACAGACGCTGATCGAATCCGAAAACGACATCAAGACGCTGCGCAAGATCGCCGAAAACGGGAATTTCCGCGTCGAGGCCAACGACATGGGCGCGGTGCGCCTCCTGGCGAGCCACAAGATACCGTTCGTGGCGGGCTCGTTCCTGAACGTCTTCAACGCGCAGACCCTCGACCTGCTCGCGGGGCTGGGTGCGATGCGCTGGGTGGCGCCGGTGGAAATGTCGCACGAGGCGCTGATCTCGCTAAACGGCAACCGCCAGTCGAAGCCGGAGACCGAGTTATTCGCCTACGGCCGCCTGCCGCTGGCCTTCTCGGCGCGCTGCTTCACCGCGCGCCACCACAACCTGCAGAAGGACGACTGCCAGTTCAAGTGCCTCGACTACGAGGACGGGCTGCTCCTGAAGACCCGCGAGGGCCAGCCCTTCCTGAACCTGAACGGCATCCAGACCCAGTCGGCGCTGGTGCATAACCTGATCGGCGAACTGGATTCCCTGCGGGACGCAGGGGTCGACGTGGTGCGGGTCAGCCCGCAGGCGCACCATAGCGGCAAGATACTCGGCCTGTTCCGTGAAAGCATGGAACGGCGCCTGACGCCCGAACAGGCCTTGGAGCAGATCGAGAAGCTGATGCCAGCCGCGTCCTGCAACGGCTACTGGCACGGCAAGCCCGGTCTCGATTTCATCCGCAACTAGAGTGAGGTGATCGCATGAAACCCTTCCTGATTCCGCAACCCGTCGGCAGCCTGCTTTCGCTGCTGCCGCGCTATCCTCACTCGCTGATTTTCGCGCGCGCCATCAACCTGGCGCTGGGCGACAGGCTGCACGACGAGACCTGGCAGCCCCTGCACGGCAAACAGGTCTGCATCCGCGTCAAGGATGCCGGCCTGACCTTCCACTTCACCCTCGGCGCGCAGGGGCTGATCGCGCGGCACGCGGTCTCACGCCCCGACCTGGCCATCAGCGCCAGCGCGCAGGACTTTTTCCTGCTGGCGCTGCGCAAGGAAGACCCGGACACGCTGTTCTTCAGCCGCCGCCTGGTCATGGAGGGCGACACCGAAATGGGGTTGCTGGTAAAGAACACGCTGGATGCGATGGAGCTGCCGCCACTAGACTTGCGCGCCCTGCTGCCGGTGCGTCTGCTCAACAAACTCCGCACGCGCCTGCTGGCGTAATTCAATTATTTGTCTATTCGGCTACCAGAAAAAAGGGCGCGATTCATCGCGCCCTTTTTTATAGCTCCCTGTAAAAACCGAACTCAGTTTTCCAGGTAGTCCACCAGAATGCCGCTGGTCAGGCGCAGGCGCTGGCTGATCAGTTGCGCGATCTTGAGCAGCAGCTTTGCCGAAAGCGCAGGCTTGTCGCGCATGATCTGCATGAAGTTTCCCTGGGTCAGCACGGCCAGCACCGACGGCGCAACGGCCACCGCCGTCGCGGAGCGCGGCTCGCCATCCACGATGGTCATCTCGCCGAGGCTACGGCCGGGAAGGATCGTGGTGACGGTCTTGTCCACATGCCGGTTGTCTTCCTTGCGAACCTCGAGCTTGCCCTCGAGCACGACGCACATGAAATCGCCCTTGTCGCCCTCGCGAAACAGGACGGCTCCGGGCGCGGCGCGATAAATCTGGACATAGCCGGACAAGGCCTCGATGTGCGCCCACTCGAGATCCTTGAACATCTGCGCGTTCTCGAGCATGGCCGCAATCCGGCCCGAAGATGCCGTCCCGGACTGGGGATGCTGGCGCCGGTCCGGCGTCGCCCCTGCGGCCTGCTGGCGGCGATCCGGGTACAGATTGCCGGGCTCCACCAGTTCGAGCGATGCCAGGGAGGTTTTTCCGCTATCTAATGCCACGATTCACCAATCCGCGATTCTTGCATCAGGTATTCTGCACCACCACTTTCGGGAACACGGCGCTGCGGTTCTGCGCCATGTCCGCGATCTTGACCGCGATGCGGCGCGCGATCTGCTTGTACACCTTCGCGACCTGGCCGTCAGGATCGGCGACCACCGTCGGCTTGCCGGAATCGGTCTGCTCGCGGATGCGGATGTCCAGCGGCAGGCCGCCGAGAAACTCGACGTTGTAATCGGCGCACATCTTCTCGCCGCCGCCCGATCCGAAAATATGTTCCTCATGCCCGCACTTGGAACAGATATGCGTGCTCATGTTTTCCACGATGCCGAGGATCTTGATGCCGACCTTCTCGAACATCTTGAGTCCCTTGCGCGCATCCATCAGCGCGATGTCCTGCGGCGTGGTCACGATCACCGCACCGGTGACCGGCACTTGTTGGGCCAGCGAGAGCTGGATGTCGCCAGTGCCGGGCGGCAAATCCACGACCAGATAATCCAGGTCGTCCCAGCGCGTCTGGCGCAGCAACTGCTCCAGCGCCTGCACGACCATCGGGCCGCGCCAGATCATCGGCGTGTCGTCGCCGCCGATCAGGAAGCCGATGGACATCGCCTGCAGGCCATGATTGATCATCGGCTCCATGAAGTGTTCGCCGTCCGTGTTGGGCTGGCCGGAAATGCCCAGCATGGTCGGTTGCGAAGGACCATAGATGTCGGCGTCCAGCATGCCGACGCGCGCGCCCTCGGCGGCCAGCGCCAATGCGATATTCACCGCGGTGGTGGACTTGCCCACCCCGCCCTTGCCGCTCGCCACCGCGATGATGTTGCGCACGCCGTCCACCAGCTTCGCGCCATGCGGCACCACATGCTGCACCACCTTGCTGGTCACATTGGCGCTGACGTTGCTGCCAGGCAATGCCGCCTTGAGGTGCGCTTCGATCATGGCGCGTATCTCGCCCAGCACGCTCTTTGCGGGATAACCGAGCACGATATCCACCGACACGTTGTTGCCGTCGATCTTGACGCCCTTCAGGGATTTGCCGCTGGCGAAATCCTTCTGGGTGTTCGGGTCGATCAGATTCTTCAGTGCGCCTTGCACATCAGCTTCGCTAAAACTCATCATTTACTCCTGAAATCATTTGAAAAACTGAAAACCGGTGCCAATCTGCCCGGCTATTCTAACTCAATGGCTGCAGCCGCCACTCCCGCAACCGCTCTTCTTGGGCTCCGGCTCACTGCCGGGCTCGCGGCTCCCGCCTGCGGTGACCAATTTCTCCAGATACTCCTGCCACAACTCGGCCTGATGCTTGCCCAGGTTGTAGAGATAATCCCAGGTGTACAGGCCGGAATCGTGCCCGTCGTCAAAGACGATTTTCATCGCATAATTGCCGACCGGAAGAACCTCGAGCACCACCACGTCCTTCTTGCCCACCTGCAAGGTTTCCTGGCCGACGCCATGCCCCCTCACTTCGGCCGAGGGCGAATGCACCCGCAAGAACTCATAAGGCATTTGAAAGCACGCGCCATCGTCGAACGCGATCTCGAGCGCGCGGGATTGCTGATGTAATTTAATTTCCGTAGGGTGTCCTGACATGATTCCAGATTCCGTTGGTAATGAAAACCGCGCCGCAGTCGCAGGCGCCAATCAACCTGAATAGCAATTTTGCGACGGGAAAATATTAAGTTGCGATGGTGCTGCGATGACTTATACAACCAGGCAAAAACACAGGCAAGCCACTATACGCAACTCGCGCGGGAGCATCAAGGCCGGATGCCCCTGATTGAGAAGATGTTATTGGCCGTTATCGCTCGCCTTTTCGCGGTGTGCCGCCCGGCAAAGTTGACCGCAGCGGCGGATTAGTTCGGTGCGGGGTGCGCGGGGTGATAAAATCGCGCTCCAAATTTTTCAGAACCCGGGTTTTTCATGCTTTCCACCGCCAATATCACCATGCAATTCGGCGCCAAGCCGCTGTTTGAAAACGTCTCCGTGAAATTCGGCGACGGCAACCGCTATGGGCTGATCGGCGCAAACGGCTGCGGCAAGTCCACCTTCATGAAGATCCTCGGCGGCGACCTGGAGCCGTCTTCCGGCAACGTGATGCTGGACAAGAACGAGCGGCTCGGCAAGCTGCGCCAGGACCAGTTCGCCTACGAGGACATGCGCGTGCTGGACGTGGTGATGATGGGACATACCGAGATGTGGGCGGCAATGTCGGAGCGCGACTCGATCTACGCGAACCCGGACGCCTCGGAAGAAGACTACATGCGCGCCGCCGACCTGGAGGCGACCTTTGCCGAATACGACGGCTACACCGCCGAGCCGCGCGCCGGGGAATTGCTGCTCGGCGTGGGCATCGCCATCGAGCTGCACAACGGGCCGATGCGCGAAGTCGCGCCCGGCTTCAAGCTTCGCGTGCTGCTCGCGCAGGCGCTGTTCTCCAACCCGGACATCCTGCTGCTCGACGAGCCGACCAACAACCTCGACATCAACACCATCCGCTGGCTCGAAGACATCCTGAATGCGCGCAACTCGACGATGGTCATCATCTCGCACGACCGCCACTTCCTGAACAGCGTATGCACCCACATGGCCGACCTCGACTACGGCAAGATCACCGTGTACCCGGGCAACTACGACGACTACATGTTCGCCTCGACGCAGGCGCGCGAACAGCAATCCGCCGACAACGCCAAGGCCAAGGAAAAGATCGCCGAACTACGCGCCTTCGTCGCGCGTTTCTCGGCGAATGCTTCCAAGGCGCGCCAGGCCACCTCGCGCGCGCGCCAGATCGACAAGATCAAGGTCGAGGACATCAAGCCCTCCAGCCGCCAGTACCCGTTCATCCGCTACGAATACGACGAGCGCGAAAAGCTGCACCGCACTGCCGTGGAGGTGCAGCATATGGCCAAGGGCTTCGACCGCATGCTGTTCTCCAACGTCAATTTCCGCATCGACGCGGGCGAGAAGATCGCCATCATCGGCCCGAACGGCATCGGCAAGACCACGCTGCTGCGCTGCCTGGCGGGCGACCTCGAACCGGACACCGGCACCATCAAGTGGACGGACAAGGCCAAACTCGGCTACTACGCGCAGGATCACGCGCACGAGTTCGCCGAGGACAAGACCCTGACCGACTGGATGACCTATTGGCGCGGCCCGCATGACGACGACCAAGTGGTGCGCGGCACGCTGGGCCGCCTCCTGTTCTCCGG
>CAYNYH010000021.1:0-24657 GCA_964401425.1 uncultured Gallionella sp. | reverse complement strand
ATCCACTACGGCGTCGCCAACATGCCGGGCGGCGTGCCCATCACCTCGACGCTGGCGCTGACCAACGCGACCCTGCCCTATGTGCTGCAACTGGCGAACAAGGGCTACCGGCAGGCACTCAAGGAATCCCCGGCGCTGCTCAACGGGCTCAACATCATCGGCGGAAAAATCACGCACCGCAAAGTTGCCGAGGCGTTCGGGCTGGAGTATCACCCGGCGGAATCCGTGGTCGATTGAAGCAGTACGGCTCGGGCGCCTTTTGTAAAGTTGATGGCACTTTAACCGCCTTGCTCGATGGATGGAATCTGATGGTTAAAATGATGGTGTCTCGTCCCTTTCATGTTCGATGTACGGCAACGCGCGCGGGCAGCAAGCGCGCCGCCGCTCACTGCTAACTTTCAGCCACCCATGCAACTCATCAGCCCGCGCACCGTGCATGTCCTGAGGAACCCCGTTGGCTTCGCACGTCAGGTGCTGAAGGCGTTCCGGGCTAATCAGGGCCTGCTGCTTGCGGGCGCCGTGGCCTACTATGCGCTGCTCTCCATCGTGCCGCTGCTCATCCTTATGGTGATCGTGCTGTCGCACGTGATCGACCAGGAGGCGCTCCTGGAAGCGCTGCGCAGGGCGCTGGAATACATGGCGCCGGGCGAAGGTAGGGCGGTGGTGGGGGAGCTGAAGGCGTTCCTCGATCATCGTGCGGTGCTCGGCTGGTTGCTGCTGGTCACGATGCTGCTTTTCAGTTCGCTGGGCTTCAAGGTGCTGGAGAGGGCGATTTCGGTGATTTTCCGGCACCGTGTGCAGAAGCGCGGGCGGCACTTCCTCGTTTCCCTGCTGCTGCCCTTCGGCTACATCGTTTTTATCAGCACGATGCTGTTCGTGGGCGCAATCGTGATTGCCGACCTCGTGGCGATGGGCGCCGAGAGTATTACCCTGCTGGGGCATAACTGGTCGCTGACCGGCTTCTCGCACTTGCTGATTTACGGCGTCGGCCTCATCGGGGAAATCCTGCTCATCTCCGCAATCTACTACTTCATGCCGGTCGGCAGGCTGTCGGTGCATCACGCGCTGATCGGCGGCGCCACGGCTGCCTTGCTGTGGGAGGTGGTCCGCTTCGCGTTGCGCTGGTATTTCGGCACGCTGTCGCAGGTGAGCGTCGTGTACGGCTCGCTGACCACCGCCATCGTCGTGCTGATCAGCCTGGAAATGGCCTCCGCGCTGCTGTTGCTGGGGGCGCAGGTGATTGCGGAATACGAACGCATCGAAGTCGGCGAGGCCACGGTATTGCAGATGCGCATGCGCGCCAAGACCAGGTGAATCAGGCGCGCTGTCACAGGGACGGGTTATGGAGTTGAACCGCGAACATCTGGAGTTGCTGGTTACCCGCGTGATGCCTTACGGAAAATACAAGGGCCGTCTGATTGCCGACCTCCCCGGCCAGTATCTCAACTGGTTTGCGCGCGAGGGCTTTCCGCCCGGCGAGATCGGCCTGCTGCTGGCGCTGATGCAGGAACTGGACCACAACGGCCTGTCGCCGCTGCTCGAACCGTTGCGCAAGCGGTGAAGCATCGCCGCCGCGCTACTCGTAGCGCAGGAATTCCTCGGCCAGCGCATCGCTGCCGGAGCGCTCGATCAGTTCCTCGATCTCGGGCATCAGCGCTTCGGCCTCTTCCTCTTCCAGGGTACCGTCGCCGACCAGTCGGGCGGCCAGGCCGTCGAGCAGCGCTTCCCTGACCGTTGCGAGGGTGGGCGGATTTTCGCGGTTCTCGTCGCCTACGATGGCCTCGATCGCCCGCGAGAGCGGTTCGCTGGCGTAGACCGAGACGAAGTCGATTGCTGCCGCCGATTCCCCGAAGCCGTCGATCAGCGCATCCAGTTCGTCGACGAGCGATTCGCCCGTGTCGAAGTGGTGCAGGTGTTCGTCTTCGCTGATCTCGGCGGGCAGTTCGTTCTCGATGAACGAGCGGACGGCGGCGAGCGTCACCGGCTCGTCGGAGTCGAGCTGATTGACGATGGCCTCGATGAGGCTGGACAGTTCCGGGCTGACGCGGCTGGCGATGTCGATCGGGTTGCGGATCATTTTATCCTCCTGTCTGATGTTGGGCGGTACGGTTCAAGTGGAACGGAACGGCGCGCTGCCTGCGTGCTAGGCCAGATAACCATCGGCGATATGCCGGTAGACCAGCCCCTTCAGCCAGAGCGCATCCTCGGCGGTGACATCGCGGAAGGCGACGCCGTATTCGAGCAGGTTGTCCTCCGCCTCCAGTACAGGCTGCGGCGCATACGCATGCAGGATGGCCGCGTTGAGGTTCAGCGTGGTCTTCAGCTCGTCCAGCGCGACATGGAATGAGAGCCGCAGCACATCGCCGGGCTTGCCGAGCGTGGGCGGCGCATGGAATTGCGCGCCGTCCGGGCTGAGGTTGACGAGGCGGGCGGCCTCGTGCTCGCCCTGTGCACCGGTCACCGTGACGCCGAGGCTCATCCTGGCCCAGGGCGATTTGCGCAGCTTCTGCACGCGCACCTCGGTGGGGCAATCGAGGTGCATGTAGTTGATGGGGCTGATGCACAGGCGCTGGATCGAGGACTGGAACGCATAGATGTTGTTGCCGGTCACCATGCGCACTTCCACCGGTTTGCCCTCTATCGGGATGAAGGGGTCGGCGGCGCTCATGGGCCGCGTCACCACGATGCTGAGGTTCCCGATGTAGCCGATCAGGTGAGCGGAGTGATAAGGCTGCGGGATGGGGGTGAACAGGCGGAGCTGTACGCGCTCGCCGATCTGGGGCTTGATGCCGGGAGGCGGGAAACCCCTGGTCGTCGCGGCCTCGCCAAACTCGGTCCAGTCGCCCGTTTCGTGGGTCTGCGGCTTCGCATTGGCGTCGCGCAGCAGGCCTGCAGCAAGCAGGTGTTCCAGCTGCTCGCGGCTCGCCACCATTTCACCGCGCGCGAGCACGATGTAGCCGTTGCGGTCATAGAGCCGCCACGGCAGGGGTTTGCCGAGGGGAATGTCTTCGATAGGCACGGGCTGGAGGTTCATGGTATTCCTTCCACCGGATCAACGAGCACGGGGATATTCTATACTTTTCTTCCGGCGGCGGCTCACCGGGATGCGCCGCGCTTGCGTGCCTCGATGCGCTTGAGGAACACGCCCATCACTTCGCGGTAGAGTGCGTCCTTGAGCACGCTGTCCTCGTTGCCGGCGTCGACGTTGGGGTTGTCGTTGATCTCGATGACGTGGAGGCGCTTGCCGACCTGCTTGATGTCCACGCCGTAGAAACCGTCACCGATCAGGTTGGCCGCCCGGAGCGCCATTTTTACCACGCGATCCGGCGCCTCGCCGATAGGCAGCGCCTCCGTTTTACCCTCGACGAAATCGTGCTTCTCGTCGCCATGCCGGATGATCTGCCAGTGGCCGGGCGCCATGAAGTATTTCGCGACGAACAACGGGCGCCGGTCGAGGATGCCGATGCGCCAGTCGAACTCGGTGGGCAGGAATTCCTGCGCGACGATCAGCTCCGATTTGTCGAGCAGGCCGTTTACTTTTGCCGGCAGTTCTTCTGCCGTCTCCACCTTCACCACGCCCAGCGAGAACGAGCTGTCCGGCTGCTTGAGCACGCAGGGCAAGCCGAGCGCGGGGATGATTTGCTTCACGTTGTCGCGGTGCACCAGCAGCGTTTTGGGCGCGGGGATGCGGTGCCGCGCGAGCATCTCGGCGAGGTAGACCTTGTTGTTGCACTTCAGGATGGAATCCGGGTCGTCGATCACCACCAGCCCTTCGGCGGCGGCGCGCCGCGAGAAGCGGTGGGTGTAGTGGTTGACGAAGGTGGTGTCGCGGATGAACAGCGCGTCGAATTCGGTCAGCCTGCCGTAGTCCGCCCTGGTGATGAATTCCGCGTGCAGGCCCAGCGCTTGCGCCGCCTTCTCGAATTTCTGCAATGCCTTGGCATTGGAGGCCGGTTCGGGGTTGCCCGGATCATGCAGGATGGCGAGGTTGTAGCGCGGCGCGGCGCGCCTCGTCGTGCGCCGCCTGCGGCCCATGAAGTATTCCGTGGTGGCCTGCACCGCGAATTCCTGGTGCTGCGGCGGGATGTCGCTGGCGGCGATCGGCCGCACGCTGCGGATGCGCCAGTGCTGGCCGCGGCGCTCGAAATTTGCGCGCAGCAGCGGCGCGTGGAGCAGGTTGAAAAGCTGGCGGCTGAGCTGCTCGTGGCGGCTCGCCGCGTTGCTGCCAAAATAGATGCTGAGCTCGAAGGCGTCCGACTTGATGGTCTTCAGCGATTTCTGGATCAGGTCGTCCAGCCCCTCGGTCAACAGCCGCACCATGTTCTGCGATTGCAGGTCCTCGATGGTGGTCGTGCGCGGCAGCGGCCTGTGGCCGCGCGCCTCGGCGAGCAGCGAGACATAGTAGCCCAGCGTCTGGTAACGGTAGCTCTTGCACAGGTTGAATACCCGGGCGGTACGGTCACCGCCATAGGCCGGGTCGGTCAGGTAGGCGCGCGCCGGCACCACGCTCACGCCCGGAATGTCGAGCGGCCAGTCGCGCGGATTGTTGACCACGATCAGATTGCTCATGAAGCCTCCTCTACATCGTTTGCCCGAGCAGCTTGCGCAGCGCGGCAAGCGGGCGGGTATTGAGCACATCGGCCTTTCCCAGCCAGCCGCGCCGCGCCTGCCCGACCCCGAATTTAAGATTGGCGAGATCTAAGATGCTGTGGGCGTCCGAATCGATGCTGACCAGTACGCCTTCATCTCTCGCGCTCTGGCAGTGGCTGTCGAGCAGGTCGAGCCGGTCCGGCTGGGCGTTCAGCTCGATGAAGCAACCGCGCTCTCTGGCATGGCGGATGATGCGCAGCATGTCCACGTCGTAGGGTTCGCGCCTCTCGATCAGGCGGCCGCTGGGATGGGCGAGCAGGGTGAAGTGAGGATGATCCATCGCGCGCAGGATGCGCTCGGTCTGTTTGGCGCGCGACAGGTTAAAGCGGCTGTGCACCGCACCGACCACGAGGTCGAGCCGTGCCAATACCGTATCCGGCAGATCTAGGTTGCCGTCCTCGAGGATATCCACCTCGATGCCCTTGAGCAGGGTGATGCCCTTGAGCTCCGCGTTGACGCGGTCGATCTCGTCGCAGTGCTTTGCGAGTTGCACGGGATCGAGACCGTGCGCCACGGTGAGGCGGCGCGAGTGCTCGGTGATCGCGAGGTATTCCAGCCCGAGCGCCCTGGCCGCGAGTGCCATGTCGCGCAGGCTGTCGTGGCCGTCGCTGGCCTTGGTGTGCGCGTGCAGGTCGCCCTTGAGGTCGGATAGTTCAATTAACTTCGGCAATCGTCCGGCGCGCGCCGCCTCGATTTCGCCGCGGTCCTCGCGCAGTTCCGGCGGAATGAAAGGCAGGCCGATGGCGCGGAACACCGATTCCTCGCTGTCGCCGGCGATGCGCTTTGCGCCGCGGAACACGCCGTATTCGTTGACCTTCAGGCCGAGCTGTTGCGCGATGCGGCGGATCGCGATGTTGTGCGCCTTGGAGCCGGTGAAGTAGTGCAATGCTGCGCCGTAGCTCTGCTGCACCACCACGCGCAGGTCGATCTGCATGCCGCATTTGAGCAGGACGCTGGCGCGCGTCTCGCCTGCGGAGAATACCTCGGCGACCTCATCATAAGTGGTGAAGCGCTGCATCACCGCGCTGTCCGGCGCGGCGGTGACCAGGATGTCCAGGTCGCCCACCGTCTCGCGCATACGCCGGAAACTGCCGGCTACGGTGACCTGCTGCACGCCGGGAACAGCCTGCAGAAAGGCGCGCAGCGCTTCGGCATATTGCGCTGCCGTGGCGAGCTTGAAGCGCCGGCTCTGGCTGGCATGGGCTTCGACGGCCTGCAGGATGTTCTGTTCGGTTTTTTCGCCGAAGCCTGGCAATACGCGGATGCGGCCGTCGCGCGCGGCGCGCTGTAGTTGTTCGACGGTCTGCACGTCGAGGTCGTGGTACAGCACCTTCACGCGCTTCGGCCCGATGCCGGGGATTTTCAGCAGCTCGGTGATTGCGGGCGGCAGCTCGCGGCGCAGGCGATCGAGCAGGCTGCAATGCCCGGTGCTGACGATTTCGGAAATCTTGCCGGCGAGATCGGAGCCGATGCCGGGCAGGCGCGTGAGGTCGTCGCCGCGCTCCACCAGCGCGCGCACTTCCTGCGGCAGGTCGCCAAGGATGCGCGCGGCATTGCGGTAGGCGCGGATGCGGAACGGGTTCGCTCCTTCGATCTCCAGGCGGTCGGCGATTTCGGTGAAGACGGTGGTGATGTCGGCATTATGGACAGGCATTCAGAAACCTCCATAAGTTCAGATTCGCGAGTCCGCGTCTTCCTGCGGACTCGGCCTGCGCCTGCTACTGGTCGCTGAGGTGCGGCCGAAATCCTTCCTCGGGTTGGCCGGTATCCGGGTCAACCTGGCCGGAAATACCGATTTCCGCTTCCGCCTCTTGCAGCGATTCGCCTTCCCCGTAGCCGGTGTCGCCGCCGGCTTGCATGTCCTGCATCGCTTCGAGCAGCGTGGCAAAGGGGCCGTATAGTTCGTCGCTGAATTTGTCCTGCCAGTAGAAACCGTCCGGCCGTTCGAACACGCGCGTCCGGTCATAGTCAGGCGCGGTCTGTGTAATGGTCATGATTGTCTCCAGTGAGTGGGTGGCGTAGTGGATGCATCGGCTTGATGGTTTTCTGCAATGCTTGCTCGGAGGTCGCGCTGCCGCCGATGGGAACAAGGATACGTCGATAGGTCGCCATCATTCCTCCTTATCCTGTTTGAAGTGCAGATCATTTCATTCTAATTCTATACCTCTTTTAAATCCGGAAAATATTTGGCTTCAGGCTGGCGTCACTTGCGCAAATGCTTGTGCTCGGTTTTGGCGCGCTCCGAAGCCTGGCAGGCGCGGCGGTAGGCCTGCAGGGTTTTCTGGGCGTGGCCCAGCACGCTGCCGCGAGGGTAATTGCCTGCCTCGTTTGCGATGCCTACCGGCAGGCCGGTGAGCAGTGCTATGCCTTCGGTGGCATGTTCAGCGGTGTATATATGGAACTGGCCCTGGGCTACGGCTTCGGCGACCTTGCGCTCCAGCATCAGGTGGCGGCGGTTTCGATGCGGGATCAGCACGCCCTGGTTGCCGTCCAGCCCGGCGGTCGAGCAGATGCGGAAATAGCCCTCGATCTTTTCGTTGATCCCGCCCACCGGCAGCACCTCGCCGTGCTGGTTGACCGCGCCGGTCACCGCGATGCCCTGTTTGAGCGGCAGCCCGGACAGCGACGAGAGCAGCGCGTACAGTTCGGCGCAGGAGGCGGAGTCGCCCTCCACGCCGCTGTATTCCTGTTCGAACACGAGGGATGCGTTGAGCGCGAGCGGCGCGTTGCGCGCGAACAGCGCGGACAGGTAGCTCTGCAGGATCAGCACGCCCTTGTCGTGGATCGGACCGGACATCTCCACTTCGCGCTCGATGTTGAGCAGGCCGTCGTCACCGGCATAGGTGCGCGCCGTGACGCGCACCGGGAAGCCGAAGCGATAGTCGCCGAGGTCGACCTGGGTCAGACCGTTGAGCTGGCCGACCTTCTCGCCATGCAGCGTGATCAGCAGGTCGCCCTCGGTGATGGCTTCGCGCAGGCGCTGGTCGGGGTAGTCGTGGCGCAGTTTGCGCGCGGCCAGCGCCGCTTCGATATCCGCCGCTTCGACCAGCCGCCCGGCGCGCGCGCTGCACAGGGCGGCGCTTTCCATCACCAGCGCCTCGGCGTGTGCGAACACCGCACTCTGGCGCGACTGGTCGTCTGTTTCGCGGTGCGCATCCTCCAGCAGGAGCGCCACGGCGGCGGCGGAAAAATGCGGCAGCCCATGTTTGCGGCAGGTGTGGGCGACGAAGATGGCCGAGGCATGGTGGGTCTCGGCGCTGGCCGGGAAGCTTTCGGCAAAGTCCACCTTGACGCGGAAGCAGCGCGCGAACTCCGGATCATCCTCCTGCAGTTCGTAATACAGCTCGCGCGAACCGATCAGCACGATCTTGACGTCGACATCCACCGCCTCGGGTTCGAGCGAAACGGCCGCGATGGGCGTGTAGGTCATGCCCGGCTCCTCGATCTGCAAACGGCCGCTGCGCAGCACGCGCCGCAGCTTCTCCCATACCAGGCCGTCGGCGAGCAGGTCGCGCAGGTGCAGCATGAGGAAGCCGCCGTGCGCCTTGTGCAGGCTGCCGGCGCGGATGCGCGAGAAGTCGGTGACCAGCACATCGCTCTCGGTCTGGTATTCGATGCTGCCGAACAGCGAGCGGAACAGCGGGTTGTCCTCGACGATCACCGGCGCGCCTTCCAGCATGCCGTTGTCCACCACCAGGTTGACCCGGTAGCGCGACAGGACCGTGCTCAGGGACTCGCGCCGGATATCCTCGTCGCCGTCGGCAAGCTTGAACAGCTCCAGGTTGTCGAGCACGTCGTGCATGACCTGGTCGAGATAGGCGCCGAGCTTGACGGAGTCCTTGATCTGCTTCTTCAGGCCGATGCGGATCTCCTGCAGTTCGTGATCCAGCAGCGGCTTGACCACCTGGCGGCGCAGCGCCGCCAGCGCCTCGTTCATCACCCGCTCCATCGGCCGGGTCTTCTCGAAATAGCGGCTGATCTCGGCGCGCAGTTCCTGCTCGGCCTGTTCGACCCCGGCGCGCTGTTCCTTGGGCAGTGTGAGCAGTTCGTCCTCGGTCAGAGCCCGCCCTCCCTTGCCACGCAGCGTGAAAAGCAGGCGGCCGGATTCGCGGTGGATGTTGAAATTGCGCGCCTCGGCGAAGGCATCGAGTTCGGCGTAGGCCTTGGCCTCCTCCGCCTTGTAGGATTTTTCGATATGCTCGCTTTCAGATTTGTAGTCCTGCCCGTCCAGGTGCTGCGGGATTTCCAGCAGCAGTGATTTCATCATCTGCATCATGAGCTGGCGCAGCAGGCGTCCCTGCCCGGCAGGCAGGCGCAGCGCGCGCGGCCTTTCAGGCGCATCGAAGTTATGCAGATAGCACAAATCGGGCGGCACCGCGCGGTTCGCGGCCGCGGCCTGCATTGCTTGCCTGAGCAGGGAGGAGCGGCCGCTGCCGACCTCGCCGAGCACGAACAGGTTGTAGTCTGGCTGGTCCATCGCAAGGCCGAAGTGCGCGGCCTTTTCCGCACGCTCCTGCCCGATCCACGGCAGCGAAAATTCCAGCAATTCGGAGGTATCGGCGAAACCGAGCGCATCGGGGTCGACGGTGAGGCGCAGCTCGGCGGGAGTCAGGTTCGAGATCGGCATGGTATTTGCGGCTTGCTATCGGGTAATCCTGATTAAAAATCTCAGTTAGCCACAGATTTACACGGATAAACACGGATAAAACATCTGTGCCAATCCGTGTTCATCCGTGGCTCAATTGCGTTTTTCAAGTTAGTTAAGATTAAACGCCTTATGCCGTTTCATGGCAAGCAGGGTTTTGCAGGATGCGGCGGCGCTTCAATCGCATCGCCACCCAGTACATCGCCAGCGCGGCGATGATGTGCTTCAGCGTGTGCCCGCTGACTACGCCGGTCAGGGCAGCGATTGGGTGATCCGTGAGGTCGCACAGCAGCGCCAGCAGGTAGAGCCCGATCACGGCCAGGATGTCCCTGTCGCCGCTGTAGCGCGGCGCATAGAGGCGGAGCAGCAGCGGGGTCAGCAGCATGGGATAGAGCTGCATCAGGCCGTAGGCGCGCAGGTCGCCGCTGCCTTGCGCCTCGCTCCAGCCCCAGTAGATTGCGCTGCCCAGGCCGGCGGCGAGCAGCAGCGGCAGCAGGCGCAGCCCGGCGGCTACGCTGACGCGCTCGCAGAGGAGAGCGGCGAACAGGGACATCAGCGCGAGCGCAATTGCCGCGCGATCCCAGACCAGCCGGCCGTTGTCGGGCGCGAGGTGATAGTAGCCGGAGCCGAGGCCGACCAGAATCGCGAAGAGGAAGAACAGGCGGTAGGGGATGGCCTCGCGCGCATCGATGAAGGCGCGCCGCCCCCTTTTACTGAAGAGGAAATGCAACCCGGCCAGTCCCGCCAGCACGAACAGTGCGTTGGAGGCGGTATCGAAGCAGTTGGCCACGCCGAAGCAGGCGCGCCGGTCGGCGAAATCATGGTATTGCAGCGGCTGCGGGATGCGCGGCAGCAGCCACGCGAGGCCGGCCAACGCCACGGCGAGCAGCCACAGGCCGAGGGTCTTCCTGTCAGGCGGGTGCGGCATCGAGGAGTCTGCGATAGACGGCGAGGTCGTTGGCGGAGAAGCAGCAGAAGATCACCTCGCGGATCGAGCCGGGCTGCGGCAGCGCGGAGCGGACGGTCTCGACCGCGACCCGCGCGGCGAGCTCCGGCGGATAGCCGTAGACGCCGGTGCTGATGCAGGGGAACGCGATGGAGTGCGCGCCGTGGCCGGCGGCAAGCCGAAGCGAGTTGCGGTAGCAGGAAGCCAGCAGTTCCGGCTCGCCATGCATGCCGCCGCGCCACACCGGCCCGACCGTATGGATCACGAATTTTGCCGGCAGGCGGTAGCCCTTGGTGAGCTTCGCCTCACCCGTCGCGCAGCCGCCCAGCAGGCGGCACTCCTGCAGCAGTTCCGGCCCGGCAGCGCGGTGGATCGCCCCGTCCACGCCCCCGCCGCCGAGCAGCGAGGAGTTGGCGGCGTTGACGATGGCATCGACCTTGAGTGTGGTGATGTCGCCTTGTACGGCTTGCAGCAAAGAAGTCATGGCAGCCTCCTTCCGCGATCGGGCATCTCGATGCCGGATGAAGATTAAACGCTTTATCTCGCGGCATCACAAGCGTTTGTATTTCCAGATAGCCTGCTATAGTAGCCGCCTCGGTGCTTTAAGAGGCAGGCATGGCAGTCGAAACCGAACTCAAATTGCGCATTGCCCCGGAGCAGCTCGCCAGGCTGAAGCGGCATCCCCTGCTCGGGAAACATCAAGTCACGCGCCCTGTAACGCGCCGCCTCTACAACATTTATTTCGATACCCCCAGGCTCGAATTGCGCGAATCCGGCATGGCGTTGCGCCTGCGCCGCGCCGGGCGGCAATGGCTGCAAACCCTGAAGGGTGGTGGCTCGGTGCAGGCCGGCCTGCACCGGCGCGACGAGTGGGAAATACCGGTGAGCCGCGCGGCGCTGGATTTTTCCTCGCCGCAGGCGGCGGAGTGGGAAGCGCATTTGCCCTCCCGGCTGCGCAAGAAATTGCAGCCGGTCTTCGTCACCGATTTTTCCCGCACCAGCCGCATGCTGGAATGGCAGGGTGCGCAGATCGAGCTGTGCATGGATCACGGCGAGGTGCGCACCGAGCAGCACGGCACGCCGATCTGCGAACTGGAGCTGGAGTTGAAGTCCGGCGAACCGCGGCAATTGTTCGAGCTGGCGCTGGCGCTGCTGGAAATCGCGCCGCTCGAACTCGAGCCGGTCAGCAAGGCGGAGCAGGGTTACCGGCTGCTGAGCGGCTATGTGGAAAAACCGGTCAAGGGCGCGGCGCCCAGCCTCGCCCGAACGGCCACGCTGGCGGAGGCGCTGCAGGCGCTGATCTGGTCATGCCTGCTGCATTTGCAAAGCAACCTGCGCGGTGCGATGACCAGCGACGATGCCGAGTACCTGCACCAGATGCGGGTCGCGCTGCGGCGGCTGCGCGTGGTGCTGCGCCTGGCCGGAAAATTCCGCGCAGACGAATCGCTGGGCGCATTGGGCAAGGACGTCGCGGCGCTGTGCGTCGCCCTGGGGCGGATCCGCGAATGGGATGTGTTCATCGCCGGGACGATGCAGCCGATGTGCGCGCGCATGGCCGGTCATGCGGGCTTGCAGGCGCTGCTCGCGGCCAGCGGGCGGCAGCGCGCGGCCTGTTATGCCGGGTTGCGCGGCGCGGAACAGGCGCGCGAACTGCAGCGGCTGATTCTGCGCTTCGCGCTGTGGATGAGCGGCGAGTATTGGCAGTTGCCGCAGGATGCGGCCGCGCCGCCGCTGCAGGATTTCGCCGCGCGCCACCTGCGCAAGCTGGCCAAACGCTTCGGGGAGGCCGGCCGGCAGCTCGACAGCCTCGATGACGCTCGGCTGCATGCGCTGCGCATCGTCGCGAAGAAGCTGAGGTACAGCGCGGAATTTTTCGCCGCGTTTTTCGATAAACAGAAAACCGGGCCGTTTCTTTCCGCATTGAGCGAGGTGCAGGACGTGCTCGGCCAGATCAACGATGTGGCGGTGGCGCACCGCCTGCTGGACGAGCTCGCGGCGCTGCCGGAATTGGCCGCGCACCGGGAGGCGGTCGCGCTGGCCAAGGGCTGGATCGCGCACGGCCTGTCCCGCCAGCTCGACGTCCTGCGCAAGGCCATCCGGCATTTCGGGCGGCAGGAAGAATTCTGGGGCAGGGCACGATGAATTCCGCCGGCCAGAAAATGGAAGCGATGGAGCAGTCCACCCCGCCCATGCCGGGTGAGGCCATAGGCACGATCGAAGAAGTTCATGGCCCGGTGGTGGACATCGTCTGCGATCGCCTGCCGCCGCTGCACCAGGCGCTGTTCTGCACGCTCGACCGCGAGCGCTATGTCTTCGAAGTCTACCGCCACCTCGACGAGCGCCGCGTGCGTGCGATTGCGTTGCATCCCACTGGCGGGCTCAGGCGCGGCCTGCCGGTATTCGACAGCGGCGGGCCGCTGCGCATCCCGGTCACGCCGGATTGCCTGAACCGCCTGCTCGACGTTTTCGGCGCGCCGCTCGACGGCGCTCCGCCGCTGGACGCCAGGGAGCTGCGCAACATCATCGCGCGCCCCGCATCGCTCGCGGATACGGTTGCGGCGGCAGGCGTGCTCGAATCCGGCATCAAGGTGATCGACCTCTTGTGCCCCTTCGTCAAGGGCGGCAAGACCGGCCTGTTCGGCGGCGCGGGGGTGGGCAAGACGGTGCTGATCATGGAATTCATGCACGCCATCGTCAGCCTGCACCAGGGTGTTTCGGTGTTCGCTGGCGTCGGCGAGCGCATCCGCGAGGGCCACGAGCTGTGGCACGAGATGCAGGATGCCGGGGTGATGCCGCACACGCTGATGGTGTTCGGCCAGATGGATGAATCGCCCGGCGTGCGTTTTCGCGTCGGGCTGTCGGCGCTGGCCTACGCCGAGTATTTGCGCGATACGCTGGGCAAGGAAGTGCTGCTGCTGATGGACAACGTGTTCCGCTTCGTGCAGGCGGGCAGCGAGATTTCCGGCCTGCTCGGGCGCATGCCGGCCACGGTCGGCTACCAGCCGACGCTGATGAGCGAGGTCGCGGAGTTGCAGGAGCGCATCATCTCGACGCGCAGCGGAGACATCACGGCGGTGCAGGCGGTGTACGTGCCCGCGGACGACATGACCGACCCGGCGGTGAGCACCATCCTCTCGCATCTCGACACCATGGTGATCCTGTCGCGCAGCCAGGCGGCCAAGGGGATCTACCCGGCGATCGATCCACTGCTGTCGTCGAGCAAGATGATGGACCGCAGCTTCCTCGGCGACCACCACTACAGCATCGCCGAAGGGGTGCGCGAGCACCTCGCGCGCTACAAGGAGCTGGAGGACATCATCGCGATGCTCGGGCTGGAGGCGCTCTCGGAAAAAGACCAGCGCATCGTGCTGCGCGCGCGCAAGCTGCAGCGCTACTTGACCCAGCCGTTCCACGTGGTCACGGCGCACACCGGCATCAAGGGCGTGTCGGTGCCGCTGGAGCAGACGCTCATCGATTGCGAGGCCTTCATGCGCGGCGACTACGACGCTGTCCCCGAAGAGCGCTGTTACATGCGCGGCAGCATGCAGGAATAACTATTGGAAAAGCTTTATCCGCAGATGACACAGATTACGCAAGATTAAAAACAAAGGACCGTTAAGGTGATCGGGTAGCCATTCGGGCGATGCATCGACTATGGCGGTTGCTTCAAAATCTGCGTGAATCTGCGTAATCTGCGGATCGAACCAGGGGTTTAGGGATAATACGAATGAGAACCTTCACCATGCACCTGCAGAGCGCGACGCAGTACGAGCGCATCGAGAACGTCGCCAGTTTCGTCGGAGAGGACGGCTCCGGCAGCTTCGGCATCCGTGCGCGCCACGCGCGCATCATGACCGCGCTGACCTACGGCTTGGCGCGCTACCGGCTGCAGGACAACAGCTGGCGTTATCTTGCTTTTCCGCGCGGCATTCTTTATTTTGCGGAGGACGCGCTCTACATCAGCACGCGGCGCTTCCTGCACGATGCGGATTACCAGCGCATCAGCAAGGGGCTGCTGGAACAGCTGCTCAAGGAAGAGGAGGAACTGCGGACGATCAGGGAAAGCCTGCATCGCCTCGAACAGGAAATGTTCCGCCGCCTCTGGCAGATGGGGCGGCGCGGAGCCGCAACGTGAGAAGATCATTTCACCACGAAGTTCACGAAGGGCACGAAGACTGTTCACGTGGTTGTATTGACATTCATTCACAAGGCAGGCTTTATTCTTTAGCAGCTTTTGCCGTTCTTCGCGTACTTCGTGTTCTTCGTGGTAAAAACGGAGATATGGAATGAACGACGAACAATTGCGCAAGGCGGTCGAGAAGCAGGTGAAGCGCATGAAGCGCGCGGAGAAGGAGCGCCCCACACTGCTCGCGCAGTCGGTGTTCATGGGCACGCTGGCGCTGCTGTTCGTGCTGCCGGTGATCGTCGGCGCCTACCTCGGCAACTGGCTGGACAACATGGCCGAGGACTATTCGATCTTATGGACGATGGTGCTGCTGTTTGGCGGGCTGATTCTCGGCATTGTCAATGTCTACATCTTTGTCAGGGAGCACGAATGATGTTGAATTTCTCATTTGAACCACGAAGAACACGAAGGCCGCGAAGAAAAGCAACGGGTTACTTCCAGAGTTCGGTTCACCTGGCAGATAGTCGCCCAGCATCGTGCAGCCCCATGGATCTGGGCTGGCAGGGATATCGCCCGTGGACGATATCCCGCAAAAATCTTCGTGATCTTTGTGTCCTTCGTGGTGTAGGCTTTTCGGGATAATGGAAGCCGCAGCCATCTGGTTCCACCTCGGCCCGCTCGCGATCACCTCGGTCGTCGTGACGACCTGGGGCGTGATGCTCGTGCTGACGCTGTTCTGCTGGCTGGCCACGCGGCATCTGGCGCTCGACCCCGGCCCGCTGCAGACCACGCTGGAAGGCGTGGTGTCGGCCATCGAGGCGGCCATCGAGGCGGTGCTGCCGGAGCCGGGAAGCGCGCAGCCGCTGCTGCCGTTCATCGGCACGCTGTGGATATACATCCTGATTTCGAATCTGCTCGGCATCATTCCGGGACTGCATTCGCCGATGGGGAACCTGTCGGTGACCTCGGGGCTCGCGCTGCTGGTGTTTCTTTCGGTGCACTGGTTCGGCGCGCGCAACCAGGGGGTGCGGCGCTACCTGAGGCACTACCTCAGCCCCAGCCCGATCCTGCTGCCATTCCATCTGATCAGCGAAGTGACGCGTACCGCCGCGCTGGCGGTGCGTTTGTTCGGCAATATCATGAGCCTGGAAATGGCGGCGCTGCTGGTGCTGCTGGTCGCGGGAGTGCTGGCGCCGGTGCCGCTGATGATGCTGCATATCGTCGAGGCGATGGTGCAGGCGTATATTTTCGGCATGCTGGCACTGATCTACGTCGCGGGCGCCATGCAGTCGCAACAGAATCTTGAACGAAGCGAGGAGGATAGTGATGAGTGACATGACATTGTTTACGGTGCTTTCCACGGTCGGGGCGGCGCTGGCGATCGCGCTCGGCGTGATGTTCCCGGCGCTGGCGATGGGGCGCGCGATCGGCTCGGCGCTCGACGCGCTGGCGCGCCAGCCGGAAGCGGAGAAATCGATCACGCGCACCCTGTTCATCGGCCTCGCGATGATCGAATCGCTGGCGATCTACGTGCTGGTGATCGTGCTGATCATCCTGTTCCGCAACCCGTTGCTGCAGTACCTGATCCATTAGGCGCCGGGGCTGACCGTGGAATTCGACTGGACGACCTTCGCTCTCGAAATCATCAACTTCCTGATCCTGGTCTGGATACTGAAGCGCTTTTTGTATCGCCCGGTGCTCGATGTCATCGCCCGGCGCCGCGCCGGGGTCGAGAAGATGCTGGCCGATGCCAAGCGCATCGAGGCCGAGGCGGGTGAACTCAGGCAGCGCTGCGATCGCGAACTGGCGCAATGGGAAAAGGACAAGGAGGCGGCGCAGGCGCGGCTGCGCGAGGATCTGGCGATGGAGCGCGAACGCCTGATGCACGAACTGGAGGCGTCGATCGCCGAGGAGCGTGAACGGCGGCGCGTGCTGGACGAGCGGCGCCAGCACGACTTCCAGCGCGCGGTCGAGGAGCAGGGCATCGCGCAGGGCGCGGCATTTTCCGCGAGGCTGCTCGGCCGCGTGGCCACGCCGGAACTGGAGGCGCGGCTGTATGCATTGCTGCTGGAGGATTTGCGCGGCCTGCGCCCCGAGGACAAGCGCGCCGTGGCGGAAGCCGCCGCGCCCGGACTGGAGCTCAGGGTGCAGAGCGCGTTTGCGCTCGACACAAAGAAGCGGGACGAGCTGGAGCGCGCGCTGGCCGACGTGGCGGGGCGGGCGCTGCCGGTCGAATACCGCGAGAACCCGGAACTGCTGGCCGGATTCCACGTGGCCATCGGGCCGTGGATACTGCACGCCAACCTGCGCGACGAATTGAAGTTCTTCAGCGGTGCGTTGCGTTATGCCGGATAAAGGCCTGATTTACCACGAAGGTCACGAAGGGCACGAAGAAAAACCAATAGGGCATTCTTTAATGAAGTTCATCTTCAATTTGTGATCACGCAATATCCTGCAACTTCATGAAGAACCTTCGTGATCTCTGTGTTCTTCGTGGTGAAGCGTTTTTAAGGTAAAGGGCTAATTTACGACGAAGGGCACGAAGATGGAGTTTGATGCGCTTTCCAATAGGGTGATTGGGCTTGCGATCGAAGTGCATCGCGAGCTTGGTCCCGGGTTGCTGGAATCGGCTTATGAGAAATGTCTGGCTCATGAGATGGAAGAGCATGGGATCAAGTGTGTAACTCAAGAGAGTTTGCCGGTTGCATACAAGGGACTCAGTCTGGATTGCGGGTATCGGGTCGATATGATCGTGGAAGGGAGACTGATTGTTGAGCTGAAGAGTGTCGATTCTCTTCAACCGATTCATGAGGCGCAGTTGCTGACCTACATGAAGCTTGCAAATATCGGGACAGGGTTGCTTATCAATTTCAATACCGGATTATTGAAAAATGGCATTAAACGCTTCGTACTGTAACGCCCGATCCTTCGTGACCCTAAAACGGCAGTTGAACCACGAAGGCACGAAGAGCGCGAAGAAAAACAAAAACTGGTTTCGAGAATGCCAATCACCTTGCGGTTGAATCTCAAGAGGTATGTGCGCCTATGAAGAATCTTCGTGACCTTCGTGCCCTTCGTGGTGAGATGTTTTTTTCAATGGTGAATGGTTATGCCAGGCGCTGACTCGCCGCTCGCCGCGCAGGCCGAGTGGCTGGCGAAGTACCGCTACGCGCTGCGTCTGTCCGAGCAGGGCACGGTGGTGTCGGTCGGCGACGGCATCGCGTGGATCAGCGGGCTGCCTTCGGCGCGCATGGACGAGATCGTGCAGCTCGAGGACGGCAGCAGCGCGCTGGTATTTCATCTCGCGCGCAGCCGCATCGGCGCGATCCTGCTGCGCCAGACCGAGCGGCTGACCGCGGGCACCTCGGCCTTCCTGACCGGCAAGCGGCTGAGCATCGGGGTCGGCGACGAATTGCTGGGCAGGGTGATCGACCCGCTCGGCGAGCCGCTCGACGATGGCGGGCCGCTCAATCCCCATGTGCACCGGCTGCTCGACGTGCGCTCGCCGCCGATCATCGCGCGCGACTTCGTGGAGCAGCCGATGTATACCGGCAACAAGATCGTCGATACGCTGATTCCCGTCGGCAAAGGACAGCGGCAACTGATCATCGGCGACAACGGCACCGGCAAGAGCGCGCTGGCCGTCGACGCGGTGATCAACCAGCGCGGCAAGAACGTCTATTGCGTCTACGTGCTGATCGGCCAGAAGCGCTCTGCCGTGGTGAACACCATCGAGACCCTGCGCCGCGCCGGTGCGCTGGACTACACCACGCTGGTGGTCGCGGAAGCCACGGCGATGCCCGGCCTTAAATACCTCGCGCCGTTCGCCGGCTGCACCGTGGCCGACGCGTGGACCTGGCAGGGGCGGGACACGCTGATCGTCTACGACGACCTCACCACACACGCGCGCAGCTACCGCGAGCTTTCGCTGCTGCTGCGCCGCCCGCCGGGGCGCGAGGCGTATCCGGGTGACATCTTCTACCTGCATGCGCGCCTGCTGGAACGCTCCACGCGCCTGGCGCCCAAGCACGGCGGCGGCAGCATGACCGCGCTGCCGATCATCGAGACCGAGCAGGGCGAAATCTCCTCCTACATCCCGACCAACCTGATCTCGATCACCGACGGCCAGATATACCTCGACCACGACCTGTTCGCGCGCGGCTTCCTGCCCGCGATCGACGTCACGCGCTCGGTATCGCGCATCGGCGGCAACGCCCAGCACCCGAACATCAAGAAGGAGGCGGGGCGGATGAAGCTGGATTACCTGCAGTTCATCGAGCTGGAGGTGTTCACCCGCTTCGGCTCGCGGCTGGAGGCCAGCATGGAGGCGCGTATCCGGCGCGGCCAGATGCTGCGCGAAATGCTCAAGCAGGATCTGCTCAGCCCGCTGTCCATCGAGTTCCAGATGGCGTGGCTGGTGGCTTACAACGAGGGGTTGTTCGACGGCGTCGAGCCGGCGAAGGTGAGGCAGCGCCTAGCCCTGCTGCAGCAGAAGGTCGAACGCGCCGGGGTGAGCATCGAAGAGGGGCGCGACCGGTGGAAAGAGCTGGTGCATGCGTGGCTGAGCGAGGCGGCGGATTCGGAGGCTGCTTGACTTGAAAACCATTTACCACGAAGGCACGAAGGACATGAAGAAAAACCAAGTCATACTGAAAATTGCGGCTAGTCGGGGGTGCTCAATGTCGTGCAACTTTCCGGGGGTAATCTTCGTGCTCTTCGTGTCCTTCGTGGTGAACAAGGTCTTTAAATGAGCAAGCGGCGTGAGGTAAGGGAGCGGCTCGCGACGCTCGACGAGATCGACGGCATCATGGTCGCGATGAAGAACCTCGCCCTGCTGGAAACGCGCCGGCTGGAGTCCTTCCTGGGCACGCAGCGCCGCGCGGTGACCAGCATCGAGGCGGCCGCGCAGGACTTCCTCGGCTTCTATCCCGAAACCGCGGCGCATCCCGGTGGCGCGCGGCAACTGCTGCTGGTGTTCGGCTCCGAGCGCGGCCTGTGCGGCGACTTCAACGAGACGCTGCTCGCGCCGCTCGATGCCGCCATGCAGCAGGAGGACACCCTGCCGGTGGTGGTGGGGCGCAGATTGGAAGCCAAGCTGCATGACGACAAGCGCATCGCCGCTTTCGTCGAAGGCCCCGGCGTGGCCGAGGAAGTGCCGGCGGCGCTGGTGCGCCTTGCCGGCGTGCTGGGCGAGCTGCAGCAGCAGCGGCCCGAGGAGGCGTGGCGCATCGGCGCGCTGTACCATGACGAGGAAAGCGGCGCGCCAAGGCTGCGCCAGTTGCTGCCGCTGGAGCTGCCGAAAAAAAGGCCGGCCTATTCGCACCCGCCGCTGCTCAACCTGGAGCCGGCGCAGTTCCTCTCGCAGCTCACCAGCCAGTACCTCTACGCCGTGCTGCACGAGGTGTTCTACGCCTCGCTGATGGCGGAGAACCGCAAGCGCCTGGAGCACATGGACAGCGCCATCCGCCGCCTGGAGAAGGACGAGGCGAAGCTGCGGCTGCGCTACAACGCGCTGCGCCAGGAGGAGATCATCGAG
The DNA here is from genome assembly GCA_964401425.1 of uncultured Gallionella sp. GTDB lineage: Bacteria > Pseudomonadota > Gammaproteobacteria > Burkholderiales > Gallionellaceae > Gallionella. The sequence goes on along the minus strand of CAYNYH010000021.1, from coordinate 4,754 downwards.
GAAATCGAGATCATCATGCTGAGCGCCGAGGCGCTGGTGAGCCAGCGGGCGGGTTAGCGAGGATGGGCGGAATCAAAGAGGATTTTGGAAAAGGAAATGAAAAATGCAAAAAATTAAAGCGAAGCTGACTCATTTAATTGCTACTTTTGTTTTGCTATCTGTCGTGGGAATGGTGCTGCTGGCGAAAAATGCCGAAGCTGAGATCAGTGGGCTAGAGAGCTACAGCCTGGTTTGTCAAAAGGGACTTGTTGCGCTTGATCATGACATCAATTCTTTCAACAAGTTGTTCGGCTCACCAATATCAAAAAAGGTGCGCAAACTTACTGATCCTGGTTATGAAGGCGAAATCGTGACAACAGTCACGTACCAAAATGCGGTGACATTGATTTATTCAACAGTGAATGAGAAAAATATGATTTACGAGCTAACGCTTGGATCTGCTAAAGCTCAAAAAATAGCAGGTTTTAACGTGCAAACAAAAAATGGCGTCAGAGAGCTATATGGTGCGCCATATAAAGAGACACCGAACTCGCTGGTGTATGGTTGCGATAACGTAGAAATAACCTTCCAAACCAAAAATGGACAAGTTTTGTTTGTGGATATTACTGCTAGCGACATATAAAGCCAAAGGTACCGGAGTCGATTTCTTTTATCGGTGCTAATCCGCGTCTATCTGTAATTGCTTTAGTGCGCCGCATGCCCCGACAGCACGCAGGGATGCTCGCCCGTCTCGACCTGGATGGTGGTGTGGTCGATGTCGAATTCGTCGTGCAGGGCGTTCGCGATGCGGCACAGGAAGTCGTCGCCGGGCGGTCCGTCCGGCATGACGAGGTGGACGGTCAGCGCGGTTTCCGAGGTGCTCATCGCCCAGACATGCAGGTCGTGGATCGCTTTCACGCCGGGCAGGGTGGTCAGGTAATTTGACACTTCGTCCAGTTCGATCGAGGCCGGCACGCCGTCGAGCGAGAGGCGCAAGGCGGGGTGCAGCAGGTCCCAGGTGCCGAGCAGGATCACCACTGCGATCACCAGGCTGATCGCCGGGTCGAGCCAGGTCCAGCCGGTCCAGATGAACAGCGCGGCGGCGATGACGACGCCGAGCGAGACCAGCGCGTCCGCCGCCATGTGCAGATACGCGCCGCGCAGGTTGAGGTCGTGCCGCTCGCCGCGCGGCATGAACAGCCAGGCGGTGAAACCGTTGACCGCGATGCCGATGGCGGCCACTACCATCACGGTGCCGCCCTGGATCGGCACCGGATTGGAGAACCTCTCGATGGCTTCCAGGACGATGCCGCCGGTCACGACCAGCAATGCCAGCGCATTGAACACCGCCGCCATCATGGTCGCGCGCCCCAGGCCGTAGGTGTGCTTCGGGCTGGGACGCAGCCGCGCGAGGTAGAAGCCGCCCCAGGCCATGAGCAGGCCCAGCACGTCGCTCAGGTTGTGGCTCGCGTCGGAGAGCAGCGCGAGCGAATCCGCCAGCCAGCCGTAAAACGCCTCGACCAGCACGAACAGCACGTTGATCGCGATGCCGACGGCAAAGGCGCGGTCATAGTCGTGGCGGTGCGGGTGGTCGTGTGTGTTCATGATCTTTCTCGTCGTTCATCCTGAAAACTGCGAATCGGTCCGCAGATTACGCAGATTCACGCAGATTTGAAACAGTTGCAGGTAATTGTGCATCACTCGAACGGTTATTCGGCTGGTCTTGATAATCCTTGGTTTTAATCTTGCGTAATCTGTGTCATCTGCGGATAACGCTTTTTCATTTCTTGTTTTCTTCACCATGCCTTTTGGTCAGGCGCGAGGCGATCCAGGTGATTCCTACTGCTGCCGCCATCAGCCCGAAGGCGACGCCGACGCGGCTGATGTAATCCGGCGCGATCAGCAGCAGGGCGCCCAGTTCCAGCATCATCGCGCCGGAGAGCAGCTTGAGCAATCGGCCTTCGCGCTCCGTGAGTTTTCTTGCGCCGAGGCTGAAGGCGAAGACGGCGACGATCAGTGCCAGCGGCAGGACGTAGACCAGATTATAAGCGGCGAGATAGCCGTAGCGCGCGGCGGGAGTGAGGTCGGCCAGGGTGAGCAGGCGCGTATAGACCATGGGGAAGCCCGCCGTGCACAGCAGTTCGTAGAAGTTCGCGGCGACGGCCAGGAATATCGTGGCGGCGAGCATGGCCGGGAGGTTGTCGGCGCTGAGGATCGCGCGGGCGCGGCGGAAGATGCCGGGCTTTTTCGATTCCGGGATGGAGAGCGTGAGGCCCTTGCCGAAGCGGAAGAAATCCTTCACGTTCACCGCGCCGACGAACACGGCCAGCGCGCCCGCCGCCATGGTGACCCAGGCGAGGTGGCCGAAGAGCTGGAAGACATTCAGCCAGGCCGCCATGAAGGCGAAATACATGATGCCGGACACCAGCACGAAGACGCCGCCGACGAGCAGCATGCGGCCGCGGCTCTTCTGGTGCGCCATCATCGAGAGCAGGAACAGCAGCACGAAGAAGGCGCAGGGGTTGAAGGCATCCAGCCCGGCGAGCACGAGGGTGAGTATAGGCAAGGAGACACTCGCGGGATCGACGGCGCCGAACAGCGGCAGGCGGATGGCTTCGGCCGGCGGTGTCTGCGTCGCCTGACCGCTCAAGGCACGTGCGCGGCAGCCGTCGAGGCGCTGGCGTATCAGCGCGCCGGTGGTTGCGTCGCTGTCCCAGCCGACATGCATCTCGCCGCAGAACAGCAGCGCGGGGACGGCTGCGGCGTCCTCGCCGAGTTGCCGCGCCATGGCCTGGTACTGGCGCACGTTTTCCGGCTGGCGGCTGAGCTCCTGGGAGTGCAGCTTCACCCAGGGGCGCGCCTCGGGCAGCGCCTCGATGTAGGGGCGCGCCTCGGTGCAGTGCGGGCAGGTGAGCGACCAGAAAAAATAGAGCTGCACCTCGGGCCGGCCGTCCGCGCCGGTTTTAATCCATGCGTCGTCGGCCCGGCCTGCGCCGGGAAACAGCGCAAGCAGGCAGGCCGCGAAAAACAGGAGTCTGCCGATCATCGCAAGTTCCCCGTGATATTTATCGGCATGATACCCGCGGGCGAATGAATTTCAGATGAAAAAAAAACGGCATCCGGATGGATGCCGCAACAGGGAAGATGGATACACTCAAGCAGCTTGAGCAGGAGAGGTTGCCTTTGCCTGATTGCTTAACCGGCTTGTTTACTTCGTCAGCGACGAGCCCGACGTGTCGCGGATCTGGTTTTTCCACGCCTTGCGGATCAGGTTCTGCACGCTTTCCGGCAGCGGCACATAGTCCAGCTCAGCGGCCAGCTTGCCGCCGTTGGCGTAGGCCCAGTCGAAGAACTTCAGGACTTCCCTGCCGGTTGCCGCGTCTTCCTGCATCTTGTGCATCAGGATGAAGGTCGCGCCGCTGATCGGCCAGCTTTCCTTGCCGGGCTCGTCGGTCAGGATTTCATAGAAACCGGGCGAGGTCCCCCACTTTGCATTGGCGGCGGCGGCCTTGAAGGAGGCATCGCCCGGGGCGACGAACTGGCCGTCGCGGTTCTTCATCTGCACGGGGTTCATCTTGTTCTGCAGCGCATAGGCGTATTCCACATAACCGATCGAGCCCTTGATGCGTTGCACATAGGACGCCACCCCCTCGTTGCCCTTGCCGCCGGTGCCCGCCTTCCAGGAGACCGCCGTGCCTTCGCCCACGTTCGATTTCCACTCGGGGCTGGCCTTGGACAGGTAGTTGGTGAAGATGAAGGTGGTGCCGGAACCGTCCGAGCGGTGCACGACGGTGATGTTCTCGTCAGGCAGCTTGATGTCCTTGTTCAGCGCCGCCACGGCGGGATCGTTCCACTTGGTGATCTTGCCGAGGTAGATGTTGGCCAGCGTCTCGCCGTCCAGCTTCAGCTTGTTGGCCGCTATACCCTCGACGTTTATGACCGGGACCACGCCGCCGATCACGGTCGGAAATTGCATCAGGCCGTCCTTGTCCAGTTTTTCCTGCGTCAGCGGCATGTCGGATGCGCCGAAATTCACGGTCTTGGCGGTGATCTGCTTGATGCCGCCGCCGGAGCCGATGGACTGGTAGTTCATGCTCACGCCGCTTGCGCCCTTATAGGCTTCCGCCCATTTGGAGTAGATCGGGTAGGGGAAGGTCGCGCCCGCGCCGGTGATGGTGACGGCCGCCTGGCTCGCGCCGGCACAGGCGAGGGTGGCGGCAGCGGCGATGCCGGTGATGAGTTGCTTGAGTTTGCTGTTCATGTTGCCTCCATGTGATTGTTGATTTGATCCCAGATAATCCATTTGAGCGTAGGTCGGGCTTCAGCCCGACATGTCGGGTTAAAACCCGACCTACAACTTCCGTATCGCAGGGCTTAGAAGCTGTGCTTGATGCCGAGGGAAACAACAGACGGGGAAGCGCCGATGCCGTTGACGGTGCTTGCCGCCGAGGTGGTCTGGCTGAAGCCGTAGTCGCTGCCGGTCTTGTTGCTGATGCGCGAGTAGATTGCGTACAGCTTGGTGCGCTTGCTCAGGCCGTGGTCATAGCCCAGGCTGAACTGATTTGCGCCGGTGTTCGCGACCGAGGCCAGCTTGCCTGCCCTGCCGTAGGCAAACTTCACGGCGTTCATGCCCATTTTGTAATTGCCCGACAGGTAATAGGCATTGTGTCCGAAGCGGTCGTTGCCGACCGCGGCGCAGCCCCCGGCCACCACGGCGGTGCACAGGTTGTCGCTGGTCTTTTCATAGGCGAACCCGAGGGTGAGCGCATCCATCA
>CAYNYH010000020.1:0-24883 GCA_964401425.1 uncultured Gallionella sp. | reverse complement strand
ATTCGTTAGCTCCTTCGCCCGCTCGCGGGATAACCAGCGACTTGGCTGAGGTTGTTTGCAGCCTAGTCGAATGGCTAGTTGTTTTATCCAGAGGGTTGGGGAGAGGGGTGGGCATGAATTCCATTTTGAAGGATTTCTTGTCATGACCGTTGGGTTTCCCGATGCGCTGTTGTATGATGCGCGTCCTTTCCGAGACAGTTGCAACATGAATTTCCCCGATATCTTCGATGTGATCGTGGTGGGCGGCGGGCATGCCGGCACGGAGGCTGCCTTGGTCAGTGCGCGCGCGGGCTGCAAGACCCTGCTGCTCAGCCACAACATCGAGACGCTCGGGCAGATGTCCTGCAACCCATCGATCGGCGGGATCGGCAAAGGGCACTTGGTCAAGGAGGTGGATGCGCTGGGCGGTGCGATGGCGGCTGCCACCGACGAGAGCGGCATCCAGTTCCGCATCCTGAATTCCAGCAAAGGCCCGGCAGTGCGCGCGACGCGCGCGCAGGCCGACCGCATCCTTTACAAGCAGGCCATCCGCACGAGGCTGGAGAACCAGCCCAACCTGTGGCTGTTCCAGCAGGCGGTGGACGATTTGCTGGTCGAGCAGGGCAGGGTATGCGGGGTGGTCACGCAACTGGGCTTGCGCTTCAGCGCGAAAACCGCGGTACTCACGGCGGGCACCTTCCTGTCCGGGCTGATCCATGTCGGGCAGTCCAATCACCCGGCAGGCCGCGCGGGCGACCCGCCCTCCATCAGCCTTGCGCGCCGCCTGCGCGAACTGAATCTGCCGGCGGGGCGGCTGAAGACCGGCACACCGCCGCGCATCGACGGGCGCAGCATCGATTACTCGGTGATGCAGGAGCAGCCGGGCGACGATCCGGCGCCGGTGTTCTCATTCATGGGAAATGCCGCGCAACATCCGCGGCAGTTGCCTTGCTGGATCACCGAGACCAACCCGCGCACCCACGACATCATCCGCAGCGGACTGGACCGTTCGCCGCTGTTCACCGGAGTCATCGAGGGGGTCGGGCCGCGCTACTGTCCGTCCATCGAGGACAAGATCACGCGCTTTGCCGGCAAGGACTCGCACCAGATTTTCCTCGAGCCGGAAGGCCTGACTACCCACGAAATATACCCGAACGGCATATCCACCAGCCTGCCGTTCGATGTGCAACTGGCCCTGGTGCGCTCCATCAGGGGGCTGGAGAATGCGCATATCCTGCGCCCAGGCTATGCGATCGAATATGACTATTTCGACCCGCGCGGGCTGAAAAGCTCGCTGGAAACCAAGGCGATCCACGGCCTGTTCTTCGCCGGGCAGATCAATGGTACGACCGGTTACGAGGAGGCAGCCGCGCAAGGCTTGCTGGCCGGGCTGAATGCGGCGCTGCAGGCCAGCGGACAAGAAGCCTGGTGCCCGCGCCGCGACGAGGCTTATCTGGGCGTGTTGGTCGACGACCTGATCACGCGCGGCGTTTCCGAGCCGTATCGCATGTTCACCAGCCGCGCCGAATACCGCCTGCAGTTGCGCGAGGACAACGCGGATTTGCGGCTGACCGAGGTCGGCCGCAGGCTGGGCATCGTGGACGACGCGCGCTGGCAGGCTTTCGAACAGAAACGCGAGGCCATCGCGCGCGAGCAGGAACGGCTGCGCAACACCTGGGTGAATCCGCGCAACCTGCCCGAAGAGGATGCGCTGCGCGTGCTGGGCAAGCCGATCGAGCGTGAGTACTCGCTGCACGAGCTGCTGCGCCGCCCGGATGTGAGCTATGCGAGCCTGCTGACCTTGCCCGGCGCGGGGGAGGGCGTGGCGGACGAAAAGGTCGCCGAGCAGGTGGAAACGCAGGCGAAATACCACGGCTATATCGAGCGGCAACGCGACGAGATCGGGCGCAACGAACAATACGAGACGCTGGGGTTGCCGGAAGACATGGATTACCGCGAGGTGCGCGGGTTGTCCATCGAGGTGCAGCAGAAGCTCAACCAGCACAAGCCAGAAACCGTCGGGCAGGCGGCGCGTATTTCCGGGATCACGCCGGCGGCGATCTCCCTGTTGCTGGTGCATATCAAGCGCGGCTTCCGCGATGACCGGCAGCAGAAACGCGCATGAGTCCGGCCGAGCAGTTGCGGCAAGGCATCGAGCAGTTGGGGATTGCGCTGGATGCGGAGGCGCAGCGCAAGCTGCTGGACTACTTGGCGTTGCTGCACAAGTGGAACAAGGTCTATAACCTGACCGCAATCCGCGATCCGCAGCAGATGGTGAGCCATCACTTGCTCGACAGCCTCGTAGTGATGCCGCATCTGTGGGCGGGGCGGTGGCTGGATGTGGGGTGCGGCGCGGGTTTACCGGGGCTGGTACTGGCGGTCGCGCAGCCGGACTGGCAGTTTGCCCTGCTGGACAGCAACAGCAAGAAAACCGGCTTTGTGCAGCAGGCAGTCATCGAGCTGGGCTTGCGCAACGTGAGCGTTTACTGCGAGCGTGTGGAAGAGTGGCGGCCGGCGGAGCGGTTCGATGGAATCATCTCGCGGGCGTTCAGCGAGCTGGGCGAATTCCTGCGCAGCACCCGCCACCTCATCGCGCCGCATGGACGCTGGGCGGCGATGAAGGGTGCGCCGCAGCGGGAATTGGCGGGTGTACCGGAAGGATGCCTGGTGGAACGCGTGATACCGCTGCAGGTGCCGGGGCTGGATGCGGCGCGCAGCCTGGTGATCGCAACATGCCAAGTGACTAAGCACCATGAAAAGGGGAGCGGAGCAACATGAAAAAAATACTGGCAATAACCAACCAGAAAGGCGGGGTGGGGAAGACCACCACCACCGTCAATCTGGCGGCCAGCCTCGCGGCGGCCCAGCAGCGCGTGCTGCTGATCGACCTCGATCCGCAGGGCAACGCCACCATGGGCAGCGGCATCGACAAGCGTGATTTGCAGGCCAGCATCTACGATGTGCTGCTGGGCGGCAGGACGGTCGCCGAGGCGCGCATACGTTCGGAAGCCGGGAAATACGACTTGTTGCCCGCCAACCGGGAGCTGGCGGGGGCGGAAGTCGAACTGGTCGGCCTAGCGCATCGCGAAACGCGCTTGCGCGATGCCTTGCATGATGTTGCGACGGAATACGACTATGTGCTGATCGATTGCCCGCCCGCGCTGAACCTGCTGACCCTGAACGGCCTGTGTGCGGCGCGGTCGGTGATGATTCCGATGCAATGCGAATACTATGCACTGGAAGGGCTGAGCGACCTGGTGAATACCATCCGCAAGGTGCGCGCCAACCTGAATCCGGAACTGGAAATCGAAGGGCTGTTGCGCACCATGTTCGACCCGCGCAATGCCCTTGCACAGCAGGTTTCGGATCAACTGCAGGAGCACTTCGGCAGCAAGGTCTACCGCACCGTGATCCCGCGCAATGTGCGGCTGGCGGAGGCGCCCAGCTTTGGCGTGCCGGTGCTGTATCACGACAAGTTATCCAAGGGAACGCAGGCTTATCTGGCCTTGGCCGGGGAATTATTGAACAACGCAGCGCAATCGGCTGCAACAGCATAAGGAAAGCAATCATGGCAAAGCTGCACAAGGGGTTGGGGCGCGGACTGGACGCATTGCTGTCCGGCGGCAAGAGCGAAAAAGACGAGGTGCTGCGCGATCTGAACGTCACGCTGCTCAAGCCGGGCAGGTACCAGCCGCGTTCGCACATGGACGAGGCATCGTTGAATGATCTGTCGGCTTCGATCAAGGCGCAGGGAATCATGCAGCCGATCCTGGTGCGGCAGCTTGCCGACAGCAGCTATGAAATCATCGCCGGCGAGAGGCGCTGGCGTGCCGCACAACTGGCCGGGCTGACCCATGTGCCGGTGCTGGTGCGCAGCGTTCCGGACAATGCGGCGCTGGCGATGGCGCTGATCGAGAACATTCAGCGCGAGAACCTGAATCCGCTGGAAGAGGCGATCGGCCTGCAGCGTCTGATCGACGAATTCAAAATGACGCACCAGGTCGCCGCGGAGGCGGTGGGCCGTTCGCGCAGCGCGGCCAGCAACCTGCTGCGCCTCCTCAAGCTGCCGCAGGCCGTGCAGAACATGCTGATGGAAAACAAGCTGGATATGGGGCACGCGCGCGCCCTGCTGTCGCTGGAGAGCGCGCAGCAGATATTGCTGGCCAACAAAATCGTGCTGGAAGGGCTGTCCGTGCGCGAAGCGGAGAAGCTGGCGCAGAAGCAGGCTGACGAGCCGGAAAAGCACAAACCAAAAGCGCACCGGCTCAGCCGCGATACCCAGCGGCTGCAGGAGGAAATGAGCGCGTGCCTCGGAACCCATGTGGAAATCAAACCGGGCAACAAGGGGGCGGGAAAGCTGGTCATCGCCTATGCCAACCATGACCAGCTGGATGAATTCCTGGGCAGGCTCAAAAAGGGCAAATAAGTGGGAAAAGACGCGGGCGAGACGCCGCAACAATGTTTGACACCCCCGGCAAGCGTCTCTATAATCGCCACCCTTTGTGCCGTAGAGGCCAAAGAAAAGAGGTTGGCGCGCCAAGTGGTTGGGCTGCAGGTGGTAATCGCGCTGATCGTCGCGGGCGTTGCTTACGGGCTGAATGGCGCTCCGGAATATGCGGTAGCGGTGTTAAGCGGGGGATTGGTATCGGTCCTCAACGGAGCATTGCTGGCGTGGAGGATGTCCCGGGCGGCTTTGCATTCCGCACATGAAGCACAACATTCCAGTGGTGCTCATCGTCAACTACGGCTCATGTATTTTTACGCCGCCGAAAGATTTCTGGTGGTCGTTGCGCTGCTCGGCTTGTGCATGGCGGCGCTGAAATTATCGCCGCTCGCTGTGCTGGGCGGTTTTGTGACGGGGCAAGCGGCACTGCTGGCAGGCCGGTTGTTCCTGAATAGGTTGAACAAGTTTTAGACTGAGATAGTGACTAAAAATGTCTAGCGAAGCGCACACATCAGCAGGGTACATCAAGCATCACTTGCAAAACCTGACTTACGGCCAATTGCCCGACGGCACCTGGGGTATTGCACATAGCGCAGAAGAAGCCAAGGCGATGGGCTTCTGGGCGCTCAATCTCGACACCTTCATCATGTCCCTGCTGCTGGGTGCGGTGATCATGTTCACGTTCCGCAGCGTGGCAAAGAGCATCGTTTCCGGTACCCCCGGCGGTCTGCAGAACTTCTGTGAATGGGCCATCGAGTTCGTCGACAGCAGCGTGCGCGGTTCCTTCTCGGCCAAGAACAACATGGTTGCCCCGCTGGCGCTGACCATTTTCTTCTGGGTGTTCAGCATGAACCTGATGGATTTGATCCCTATCGATTGGGTTCCCGGCCTGATGAGCATGCTGGGCGTTCCGTTCTTCAAGGTCGTCCCCTCTACTGATCCCAATGCTACCTTCGGCATGGCCATCGGCGTGTTCCTGCTGGTGCTCTACTACAGCGTCAAGATGAAAGGTCTGGGCGGTTTCATGGGCGAACTGACCCTGCAGCCGTTCGGAAAGTGGGGCATGCCGGTCAACCTGCTGCTGGAAGGCGTGAATCTGATTGCCAAGCCGATCTCGCTCGCGCTGCGTTTGTTTGGCAACATGTACGCGGGTGAAATGATCTTTATCCTGATCGCGCTGATGGGCGGCGCCTGGGCGGGCTTTTCGTTCAGCGGCGTCACCTTGTTCGGTTCGCAAATCCTGCTGTCACTCGGCTGGGCGATATTCCACATCCTGATCGTGACCCTGCAGGCGTTCATTTTCATGACGCTGACCGTGGTCTATCTGGACATGGCGCATCAGGAACATCACTGATTCTCGGTTTCATTAACATCACTTTTATCAAATAGGAGAAATACAAATGGAAATGGCAAACGCACTGCTGTACATCGCCGGGGCACTGATGATGGGTCTGGGCGCTCTCGGCGCAGCCGTCGGTATCGGTATTCTGGGTGGTCGCTTCCTGGAAGGCGCAGCCCGTCAACCCGAACTGATCCCGATGTTGCGTACCCAGTTCTTCGTGGTGATGGGTCTGGTCGACGCCGTTCCGATGATCGCTGTGGGTATCGCGATGTACGTTCTGTTCGCTGTGGTGGGTTAATCCGCGCAACGCGAAACGCATAACTAAGAAAGGTAGCTTGCATGAATATCAATGCAACTCTCCTCGCCCAGCTCATCATGTTCGCGCTGTTCGTGTGGTTCTGCATGAAGTTCGTCTGGACGCCCATCGTGGCTGCCCTGGATGCACGCAAGAAGCAGATCGCCGACGGTTTGGCTGATGCCGAACGCGCCAAGCACGACCTTGAGCTGGCCTCCAAGCGCTCTGCAGAGATCCTGCGCGAAGCCAAGGAAAAGGCAGGCGACATCGTGGCGAGCGGCGAGAAGCGCGCGAGCGAGATCGTCGAAGATGCGAAGGCGCAGGCCAAGGTTGAAGGCGACCGCATCATTGCCGGCGCCAAGGCCGAGATCGATCAGGAAGTGTTCCGCGCCAAGGAGCAATTGCGCACGCAGGTCTCTGCGATCGCATTGGCCGGCGCAGGCAAGATCCTCGGTCGCGAGATCGATGCCAAGGCGCATAATGACCTGCTCGACAAACTCGTCGCGGAAATCTGAACGCCATGTCCGAAGCCATTACCACTGCGCGCCCCTATGCCCAGGCGGCATTTGAAGAGGCGCAAAAGAAGGCAGACCTGAAAGGCTGGTCGGAAATGCTGCTGTCTCTTGCGGAGGCGGTTAGCTATCCGGAGGTTCGTGCGGTAGCCACCAATCCGCGGGTTGCCAAGGCGCAAGTCGAGAGCCTGATGGAGGGCTTGCTGGGAAATCAGGCAAACGCGCAGCAGCGCAATTTCGTCAGGGTGCTGGTGGACAACCAGCGCCTGCTGATCCTGCCGGAAATCGCCGCCATCTTCGAGGCCTTGCGCGCGGAAGCGGAAAAAACCGTGAATGTGGTAGTGGATTCCGCGTTTGAATTGTCTGCCGCACAGCAGGAAAAGATTGTTGCTTCGCTCAAGAAGCGCATGGGTCGCGAAATCAAGCTGACCTGCAAAGTTAACAAGGAATTGCTGGGCGGCGTAGTTATCCGTGCCGGTGACAAGGTGATCGATGGCTCGGCCCGCACCCGTCTCGGTGAGATGGCAAACGCGCTTGCTTGATGGTAGGCACATTGGCCTGATAAAAGATTTATCAAGATAAGGAAATCCAGATGAAGCTCAACCCTTCTGAAATTAGCAATCTGATTCGCAGTCGCATCGAGAACTTCGAAGCGCTGACGCAGGCCCGCACCGAAGGTACGGTGGTCAGCGTGACCGACGGTATCGTTCGCGTGCATGGTCTTTCCGACGTGATGCAGGGTGAAATGCTGGAGTTTCCCGGCAACACCTTCGGCCTCGCGCTGAACCTGGAGCGCGACTCGGTCGGCGCCGTGGTGCTGGGCGAATACGAACATATCACCGAAGGCGACACCGTCAAATGCACTGGCCGCATTCTGGAAGTACCGGTCGGCCCCGAGCTGCGCGGCCGCGTGGTGAATGCGCTGGGCCAGCCCATCGACGGCAAGGGTCCGATCAACGCCAAGATGACCGACAAGATCGAAAAGGTCGCGCCGGGCGTGATCGCGCGTAAATCGGTCGACCAGCCCGTGCAAACCGGCCTGAAGTCCATCGACTCCATGGTGCCGGTCGGCCGCGGCCAGCGCGAACTGATCATCGGTGACCGCCAGACCGGCAAGACCGCCGTGGCAGTGGACGCCATCATCAACCAGAAGGGTCAGAACATGACCTGTATCTACGTTGCGATCGGCCAGAAGGCTTCGACCGTAGCCAACGTGGTACGCAAGCTGGAAGAGCACGGCGCGATGGAATACACCATCGTGGTTGCCGCTACCGCTTCCGATTCCGCCGCGATGCAATTCCTGGCGCCTTATGCCGGTTGCACCATGGGCGAATACTTCCGCGATCGCGGCGAAGACGCACTGATCGTATACGACGACCTGACCAAGCAGGCCTGGGCCTATCGCCAGATTTCGCTGCTGCTGCGCCGTCCGCCCGGCCGTGAAGCCTACCCCGGCGACGTGTTCTATCTGCACTCCCGTTTGCTGGAGCGCGCAGCCCGCGTGAACGCCGACTACGTCGAAGCCTTCACCAAGGGCGCCGTCAAGGGCAAGACCGGTTCGCTGACCGCATTGCCGGTGATCGAGACGCAAGCGGGCGACGTGTCCGCCTTCGTGCCGACCAACGTGATTTCCATTACCGACGGCCAGATATTCCTGGAAACCGACCTGTTCAACGCCGGTATCCGTCCCGCGATCAACGCAGGTATCTCGGTGTCCCGCGTGGGTGGTGCAGCGCAGACCAAGGTCATCAAGAAGCTCGGCGGCGGTGTGCGTCTGGCGCTCGCGCAGTACCGTGAACTGGCTGCGTTTGCGCAGTTTGCTTCCGATCTGGACGAAGCGACCCGCAAGCAACTCGAGCGCGGCAAGATCGTGACCGAACTGATGAAGCAGCTGCAGTACGCGCCGTTGTCCGTTTCCAAGATGGCTGCAACGCTGTTCGCCGTGAACAAGGGCTATTTCGACGACGTGGCCGTGCCCAAAGTGCTGGCCTTCGAAGCTGGGTTGCATGCGCATCTGGGCTCGAAGAACAAGGATCTGATGGACGCGATCGAATCCAGCAAGGATCTGTCCGGCGACAACGAGAAGCTGCTGGCTGCTGCTGTCGAAGCATTCAAGGCAACAGCGGCTTACTAAGCGGGAGCTAAACCATGGCAGGCAGCAAAGAAATTCGCACCAAGATCAAGAGCGTTGAAAATACGCGCAAGATCACCCGTGCGATGGAGATGGTCGCCGCAGCGAAGATGCGCAAGGCGCAGGAACGCATGCGTGCCGCCCGCCCCTATGCCGAGAAGATCCGCAACGTCGCCGCCCACCTGTCGCGCGCCAATCCGGAATACCGGCATGCCTTCCTGGCCAAGCGCGACAACGTGAAGAACGTCGGTTTGATCGTCGTTACCTCGGACAAGGGCCTGTGCGGTGGTTTGAATACCAACCTGCTGCGTCTGGCAGTCAATGAGATGAAGGCGTGGGAGACTGCGGGCAAGGGCCTCGTGGTGTGCCCCATTGGCAACAAGGGCTTCGGCTTCATGAATCGTATTGGCGCCAAGGTCAAGTCGCATTTGACCGGGCTGGGCGACGCGCCTCACGTGGAAAAGCTGATCGGCACCGTGAAGGTGATGCTGGATGCTTACGTAGCCGGCGAAATCGATGCGATCTACCTGAGCTACAACCACTTCATCAATACCATGCGGCAAGAGCCGCGCATGGAACAGCTGCTGCCGCTGACCGGCGAGCAAATGGGCACCACCGAAGGCAATTGGGACTACATCTACGAGCCGGATGCCAAGAAGGTGATCGACGAGTTGCTGTTGCGCTACATCGAGTCCCTGGTTTACCAGGCCGTGGTCGAGAACATGGCTTCCGAACAGAGCTCACGCATGGTGGCGATGAAAGCCGCCTCCGATAACGCGAAGAACGTCATCAGCGAGCTCAAGCTGGTTTACAACAAGGCGCGCCAGGCAGCGATCACCAAGGAAATTTCCGAGATCGTCGGCGGCGCAGCGGCGATCAGCTAGTCGCCGGCGCAAAATATTCAGAATTAATTTAGATGGGGAATCTTAAAATGAGTCAAGGAAAGATTGTTCAGTGTATCGGTGCGGTGGTTGACATCGAATTCCCGCGCGACAAAATGCCCAAGGTATATGAAGCGCTGACCTTGGCAGACGCGGGTTCATCCACCGCCGAGGCGGGTTTGACCTTTGAGGTCGAGCAACAGCTGGGCGACGGCGTGGTGCGTACCATCGCCATGGGTTCCTCTGACGGTCTGCGCCGCGGCATGGCCGTGAACGCATCCGGCAACCCGATCCAGGTGCCGGTCGGTACCGGCACACTGGGCCGCATCATGGACGTGCTGGGCCGCCCGATCGACGAAGTGGGTCCGATCAAGAGCACCGAAAAGCGTTCTATTCACCAAGCAGCCCCCAAGTTCGACGAACTGTCTCCCTCGGTTGACCTGCTGGAAACCGGCATCAAGGTGATCGACCTGGTTTGTCCGTTCGCCAAGGGTGGTAAGGTCGGCCTGTTCGGCGGCGCCGGCGTGGGCAAGACCGTGAACATGCTGGAGCTGATCAACAACATCGCCAAGCAGCACAGCGGCCTGTCGGTATTTGCCGGTGTGGGTGAGCGTACCCGCGAAGGCAACGACTTCTACCACGAAATGACTGATGCTGGCGTTATCGACACAGAAGACTTCACCAAGTCCAAAGTAGCGATGGTGTTCGGCCAGATGAACGAGCCGCCCGGCAACCGCCTGCGCGTCGCTCTGTCCGGCTTGACCATGGCCGAGAAGTTCCGCGACGAAGGCCGCGACATCCTGTTCTTCGTGGACAACATCTACCGTTACACCCTGGCCGGTACCGAAGTGTCCGCGCTGCTGGGCCGTATGCCTTCCGCCGTGGGTTACCAGCCGACACTGGCCGAAGAAATGGGCCGTCTGCAAGAGCGCATCACCTCGACCAAGGTGGGCTCGATCACCTCGATCCAGGCTGTTTACGTGCCGGCGGACGACTTGACCGACCCGTCGCCTGCGACCACCTTCCTGCACCTGGACTCCACCGTGGTGCTGAGCCGCGATATCGCCTCGCTGGGTATCTACCCCGCAGTCGACCCGCTGGACTCCACCTCGCGCCAGCTGGACCCGCTGGTCGTGGGCGAAGAGCACTATACCGTGGCGCGCCGCGTGCAGCAGACTCTGCAACGTTACAAGGAATTGCGCGACATCATCGCGATTCTGGGTATGGACGAACTGGCGCCTGAAGACAAGCTGGCTGTGGCGCGCGCGCGCAAGATCCAGCGCTTCCTGTCGCAACCGTTCCACGTCGCCGAACAATTTACCGGTGCGCCCGGCAAGTACGTGTCGCTGAAGGATACCATCAAGGGCTTCAAGGCCATTGTGGATGGCGAATACGATCACCTGCCGGAACAGGCGTTCTACATGGTGGGCAGCATCGAAGAAGCGGTCGAGAAGGCCAAGACCCTGCAATAATCAATGGGAGCAGCCATGGCAATGACCGTACATGTGGACGTGGTGAGCGCGGAGGCGCAGATTTTCTCCGGCTTGGCCGAATTCGTCGTGGTTCCGGGCGAAATGGGCGAGCTGGGCATCTACCCGCGCCACACCGCGCTGCTGACCCGCATCAAACCGGGTGCAGTGCGCATCAAGCGCCCGGACCAGGAGCAGGAAGAACTGGTCTATGTTTCAGGCGGCATGCTGGAAGTGCAACCCAGCGTGGTGACCATCCTGGCCGACACCGCGATACGCGGCCATGACCTGGACGAGGCGCGTGCGCTGGAGGCAAAACAGGCCGCAGAAGAGGCACTCAAGAACCGCACTTCCGACATCGACTACGCCCAGGCACAGGCTGAACTGGCGGAAGCCATCGCCCAGTTGCGCGCGATCCAGCAGTTGCGCAAGCAAGCGGGGCACTAACACCGTATCGCCCTGAACGGGCGATACGCAGCAGCTCTGAGGGAGTGTATATGCTCCCCTTACGTATCATTCTCTTGCATTACGATACCACTCCGCCGTCGCGTGCAAGCCTTGCTCAAGCGTATAAGGCGGAGACCAGGATAGCTCGCTGCGTATCTTTTCGCCGCTGACGCGCAACGAGCCAAGTAGCCTGTCGGCCTGATCCGAACGTCCCGCCAAACCCGCCAAGGCGCGTAGCAGGGCGGGTGGAAAATGAAATGAGCGGCTGCTGCGTCCCAAAGCTTGGGCAATTTTTTCCACCAGCATTGCCGTCGAAACATCCTCGCCGTCGCTGACCAGGTAAGTCTGCCCGGCAGCAGCGGGATGTGTTGCGCAGGCGATCAAGGCATCCACCAGATTGCCAACATACACCAGGCTGCGCGCATTGCTGGCGCTCGCCAAGGGCAATGGAATTCCTCTGTCTATTGCAGCCAGCAGGCTAATGAAATTCCCCTTCACGCCTGGGCCATACACCAGCGGCGGCCGCACGATTACGACTTCCAGATTGGTTTCCTGTGCAATGCGCTGCAAGGCCTGTTCGGCCTCCCATTTTGATACGGCATAAGGGTCTTGGGGATTCGGTTTGTCCAATTCGGTAAAAGGCGCCGTTTCGCTGGTTTGCTCGCCATTCACCTTGATCGAGCTGGCATAAACGAAACGCTTTACGCCGGCACGCGCCGCCTGTTGCGCAAGGTTTACCGTGCCGTGCAAATTAACCTTAAGAAACTCAGCCAGAGGGTCGGCGGAGGCGTCTTTCATTACATGCACCCGCGCGGCGAGATGGACCACCACGTCGATGTCGTGCAACGCTTCTGTCCAGCAGGTATCTGCGGCGACATCAGAAACTTTGACAACCTCACAACCGGAAATATCGAACCTGATGAGGTTACGCAACACCGCATGCACAGCATGACCGCATCCCTGTAACTCTGCACAAAGCGCCCGCCCAACAAAACCATTGGCCCCTGTGACCAAGATATTCTTTGTCATATATCCAATCCAACTGCAAGTGAGGGTACTACTGGTGGCATGAAATTGTAGTAATTTGATGCACTGCAGTAGTAGGCGAAAACATGCGATCTGCCAGAGCGCGCGCACGGATTGCTATCGCCTCGCGTTCAGTGGGGGAATCGGAAAGCTCCTCGGCGAATCGGCGCAATGCATCCACAGAATCTCCGACATAAACGCGGCCTAAACCTTCATGGTCGATCAGTTGTGCCAAGTCGGTGCCAGCATTAACCCTGGCGAGTATTGGCAGGCCAGCCAGCAGGTAGGTGAGAAACTTACCGGGGATATTGTGGGTTTTGTGGCGGGGATCCAAGGCCAGCAGCCCAATATGGCATTGCGCCAGCAGGCCCGGCATCTCCCGCGAATCGACCTCGCTGCAGAACAGGGTATTGGTCAGTGAGCGTGCGGCAACACTGGCTGTGAGGCGAGGCACTTCCGAGCCACGCCCGACGAACAGAAAGCCGAGATCATGGCGGTGGTTAAGGCTCTCCGCAAGGTCTATGAAGATATCCATACCCTGCGCCACACCCATATTTCCAATGTAGACGAATATCTTGCGGCCAGCAAGCGGCGATTCCGCTACGTTAATGCTAGAACCGACATCGGGAGCCGGAGTCTGCCAATTCTGGAGTACTTCCAGGCTCCGGCCAGGCCGCCTGACCCAATTAGCCAAATAACCGAGATTCGAAGGTGTCTGTACGCCAATCGTGTCGGCCATCGCATACTGGAAATTTGCGGCGGCTTTGAAAAACCAGTATGCAGGGCCTTTGTGGAGCAGCCCAAGGTCAAGCGCCCACTCAGGGAAAATATCACGCAGAATCAGATAGGTGCGGCAGCGGGATTTACGCTTCAAAAACCAAATCAGCGGCCCGAAGAAGATTGTAGGCGAGTACCAAGCCACCAAGTCCCACGACGTATTTTTAAACGTGCTCCTGCGCAGACTGCGTATCATCACGAAGGATAGCAGTAACTCGGAGATTGTGCGTCGAAGGTAACTGGCATGCCGCGTGCGCAGGCCGGCCAAGCGCAGTACTTGGACGCCATCCATGACCTCCGCTGTCCACGGCAAGCTAGGGTCATCCAATGGAACGATAACCACGGGGTCGTGGCCCTGCCGCCGCATTTCCTGTGCCAAGTCACGCATCTGAACGGCCGCCGATGTACACAGCGGCGGGTAATCAGTGGAGACCAGTGCGACTCGCAGTTTGCGAGCGAGGCTTGGAGCGGAGGTTTCCAATGGACGAGAACAGCGGTTCAGAAAAAGTTGGTAATCTGGGTACGAATCGCGTTGACCACTACCGAAGACGGCGAAGAATTCTCCTCAAGCTCATAGCGGGCACACCATGGCTGGCTTACCGCAGTGGTCACGGATTCAACAATATTGTCCACACTCATGCCGGAAACGATTGTTGCACCACTCTCAAGAGTTTCCATGCGTTCGGTTGCCATCCGCAAGCTGACATTCGGGACCTTGTAGAAGAGGCCTTCCTCCGCGGCGGTACCCGAATCGGACAGTACGCAGAAGGATTCCCTCAGTAGATGGTTGAAATCGTAGAAACCCAGCGGTGCCATGATCCTTACCCTGGATGGGATGTCGATCGCACTCAACTTGCTTTTTGTCCGCGGATGCATCGGAAAAATGATCTCTCGCTGATAGCGTTCCGCCAGCTTGCCGAGTGCCTTGAAAATTATGCCAAGGGATTCCGGGTTATCGACATTCTCGCTGCGGTGGGCGGTCACAAGAATGTAGTTTTTCGATTCCAAGTTCAGGCGCTTCAGGATTTCACTGGCTTCAATCTGCGGTGAAAAGGCACGCATCGCTTCGAACGTCGTATTGCCCGTAACGATGATCTTGGACGGATGAATGCCCTCGCGCATCAGGTTTTCTCGGTGATACTGGTTGTAGGGCAGCAGGACATTGCTGATGTGATCGATCAGGATGCGATTGCGCTGTTCGGGCATGCGCCGATCCCATGCGCGCAGGCCGGCTTCCATGTGGAATATCTTGATGCCACGGTGGGCGGCTGGCAGTACAGACAGTCCGCTGAATGTATCGCCCAGAATCAGCAGCGCATCCGGCTTGACCTTTTCCATGAGTTCGTCCGATTTGCGAATAACGTCTGCAACCTCCTTGCCATAACTGGAAGTGTCGATACCCAACTCGTAATCCGGCTTGCGCAGCTGCAAGTCAGTGAAAAAGAACTCCCTCAGCTCCGGAGTAAAGTTCTGTCCGGTATGAACCATCACATGCTCAAAGTTAAGTTCATCCAGCTTTTTGAGCGTTGCCCACATCTTGATCATTTCGGGGCGCGTTCCAAATATTGACATTACTTTCATGCGGTCACTCCGGTTTTTGTAAAAAATGGTGCGGTACCTGCTGTCATTGCAGCCGATCTGCGGGGAAGATGGTTACTTTGGGCAGGGGCATAATCATACGGCCCCCCTTGGCTAGGTAACCTGCATTTCTCTTGCATATCTCTTCAAAGAAGCTCCAAGCGAAGACCAGCAGGTAATCCGGTGGATCTGGCTGATCCAAGATGGCACCAGAGTGGATATGGAAATGCGATCCTGGTGTATAGAACCCGGCCTTTGCCGGTGCATCGTCGATTATGTAGTCCAGGTGGTCGTGATTTATGCCGCAATACTGGATTATCGTGTTGGCGCGCCCCGATGCACCATAGCCTGCGATCTTGTGTCCTTCATTGCGCAGCCGGTTCAGCAACTCGACCAGTTCAATTCGAAGCACTGCAACTTTGTCCGAAAAACGCCGGAAAGTGTCATAGCGATCGAAGCCTTTCGCGCGCTCATCGGCCTCGAGCCGTTTGACAGACTGAGATACATTCGGACTGTGCCTCCCCCCCTTCTTGCAGACATAAAATCGCATCGAGCCGCCGTGAATTGGCACGGGTTTGATATCGAAGACCATCATGCCGTAACGTTCAAAGTGTTTCATAGCCGAGAGCAACGAGTAGTAATACAAATGCTCGTGGTAAATCATGTCGTACTGCATTTCTGTGATTACCTTGCCCAAATAGTGCACCTCGAACACAAATACGCCATCGTCATGCAGCGCCCTTGCAATCGCGCGCGTAGCGCCCTGAATGTCCGGAATGTGAGCGTACACGTTGTTGGCCATGATCATGTCAATTTTGCCGTGCTCGGCCACAATGCGGTCAGCCACTTCTTCTGTGAAAAAGTCGTTGACTATGGTCACTCGCGGATCATCGATTGTGGCAACAACATTGGCCGCAGGATCGACACCAATAACGGTGCGGATCCCTTGCGCTGCCATCGGGCGGAGCAGAACACCGTCGTTGCAGCCGAATTCGAGTACCGTTGCTTTTTCCGGCGTGATAAAGCGAGCCGTTACCTCGGCTGCGTAACTGCTGAAATGCTCACGCAGCGTATCGATCGACGATGAAAAATAAAAGTAGTTGCGGAACATGATATCCGCCGGAACCTTATCGATTACCTGTACCGCAAAACAATCGTGGCAAAAATATAGGCGCAACGGAAACTTCAGTTCGCTGTCGAACTGCTCTGGCTTAAGAAAACCGCCCGCAAGGGCAACATCTCCGAAATCCATTACTTCGTCCATTCGCCGGCTATCGCAGAACGAACAGGAGGCTGAAGGTATTCCCCGAGGCTTCATCTTAGTGCTGCCCCCTTGTTTTGTTTGCTGTAGAGACGTTGAGGTCGTGAATTTGCTGTTGGATAAAGTCGAGCTTAAGTAGCAGCTCCTTCACTTGTGCAACGCTAAGGCGTTCCGTGTTGTGCGACGTGTAGTCATCAAGCGCTGATACCCGCTCCAGACCGTCTGTAAGGTACATGGCGTAGTTCAGATCCCTGTTGTCCGCCGGGATTCGATAGTACCGATCCATGTCTTCAGCACGCGCCATCTCCTCGCGTGAGACGAGCGACTCGAACAGTTTTTCACCGTGGCGCGTACCAACGATGTGCACAGGGTTGTCGTGGTTAAAGAGTTCCTTGAGGGCCTGAACCAGATCGGCAATTGTCGAGGCGGGCGCTTTTTGCACAAATATGTCCCCCTGCCTGCCGTGTTCGAAGGCGTGCAGTACCAAGTCGAAGGATTCATCAAGAGACATCAAAAAACGGGTCATGTTCGGATCCGTAACAGTCAGCGGCTTGCCGCTCCTGAGTTGGGAGACAAACAGCGGAATAACGGAACCGCGCGATGCCATGACGTTGCCATAACGTGTCGCACATAGCAGCGTCTCATCGGTGCCCAGCATCCTGGCTTTGGCCACCATTACCTTTTCCATGAGTGCTTTGGTCTGGCCCATCGCGTTGATCGGGTAAACAGCCTTGTCGGTGCTAAGCACGACAACTTTTTCCACTTTGTTGGCCACGGCGGCGCTCATCACATTCTCGGCACCAAGAATGTTTGTACGTACCGCCTCGATAGGGTAGAACTCACAGGACGGTACCTGCTTCAACGCTGCTGCGTGGAATACATAGTGTACGCCCTTAAGCGCCTGGTGGATGCTGTCGTAACTGCGCACATCGCCGATATAGAATTTCAGCTTGTTATTGTTCATCTCGATGCGCATTTCTTCCTGCTTTTTCTCATCTCGGCTAAAGATGCGAACCTCGCGCACATCCGTGGCGAGGATGCGCTTCAAGACGTGGCGGCCGAAGGAGCCAGTTCCACCCGTGATTGCAACAACTTTATTTTTGAATATCATTTTTTCTCCAATCCATATTTGTAAGAATACATTGAATCGATAAGTTCAGGCCACGCCGGTGGAATGTACCCCGTCGCTTTGGCAAATCGTTCGGCCGATAGCGAACGGTCGATAACAATCATGTCATCCGGCACGAGCTCGATGGGCTTGGCGTACCTTTGAGCCACCAGTTGGAGCAGGTCGAACTTCGAAATCGGCTGGGTTGCAACGTGATAAACACCATACAAGTCCGGGCGAGGCAAGACTACATCCCGGATCAGCCGGGCGAGCACTACTGTCGGAAATCCGGAGAAAATCGCCCGTGTGTAGCACCGGCATTGATCGTTTTGCGCGAGAAACCACTCAAGCAATCCCGTTTTTGTTTGCAATTCATGGCCGATGATCGAGGTACGCAACGTGATGGTGTGCGGCTCCTTGACTTCACCGAGCAGTTTTGCAATCCCATAGATATCGCTCGCATCGGGGTAGTCATCTTCCGTATAGTTGCCGCGCGATCCAGAAAACACACCATCCGAGCTGATCTGGATCAGGCGCGCACGGCGGAGTCGGCATAGCCGCTCCAGGCGCTGCGGCAGCAGCGAGAAGATTGAGATAAATTTCATCATGTCCTGGGGCGATGATTTGCCCAAGGAAGTGCAGTTGATGATGACCTGGGGTTGCACTGTGTCGAATAACCTTTCAAGTTGATCGTGTTCCTCAAGGTTTTCTGCG
The DNA here is from genome assembly GCA_964401425.1 of uncultured Gallionella sp. Classification (GTDB taxonomy): domain Bacteria; phylum Pseudomonadota; class Gammaproteobacteria; order Burkholderiales; family Gallionellaceae; genus Gallionella. The sequence continues at coordinate 6,919 of CAYNYH010000020.1, read as the reverse complement.
GCCACGAGCTGGGGTGCGAGTTCTTTAACAAAAAAGTGCCGCGCCTCCAAGTGGCGAACCGTACCGAAGACTCGTCCACCCATGGTTTCCGACAATACGCGAAATACTGCATTGCCCAGCATTCCAGTGGCGCCAAGCACCAAGACGTTCATGACGCGTTCATCCCAGCAGATTTGCGGACAGGCTGCCGTATGAGAGGCGCAGCTTCAACTTCACATGATGGCTGTTGATGGAGCGGTAAGGCGCGAGAATATATGGCGGCCAAGTATGCGTGTACCCAATCAGGAGAGTGCATCAGGTCACTCCCAGATATTCACGGATTAAGCGATCCCGCTCATCGGCACCAGGATAGTTGATCAAAACGGCACGGTAGGTGCCTTTGAATACGAACAAGCTTCCGGCTGCCGCGCCAATGATGCCAAAGTTTTGAATCAGATCTCCGATATCATTGAGAGAGCCTGCACCACCAAGCACGGTGATGGGTAAGTTGACCGCCTCTCTGACTTGGCCGGCCAAAGTCAGATCGTAGCCCTTCATCCGTCCGTCATTGTCGATCGAATTGACCACGATCTCGCCTGCGCCAGATTTTTCAAAAAGCATGGCGATTTCCGCAGGCGACTGGCCTGTGTTAACGCGGCCATTGTGTGTCCAGACTTCGTAGCCCGTGCCACGCCGCCGCGCACGGACATCCATCACTGCGACAACGCTTTGATTGCCGATCTCGCCGGCTATCTGTGAAATCAAGCCGGGATTTTCGATGGAGGCAGAGCTCATTGCGACTTTCTCGACGCCAAGGCCGATTATAGTTTTCGCCTGCTCGACAGTCTTAATACCGCCGCCGTAACACAGTGGCATCCTGGATTCCGCCGCCAGGTTTTCGATCATCCGATAGTCGGGCTCCTGCCCGCGCGCTGTCGCGTCGATATCCAGAACTATCAGCTCATCGACCTCTTTTTCGTTGAAAATCTTGACCGCGTTGATTGGGTCGCCGACATACTTTGGATCGGCAAACCCGACGGTCTTGACTAGGCCTTTGTCTCGCACCAGGAGGCAGGGAATGATTCTGGGCCGCAACATAATCTACAACTTTGCGAAGTTCTTCAGCAGTTGCGTGCCGAAGTGATGGCTTTTTTCGGGGTGGAATTGCACACCGAAAATATTCCTGGATTGTACGGCGCAGCTAAACGTCGCACCGTATTCGGCCTGTGCCAGCACATTTTCGCTATGCGCGCAATGGAAGTAATAGGAATGAAGAAAATAGAAATACGCATCGCTCTCAATACCGTCGAAGAGAGGTGAAGGTACGACAGGCTTGACGTGGTTCCAGCCCATGTGCGGCAAAAATATCCGTTGTTGAAAACCTGCGGTATTGAATTTGCGGACATCCCCCTCGATCCATCCGAGCCCCTGCAACTGACCCTCCTCGCTGGTCGATGCGAGAATCTGCATGCCTACGCACACTCCGAGCACAGGGACGGCCTGCGAAAGCACCAGTTCGTCGAGCGCCTCTCGCATGCCTGACTGCTGCAACAATTGCATTGCATGGTCGAAGGATCCGACGCCTGGCAAAATCAGCTTGGTGGCGCCCTGAAGGTCGGAGGCGCTCTTGGCTACGGAGACAGGGATATCCAGGCGCTTGTAGACATTCGAGAACGCCAAAATATTGCCGAGGCCATAATCAATAACTGTGATCATCGAAAAATCCGGTTATCGAGCCCAATCAGGTTGGCCAGCCTGGCGCCGAGGGTAATCAGAAACATTTTGTTTTTGTATTGTTTGAAAGTTTTGTTTTCACCCTTGAAAATCTCCTCAAATTCAGCTACCGACCAGCCGAGTTTTGTTGCTACATACTCAAACTCGCGTGCCATGGTCTTCTCGTCGAGCTCCGGTTTTGCAATGCGCTCCAGAGCCTCTTCACGCGTGAGCTGCCCGGTGAGTATCTCGCTTGACATATAAGCGCGCCGCTTGTCGTAACCGAACTTCTTTGGTGTCCAATACGATTCATAAAAGCGCGTAAAGCGCGACTCATAGTGTTTCTGCGGGTAAGGTTGCCAGCCGAACTTCTCTTCCAGCTCCCTGATAGCATTCTTCTTGATGTAAGGGACGTAATCAAGGAGCTTTACGACCCGTATGCCCTTTACCCAGCGATAGTAAAACTTGTATTTGAAAATATCGCAGGTTGGAAATGTGTCAAGTGGACGGCTACCAAACTGATCATGAATATCGCGCACTTGCCGCATATCCGTTGAAAAGTAGGTCCATTCGAGCGACTCGCGCACACATTCCGTCGAGTTGTTGCCGCCGGTGATGACATACTTGAAACCGTTTTTGGCGGCAAAGTTGTAAATTGCCGAGAACAAGGCCAAATCCTGAGGGGTATCGACGAAGGGAACCTGAGACTTGAAGAACGCCCGCTGTAGATCCTTCATTTCCTCCCAGTTGACGACCTCAGTGACCAGATCGAGACCGAGTCCTTCGATGATCTTCTGGATATTGCTGACTCCCAGGTCCGAGTTCCACCCGGTGTCGCAGTGGAACATCAGTGGGCGCAGGCCAAACTTCTCTTTGGCGACATAGGCTGTATAGGAGCTGTCGAGTCCGCCGCTGATGCCGATGAGGCAATCGTGATCGCGTCCCTTTCCTTCGCGCTTGATTTTTTCGATCATGGGCATAATTTCCTGCATGCCGCGCTCGTCAGGATGCCAATTAGGAAGAATATTTTTGTGGAAATTACGACAGTAATCGCACCAGCCGCGCTCGTCGAATGTGATCATCGAGTCGCTCGTGTCCATAATACAGTTGGTGCATATTTGGTACTTGCGTTGGCTCATATTGGGGTCTCTAGGATTGGCGAAAATGGATGAAATGCACGCAGGGCGGCCTTATCCGGGCTTGATGCCTGCCACGCCCCTCATACCATCCCGCAAGGCACATAAATAGGCTTTAGTATAAGCGAATTTGTCCCTTACTATCAGGAGAAGAAGAGCGCGATTGAAGAAAACGGAAAACATCTCTCTTAACGCGAAGAGCGTGGGAATATGCTGCTTGTGGAAGAGGTGGAAGCAATTCCTAAGCTGGTAATAGCATCGGGCAGGGCTGTGTATGAGAACAGTGGCAATGCCAAGGTTGACTGATTTGCTGCCGATGCGTTGGAGCATCACTGCCGAAGGGACTGTGCGGATGGGTATTTGCTTGCTGCGGCATCGCAGGCACCATTCGGTATCAACAAAATCGATGAAAAAATCCTCGTCGAGCATTCCTGCCAGCAAGAAAACTTCCCTGGTTGCGGCAGTCCCTGATGAAATAACAATGTCGACAGGATATGGGGCCAATGAATCTCCGCGATGGCCCGCCTTGGGCAGCCCGTAACGATTCACTCTCACGGATGGGAGCTCGGCATGGCTGGAGGCATCGAGGTGCAGTGGCGACACCACATCGGGGGTACCAACTTTCAGCTCTGAAACCAGAGTTCCCAGGAAGCCTGGTTCGATCATGGAGTCCTGGTCGATGAACACGATGACATCAGCGCCGTCTACCATGGCAGTAGCGATTCCGACATTCTGTGCATGAGCGATGCCTGTGTTTTTTCCAAGTGTGATCAATTGGCAGCCGGCAGGCTGTTGTTGGTTTGACAGGTAAGGGGTGTCGGTGTTGTCGACCAGTATGATCCTTGACCCGTCGCCCAGCAGGTTCTCGCAAAGCCTGGCCAATTGCGGTACGTCAGGCTGGTAGCAGACGATTACAGAAAATATCTTCACGATGTTTTCAATGAGCAGGCGGCCGCTTCAGGGGGCGACAAGGAAATTCTGTGCTGCGTTCATCGGGCCATGGTTTTCAGCTTGTAGTATGCATTCCAGAGACGGGGAACCTGCCTTCTGAATGGCGAGGTATTGAGGCTTTCGATGATCGCCACCTTGGTCGAACGTCGCAGGCCATTCGCCACCGATGGTGCGCTGGCAGCTAGCGACGATCTAATGCGTTCAAATACAGCACGGTCGATCTTTTGGTTCAACTGGCAAGCTTCGACCAGCGCGTAGATGTATGCGTTACGGTGATAGGCAAGCAGAAATTCTGGCTCAAGCGCTGCCGCGACAGCACGCGCCGCTTCGTCGTTTTCGATATAGCGGTGCAGGAATTCAGTGAACTGGCTCAATCCCCGCAGAATGGAAGACCAGGCGGATGGCAGCGACGCCGACTCGCTCTTGGGATGGATCCGGACAGCGAAGTGTTCGGCCGGGTCCGATGCTTTGTAGGATCCGGCCAGCAACGATAACCAGAGTGCATCGTCGGCGAAGAACAGCTTTTCAAAGCTGGGGATACCACCTACTCGGTTATAGTCCGCCGAGCGCATTACGTAGCCTGTGCCGAAGATATCACGCTGGAATGTGAATCTTGCAGTGAGGTACTGTGCAGCGGTTTCGCAATCGGGCACGGGGCGGCAGCTGCGGATCGTCTTGCCCTCGGAGTTGATCAGACGAGAGCCGGTTTGATAAAGCGCGGCATCCGGGTGACGGTCGATCAATAACTTTATGGCGGCCAGAAAGCCGGGGTCCAGGATATCGTCATGCCCGATCAGGGTCATGAACTCCTGTTTCTCGACCCCTTTGATTCTCGCCCAGCTATCCTCAATTGAAAGTGCCGATGAAGATGTATATAGCCGAACTCGGCTGTCGGACAGGCTTTTCAGCCAGGGCATCGTGTTGTCGGAGCTCTGGTTATCAAGCACGTTTAGTTCAAAGTGGGGATAGGTCTGCTGCAGAATGCTCTCAACGCATTCCTGAACATAGGGCCAGCCATTGCGTACCGGCAGAAAGATGCTGAATTTAGTCATGGGCAGGTGCGGCAGGTTGATGAAAAATCAGAAATTGCTTATGTTGGCAGGGCAATTTCGTCGGGTTTTTTGATTCACGGCGATACCTTGCATTTGACTCCGACAACACAAAGTGGGTCGAAAAGATTGTTTGGGCGAATACCGAATTTTAGCAAATCGCGACGCCCGTATTCATCGGCGATCTGCTCCGCGAATTGCCGTACCGTTATGGGGATTCCGGAGCAGATATTGACTGGCCCGTTTGCGTTGCCTAATGCAATTTCCGCGATCATTCGCCCGGCGTCTCGGACATCAAGAAAATCTCGAATCTGATTGCCGCTGGTGAGTTCGGCCGGCTCGCCCGTGGCCAGTTTGGCACGCAAATAAGGCACCAGCCGCCTTGCGTCCTCGCCTTCTCCGTAAAGATAAAACAAACGGCACCAGGCAAACTCTACGTTCTGATGGGGCAACCATTGCGATAGCGCCATGAAGGCGGCCGCCTTTGATCCAGCGTACGGAGTTGATGGCCGCAAGGGGGTGTCAACGGATAGCATACCCTCGGTAAGATCATATTCAGAGCATGTACCGATACCAATGAAGCGTCTCACCCCGGCTTGGGCTGCGCCTTTTGCCAAGTGCAACGTTCCTGTCAAACAATCGAGATTCTTGGCGGATTGAAGATATTTACCAGGCTCCGCATACCAGGCGACATGAATGACAGTGTCGATGCCCGTGCAAACCTCTTTCCACCAATCGGCATTTTCGGCAAAGAGATCCGGAGTGGTGACAACAGTCTCGATGTTTTTAAGGGTCGATAGCTGGCCCTGCTTTCCGTCGCGAACCACCGCCCGAACCCGAAAACCGCGTTCTGCCAGCGCTCCCAGCACTTGGCGACCGACAAAACCGGTGGCTCCGGTAAGCAGCACCACGCCAGTCATGTGACTTCCAGATGCGGCACAGCCGTAACAAATTTCGTACCGAGTTCGGCCAACCGGGCGTTTTGTTGTTTAACCTCGGCAGCAATATTCCAGGGCAGAATCAGCAGATAGTCGAGGTGTTGTTTGGTCAGGGTGATCGGCGGCAGAATGCGGATGTGGCTACCTGGCATGAATTTGCCTTGCTTGGAGGCGGCGGCATCACAAATAAACGGTAGCAGATCGGGTTTGATGCCAGAGTAATTAAGCAAAGTGTTTCCTTTGGCGGCCGCACCGTAGGCGGCAACCGTTTTGCCCGCGCGCTTTTGCTCGATGAGAAAGGCCAGGAGATCGTTCTTGATCCGGTCTGCTTTGGCCTGAAAGTCCTGATATGCCGCGAGCGTTTGCAGGCCGCGCCGCGCTTCCTCTGCCAGCAGCGCACTCACAGCTTGAGAAGCCTGACGAGCCTCTTCGGCATGGCATCCATAAATTCGCAAGCTACCGCCATGGGTGGGCAATTCTTCGGCATCGTAAATGTGCAGGTCAGCAGCCTTGAAAATTTTCTTTACCGTGTAAAGCGACAGATAAGAAAAATGCTCGTGGTAGACGGTGTCGAACTGGGTATGCTCGATCAAACGCATCAGGTGGGGGAATTCGAGGGTGATGGTGCCCCCGGGCCTCAGCGCGGCCTTCAGGCCGCGGGTGAAGTCGTTGATGTCCGGTACGTGGGCGTAGACATTATTGCCGATAATGAGATCGGCCTGCTTGTCTGAGGCAGCCAGTTGCTTGCCGAGTTGTTCACCAAAGAATTCACGCATGACAGGAATGCCAAGTTTTTCAGCGGCTGCAGCGGTGCTGGCAGTGGGCTCAATACCCAGGCAGGGAATGCCGGTCGCGACGAAGTTCCTGAGGAGGTAGCCATCGTTGGAAGCTGCCTCGATGACCAGGCTGTCCTGGGTCAGTTGTAACTGCCGGATCATCCTTTCCGCATACATTGCGGCGTGGGCCAGCCAGCCGGGTGAGGTGCTGGAGAAATAGGCATAGTCGGAACTGAATAATTCGTCGGCCTGTGTGTAATCCTCGGTTTGCACCAGCCAGCACCGATCGCAGACCTTGATTTTCAGAGGATAGTATTTTTCGGGTCTGGTGAGGTCCTCTTGAGTAAGGTAGGCGTTTGAGGGAGGCGCGAAGCCGA
>CAYNYH010000019.1:18446-24902 GCA_964401425.1 uncultured Gallionella sp. | reverse complement strand
CGGTCGCCGCGCTGCAACCCCAGCCCGGCCAGCGCCGCCTGCCAGCGCGCCACTTCGGCGAGCATCTCGCGCCAGGTGAGATCGCGCCAGGTATCCTGCTGAAAACGAAGTTTCAGAGAAGACTCGTGCCCGCTTGCGGGCGTGATGTCGGAACTAAAATGGCGGTAGGCGACCCCGTCCGGCGAGCGGCGCGCACGTTCGAGAAACAGCCCGTGCAGGGTGCCTGCCTGCTGCGGGGTGATGACATCGTCTTGTTGCGCCTGCATCTTTTTCCCTTGAGCTAACTTCAAAAACATTGCATCCGCAGATTACGCAGATTCGCGCAGATTAAAACCTTGGTTGCAGGTCAGGTTAGCGTAACCCGGCTCATGATTTTTCCGTTTTAAAATCTGCGTGAATCTGCGTAATCTGCAGACAAAGGTTTTGCCTTCATCCCCGCCCCGCAGGCAGCTCATCCGGCGCGAAGTCGTCCACCATGATGACCTTGCGGCGCAGCGCGTAATCGCGTTCCAGTTGCAGCGCCTGTTCCGGCGTGATGATGCCCTGCGCGCGCGCCTCGGCGATGCGCGGCAGTTCGTCCGGCTCCTTCAGCTTGCCGGCCTTGAATGCCCTTTCCAGTTCGGCCTGCAGCGGTTCGCTGGCGAGCGTGCTGGCGAGCGCCGCTTCCAGCGCGCCCACTGCGTCCTGCTCATCACTCGGCAAGTACATCCCGGCGGTGAGGCGGTCGCGTGTCGCGCCGGGCTGCATGAGCAGCGTGGCGACCTCGTGGCCGAGGCGGTCGGAGGGCGGCGATAGCTGCCTGCCTGCCGGGAAGATCAGCGCGCTCAGCGGCCAGCGCACCGCGGTATTCGGGAAGTTGCGGATCACGCCGTCGAGCGCCTGCTGGGCCTTGTACAGCGCGTCCCGCACAGCCCAGTGCAGCAGCGGCAGATCCTCGGCGGGGTGGCCGTCGTCCTCGAAGCGCTTCAGCGCCGCCGAGCACAGGTAGAGCATGCTCAGCACGTCGCCGAGGCGCGCGGAAGTTTTTTCGCGCCGCTTCAGCGAGCCGCCCAGCACCGCCATCGCCATATCCGCACTCAGGGCGAAGGCCGCGGAGAAACGCGTCAGCTGCTGGTAGTAGCGGTCGGTATCCTCCAGCGCCGACAGGGGGGCAGGAATGCCGCGCCCATTGGTCAAGCCGAACACGAAGCTGCGCGCTGCGTTGCTCAGGGTGAAGCTGATGTGGCCGAACAGGGCTTCGTCGAACTGGTGCAGGGCAAGCTTGTGGTTCGGTTCGCGCGCCGCGGCAACCTCCTTCAGCACGTAGGGATGGGAACGGATCGCGCCCTGGCCGAAGATGATCATGCTGCGCGTCAGGATGTTCGCGCCTTCCACGGTGATGGTGACCGGCGCCAGCTCGTAGCTGCGCCCCAGGTAGTTGTCCGGGCCGAGGCAGATGCCCTTGCCGCCGTGCACGTCCATCGCGTCGTTGATGACGGCACGCCCGGCCTCGGTGGAGTGGTATTTGACGATGGCAGAAATCACCGACGGCTTCTCGCCCAGGTCCACCGCCAGGGCGGTGAAGCGGCGTGCCGCATCGATCAGGTAGGTAGATGCGCCGATGCGCGCCAGCGGCTCCTCGATGCCTTCGAACTTGCCGATCGGCATGTGGAACTGCTTGCGCACCCGGCTGTATGCGCCGCTGGTGCGCGCCGCGAGCTTCATGCCGCCAGTGCTGCTGGCGGGCAGCGAAATCGAGCGTCCCGCCGCGAGGCATTCCATGAGCATGCGCCAGCCCTGCCCGATGCGCGGCATGCCGCCGATGACGTAGTTCATCGGGATGAACACGTCCTTGCCCTGCGTGGGGCCGTTCAGGAAGGCCGAGTTCAGCGGGAAGTGGCGGCGGCCGGTCTGCACGCCCGGCGTATCGGTCGGGATGAGGGCGAGCGTGATGCCGCGCTCGGCGTCCCCGCCCAGGATGCGGCCCGGGTCATACAGCTTGAACGCCAGACCGAGCAGTGTCGCCACCGGTGCGAGGGTGATGTAGCGCTTCTCCCAGTTCAGGCGGATACCCAGTACGCCCCGTTTTCCTCCGAATTCGCCGAAGCACACCTCGCCGTAATCGGGAATCGCGCCTGCATCCGATCCGGCGAACGGGCCAGTCAGCGCGAAGCACGGTACTTCCAGGCCATACGCGAGGCGGTGCAGATATTTTTCCTTCTGCTCTTCCGTGCCGTAGTGCAGCAGCAATTCGGCGGGACCGAGGGAATTCGGCACCATCACCGTCACCGCTGCCGTGCCGCTGCGCGAAGCTATCTTGCTCACTACCGCCGAATGCGCCTGTGCGGAAAACTCCAGGCCGCCGTAGCGCTTCGGGATGATCATGCCGAAGAAGCCCTTGACCTTGATGAACTGCCAGACCTCGGGCGGCAGATCGGCGCGCCGGTGCGTGATGTCCCAGTCGTCCAGCATCGCGCACAACTGTTCGACCTCGTTATCGAGGAAAGCCTGCTCTGCCGTACTCAGCCCGCATTTGGGGAAGGCCAGCAGCTTGTTCCAGTCGGGATGCCCGCTGAACAGGTCGCCGTCCCACCACACCGTGCCAGCATCGATCGCCTCCTGTTCGGTCGCGGAAATTTGCGGCAGGGTCTTGCGGAAGATTTTAAGGATGGTGCCGCTGATGATGTTGCGGCGCAAGGAGGAAATTCCGAACAGCACGATGAACGAAAACAGCGCGATGTACACGACCTGCAGCGCGGCATCCGAAACGCGCGACTGGATCGCCACCACCGGCACGATCACCATCATCGCCAGCACCCAACTGGTGATGGAGGCGCGGAAAAAGGCCAGCATTAAAATTACGACCAGCACTGCCACCAGCATCAATATTGCCACTACCCGCCCCCATTACCATTGTTATCATGCGTCTGCCCTGGCAGCAAAGCCGGATGCCTCAACTGCGCGCCGCCGCCATTTTCACCCGGTTACGCCCGTCCGCCTTGGCCTGCAGGAGCGCTTCGTCGGCGGCAGCCAGCGCCGCATCCAGCGCCTCGCCAGGCTGTACCACAGAAATGCCGAGCGAGACCGAAACATGCTCCACCTGCGCCGGCTGGGTGGTGCCGGCAGCCTGCGGCGCACCCTTGCTGAAACGCAAGGCAGGTAACGCCACCGCTTCGCGCAGGCGCTCGGCCATTTTCATGGCGCCATCAGACGCTTTCTCCGGCAGCAACACGGCGAACCTGTCGCCGCCCAGATAGGCCAGCAAATCATGCGGCCTGATGTTTGCCGCCAAGATCCGCGCCACGCCCTTCAGGACGCCGTCGCCCGCAAGATTGCCGTGTTTGTCGTTGAATTCCTTGAAATGGTCGATATCCACCAGCAGCAGGAAGAGCGGCACCCCACCGCGCTCACAACGCTGTTCCATACGTGGGAATGCATCGCCCATCCAGTTCCGGTTGTGCAATCCCGTCAGCGTATCGATATGGTTGGCCACCTCGAATTCGAGGCTACCCTCGGAGGTCGTCACCTGCAGCAGATTGTCGTTGCGGATGCGGCCGGCCAGAATGGCCAGCAGGTTGCGCGCGACGGTGTGCGAGCTATCCACCATAGCCCAGACCGACTCATGCGGCACCACCAGCAGGCGCGTATCCTGAGCTGCCATGACCAGCGCCGCGGTATTCCCGCCATCGACCAGCGACAGCTCACCGACGCACTCGCCCGGTCCCAGCACGGCATGCACCGGCAGGCCACGGCCGTTCAGATAGACACGCAGTTCGCCCTCCAGCACGAGGTAGAGCGAGGTATTTTTCTGGCCGACCTCCAGCAGCGTCGCGCCACCTTTCAGGGAAAGAGTCTGACACCCTTTCAGGGTGCGCTCGACACTCTCAAGGTTGATATCGCGGAACAACTTGTTCCGCTCCAGCAGCGCGCGATCGGGAATAGCTATCGTCACAGTCTTCACCATTGCGTAATGGCCCAAGTATACACAAAGGCCATTCAAATTTGCGGGGAAGCGGCGCTAGCGCATGCGCTCGACCGCCTGCTCGACGCGCTCCACCGCAATGATCTCCATCCCGGCGATCTTCTGTTTCGGCGCATTGGCTTTGGGGATAATCGCCTGCGTGAAGCCGAGCTTGGCGGCCTCGCGCAGGCGTTCCTGGCCGCGTTGCACCGGGCGCACCTCGCCGGCGAGGCCGACTTCGCCGAACACCACCAGCTTCTCCGGCAGCGGCTTGTTGCGCAGCGACGAGACCATCGCGAGGATCACCGCGAGATCGGCGCCCGGCTCGGTGATCTTCACGCCGCCCACCGCATTGATGAATACATCCTGATCGAAGCATGCAATGCCCGCGTGGCGGTGCAGCACCGCGAGCAGCATCGCGAGGCGGTTCTGCTCCAGGCCCAGCGACAGCCGCCGCACGTTCGGCGAATGCGCCTCGTCAAGCAGCGCCTGAATTTCCACCAGCAGCGGGCGGGTGCCTTCCTGCGTGACCATCACGCAGGAGCCGGCGACCTGCTCGCCGTGCTGCGACAGGAATAGTGCGGAAGGATTGCTCACCTCGCGCAGGCCCTTCTCGGTCATCGCGAATACGCCGAGTTCATTCACCGCACCGAAGCGGTTCTTGAACGCGCGGATCAGGCGAAAACTGGAATGCGTGTCGCCCTCGAAATACAGCACGGTGTCGACGATATGCTCCAGCACGCGCGGCCCCGCCAGCGCACCTTCCTTGGTGACATGGCCGACCAGGATCATGGTGATGCCGCTGCTCTTGGCGATGCGCGTGAGCTGGGCGGCACACTCGCGCACCTGCGCCACCGAGCCGGGCGCGGAAGTGAGCTGCTCTGAATACACCGTCTGGATCGAATCGATCACCACGATATCCGGCTTGCCCTGCGCGATGGTGGCCTGGATTTTTTCGAGCTGGATTTCCGGCAGCAGGCGCAGGCTGCGAGCGTCCAGCGCGAGGCGCTTGGCGCGCAGCGCGATCTGCTGCGCCGATTCTTCGCCGCTGACATACAGGGTGTTCTGCTGACTGGAAAGATGCGCCAGCACCTGCAGCAGCAGCGTGGACTTGCCAATGCCCGGATCGCCGCCGATCAGCACCACCGCGCCGGACACCAGCCCGCCGCCCAGCACGCGGTCGAATTCCTCGATGCCGGTCGGCGTGCGCGGCACTTCCGCCGCCTCCACCTCGGAAAGCATTTGCACCTTGCCGCTCGCCGCCAGCGCGCTGAAACGGTTGCCACCCTGTGCAACCGGCTCGGCCACCGACTCGATCAGCGGGTTCCACGCCATGCAGTGCGGGCACTGCCCCTGCCACTTCGGCGTCTGCCCGCCGCACTCGGTGCAGGAATAAATCGTTTTTGCTTTCGCCATGCTGTCTCCAATAATGCCCGCACAATAGCGCACAACAAAATCGCGGCGCAAGCCGGATCAGCACGCCTCTCTACGGTGAATTGCTAATTGAAATATCCGGCCAAGCACCTAAGCTGACGAACCCCGCAGCCGGTTCCATGAAGCCTGTGGAAGCCACCCGGTGGCGGCCAGAAGCCCTCCGCAGCATGGCGTTGTTTCTGCCGGCCTGCCGGGGCACCCCGCCAGGCCAGCCTCGATGGCCTGATCAGCAACCAGAAAGGAGCTTATCCCATGAACAAGATTTGCCTTGAAATGCCTCCTGTCACGAAATGCATGGCAAGCGAGTGCGCCTATAACGTCGACAGAAACTGTCACGCGCGCGCCATCACGATCGGCGACGCGACCCGCCCCGGCTGCGATACCTTTCTGAAGGGATCGGCCCACATCAGGAAAGCCCAGCAGATCGCCGGCATCGGCGCCTGCAAGACCTCCAGTTGCAAGTTTAACGACGACCTCGAATGCATGGCGGATAACGTTCAGGTCGGGATGATCCAGAGCGAGGCCAATTGCACGACTTTCAGCATGCGCTGAACCTGGGGCGGCGGGAGCTCCGCCGCCTTCAGGTGTAATTCAAAGATCCCACTCGACATTCAGTGTGGCGAAGTTGAAGATCGCTCCCGGCCCATTGGGGGAGCGGAATTCAGACCCGCGCCGGTGAATCAGCAGGCTCAGGCGCAAGCCATCCTGCCGCCCGTCGTCGCTGTATTTCCACTCCACCACCCCGCCGAAAGTAAGCTGGGGAACGATGCGCTTGCTGCTCAAACTGGAGGCGTGCGGCTCCCCCCGCAACAGGCTGCCGTCGATGAAGGCATTATGGGCGACCCCTTTCATGTCCAGCCGCGCGAGTAAATACAGCGCGTCGTTGGGCGCCCTGAACTGGCCGATGGATGGGCTCTCGATCACATTGGGCGCCGCATCCGTCAGCCTGCTGCCGAAACGGGCCGTAAACCCGCCGTTCACGTAATCGAACAACGTCCCCGCCGCGCCGCCGTAGTGCCAGGAAAAATCCAGGTGCGGGTGCCCGTCGTTGTCCGGGTACTTCCAGACGCGCTTGATGCGCG
>CAYNYH010000019.1:6130-18436 GCA_964401425.1 uncultured Gallionella sp. | reverse complement strand
TAGTTGAACTGGATGCCAGGCTCGGTCCTGATCTGGTTGCCCCAGCCGGAGGGCATGGTCGAGTTGCTGAGCGCATGCACCACCCTCTGCACCTGCTCGGCGCCGGAAATGGGGCCGGTCACGCCCACGTCCAGCTCCAGCGTCTCCAGTCCATCATTGCCAACACCCTGCGGTTTCCTCTGCACCACGATGCCGCCGTACAGCCAGCCGCCCCAGAAACGGTCCATCGGCTGCGGCGCGGCGGTGGTGAGATTTTTCGGGGTGAACATCAACTGCCCGAAGACAGTCCCCGTCTGGATTGCGTAAGCGGCCTTCCCGTCTGGCTGGCCATCGCGGAGCTCTTCTATCTGGTCATGCAGAAAACCGAACCAGTAAGCCGGAACGCAATCCGGCTTGTCACTGCTATAGAACTTGAAGCCATTCGTGTACCACTTGTCCGAACGGCCGAGCAGCTTTCCCGTGAGCACGTCGTTTTCCCACAGGAGATGCTTGCCGTTTTCTGCTCCGCAATTATTTTCAGGCTCCGGCGCCGCCTCCGCCCACGCCGCACCGCAACTCACCCACAACAATGCCAGCAGACTGCAGCTTCCTTTCCAGAATCGCATGCCCCCTCCCCTGGCAGCTGCCTCCCTCTGGAGGCTGTGCTGCACTGTTAATAATAAAAATCTCCCGGCATAGCCGGGGGGTTCCGTTGATAACAAAAAATCCGAAACCTGCTCCTTTAACCGGATTTCGCAACATGGCCAGGATGTTTAGCCAGGAACCTGTCCAGTTGATTCGCGAATGCCTGGCGGTCGCCTTGGCTGAGCGCCGGCGGGCCGCCCGTATCCACGCCGCTGCCGCGCAGGCCGTCCATGAAATTGCGCATCGTCAGCCGCTCCTGGATCGTGTCCTTGGTATAAAACTCCCCGCGCGGATTCAAGGCATGGCCGCCCCGTGCGATCACCTCGGCGGCCAGCGGAATATCGGCGGTAATCACCAGGTCGCCCGTCTCGACCAATTCGGCGATTTTGTTATCGGCCACATCGAAACCCGCCGGCACCTGCATCGCCCGGATGACCTTGGACGGCGGGCAATACAGCAGCTTGTTCGCCACCAGCGTCAGCTGGATTTGCCGCCGCTCCGCCGCGCGGAACAGGATTTCCTTGATGACCTTCGGACACGCATCGGCATCCACCCAAATCTGCATATTTTTATCGACTCTCGTAAAGTGGATAGAGCGTAGCGATACCCAACAAAATTCGGGAAACATGAAAATGATGGGTATCGCTACGCTCTATCCATCCTGCTGCGCAGAAACTCGAAATCACCTCACTCTCTGCACTCCTCGCGTAAAATTGCCGCCGGACTATAACGCTGCACGCAGCAAAAAACCATATGCCTTTCGGCCTGGATAATTTCTTCACCCTTGCAAATTTATACACAGCATGACCACTCCCATCGATATCCGCGAAGAAGCAGGCGTACGCACGCTGCACTTCGGTTCCGAATGGATACAGGGCGCGATGCGCATCGCGCGGCCGTGGAACCTGGAGCTGGAATACACGCGCGAGATGATGACCGCGCTGCTGTTGCGCGATGCGCCGCGCAGGGTGCTGCTGATCGGCCTCGGTGCGGCTTCGCTGACCAAGTTCCTGTACCGCCACTATCCGCTCGCGCATCTCACCGTGGTGGAGATCGAGCCCGCCGTGGTCGCTGCGGCGCGGCAGTTCTTCAAGCTGCCGGAAGACCCCAAGCGGCTCAACATCGTGATCGGCGACGGCGTGGAATACATGCTCGGCAGCAGCAAGAAATTCGACCTGATCCTGGTGGACGGCTTCGACCAGCATGCGCGCGCAGGGGCGCTGGAGACCCTGCCGTTCTATCAGGCGTGCCGCAGCCGCCTGAGCAACGACGGGGTGATGGCGGTGAACCTGTTGACGCACGGCCGCAGCTTCAAGCGAACTTCCGCCCACATTATGGAAGCATTCGAAGACCGCGCGCTGCTGTTCCCCTCATGCGAGAGCGGCAATGTGGTGGCACTGGCCGCGGCAGGCCATGCTATCGAATTATCTTTCGACGACCTGAAGGAAAGCGCGCTGGCATTGAAGGAGCAAACCGGCCTGAACCTGCTGCCGACGCTGGCGCGGCTCGCGCAGGCCAAGACCTGCCTGAATAACCGGCTGGCGCTATAGCCGTTTCTGTTAGGCACGCACGGCGGCTTTGCTTTACGATATGGCCTGCCGGCACAAGAAGACAAACCTGATCGTTACTTAGCGGAGGAGCTAAATGGGCACCCTGATTTTTCTCGGCCTCGTCATCGTCCTGCTGTTTTATGGTATCGGCCTGTACAACCACTTGGTCAACGTGAAGCATGCGGTCGCCAAGGCATGGGCAAACATCGACGTGCTGCTCAAGCAGCGCCACGACGAGCTGCCCAAGCTGGTCGAGGTGTGCAAGCAATACAAGCAATTCGAGCAGGCCACGCTGCAGAAGGTTATCGAGGCACGCTCGCAGGTGCAGGCTGCGCGCCAGCAGCAGGATATCCCGGCGCTGGGGCAGGCGGAAGGCATGCTGCGCATGGGCCTGGGCAATATCTTTGCGGTCGCGGAAGCCTACCCGGAACTCAAGGCCAACGAGAATTTCATGCAGTTG
Organism: uncultured Gallionella sp.; assembly: GCA_964401425.1. Classification (GTDB taxonomy): domain Bacteria; phylum Pseudomonadota; class Gammaproteobacteria; order Burkholderiales; family Gallionellaceae; genus Gallionella. The sequence continues at coordinate 15,802 of CAYNYH010000019.1, read as the reverse complement.
CAGACGCGCATCACCTCGCTGGAGAACGGCATCGCCGACCGCCGCGAACTGTATAACGAGGCGGTGAACATCAACAACGTGCAGATCGAGGTGTTCCCCGCCAGCATCATCGCCAGGCTGTTCAACTTCGGCGAGAAGCCGCTGCTGGAATTTTCCGCCAGCGAAAAGGCGGACGTGGATATGAAACAATTATTCAGCTAAGCACCATGCTGGTCAGGCTGCGCCGCGAATACGCGCAACTGGTCACGTCCGGCGCACAGTTGCTGCTGCTGTTCGTCGGCGCCAAGCTGGAATCGCGCGAAGGCTGGGTGGGCAGCCTGTCCATGATGGCACTCATCAGCTTCTTCGCCTGGCTTTCGGCGCTGAAGCGGCTGCGCACGATACGCGACACCCCGACCTCGAAAGTCGCCTCCGCCGCGCAGGGTTATGTGGAACTCACCGGACGCGGCAAGCCGTTCGGCGATGCGCCGCTGGTCAGCAAGCTGCGCATGCTGCCCTGCCTGTGGTACCGCTACAAAGTCGAGCAGCACACCTCGAAGGACAAGTGGCAGACCGTGGACAGCGGCGAGAGCAGCGATTCGTTCCTGCTGCGCGACGACACCGGTGACTGCGTGGTCGACCCGGAATACGCCGAGATCATCACCAAGCACCGCGACCAGTGGCAGGAAGGTGATTACCGCTACACCGAATGGAAGTTCATCAACGATGACAGCCTGTATGTCATCGGCGAGTTCCGCACGCGCAGCGGCGCAGTGGAGTTCGATAGCCGCGCGGAACTCAATGCACTGCTCGCCGAATGGAAGCAGGACAAGCCCGCGCTGCATGCGCGCTTCGACCTGAACAGCGACGGCGAACTGGACATGCGGGAATGGATGCTGGCGCGCCAGGCCGCCAGGCGCGAGGTGGCGAAGAAGAAGCGCGAGGCCCATGCGCAGCCGGATGTCCACCTCATCGGCCAGCCGCGCGACGGCAAATTATTCCTGATCAGCAATCTCACGCCGGAGAAACTGTCGCGCCGCTACCTGTTCTGGTCCTGGGCGCATGTGGTCATTTTCTTTAGCGCTCTGGGGGCGCTGGGCTGGCTGCTGCAACAGGCTTAGAGTCAAAAAAACAAAGGGCGGGTAAGACCCGCCCTGCGCATCCGTTCCGTGCAGATTACTTCCTGCGCAGCGACATCCGCTCCATCAGGCCGTCTTTCATGATGAACTGGTGCTTGATTGCACCCAGTATGTGCACCACCACCAGCACGATCAGCACTGTCACCAGCACCTCATGCACGGCATGGGGGGCTACGCCGGTAAATTTTTTGGGGAGCAGGGTTGCATCGCCTGCCAGCAAGGCCTTGCCCACATCGCTCGTCACAATGGTCATCATCCCGCTAACCGGCAGCAGCAGCAGCAAGGCATAAAGCCCGTGATGGATGCCCTTGGCCACCTTGTCCATCAGCGACTGGCCCACCGGCGGCGGCGTGCCGTCCTTGCTGCGGAAAGCCAGACGCAATATCGTCAGCAGCAACACCGTTCCGCCGACCAGCGCGTGCGCAATGTATCCGGCAATCGTCGCGCCCTCTTCATGTCTCGCCTCATCCAGTTCATGGCCCAGAAACCAGGCGACGACCACCAGGGCCAAGGTCAGCCAGTGAACGATCACCATGCGCTTGCTGTATTGCGTCATAACTATCTCCTGAAATTTGCGGAACCGGCGGAATAGCGCTATTCCGGACGGGTTGCCTTGCCAAAAATAAGCGCGCAATTTACCCGAAATGCGCTTGCCGTGCAGCTTTTTTTACCTTCCGACTTCACGGCAAACACCATCGCAAAGTGCAGCACGGCGCAATGGCTGCATGGCATCTGGCGGGTGGTTTCCCAGTCGGGGTATTGAAATTAGCAACCCCGTGGATACAGGCGAAGCAAGCTCCCTACGGGAGCGTCCTGGCGACGCGGAAGCCGTCGTCGAAGTCACGGGCGCCGGTGTTGTCGCTGTAGTGGAAGGTGGAGCTCACGCCACGCGGGTCGTAGAACCACGATCCGCCGCGCATCATGTGCCTGTCGCAAGTAATGTAACAGTCTTCAATCCACTCGCATGCATTGCCATTCATGTCGTACAGGCCAAAAGCATTCGCCCGGAAGCTGCCGACCGGCGCAGGCTGTTTTCCGTCCCATTGGCTGCCGCAGCCATCGCAGTTAGCGTTGCCGCTGCCAATGGCATCACCCCATGGGTAGGCCGTAGTCGCCCCTGCCCGTGCCGCATATTCCCATTCGACTTCCGTCAGCAGGCGATAGCTATTGCCGGTTTTTTGCGACAGCCATCGCACATATTGCCTGGCGTCGTTCCAGCTGATGTCTATCACCGGTTGCCGCTCGCGTCCCCATCCGTGATCATCCGACCGGTACCCCGCGCAACCGCCATCCGCCACACAGGCATCCCACTCTGCAAACGTCACTTCGTATTTGCCTACCGCAAAGGCTTGGCCGATGGTTTGCGGCTGCTGCAAGCCGGGCATGCCCATCATGAAACTTCCTGGCGGGATCAATGCCATCTCGGGGCAATCCCGGCAGTCCTTGAAGGACTTGCCGTTGCCAGGCTCTACTCCCTGCTCCTTGAATGCCTGCAAGATGGAGCGCAGACGGATATCTTCGGGCTGTTTCGCCCCTGTTTTCTGCCGCTGCCCCGCGGCTGTCAATCGGATTGTCAGCCTGGCTTCCACTTTCTTTTTTTCACCATCGCCCAGCTGGATTTCCTGCTCGAACACCCGCTCGTGCCCGGTATCTGCTTCCTTTACTACCCGTAATTTCAACGTGCCGGGCTGAACCTTCAATTCAACCGGGCAATATCCCATGAACTCGCCATCGAGAGTCACCCTGGCATCCTCGTCCTCTCCATAACAGGCCACTTGCAACTCGGATATGGCATGTGCGGACAGCGGTGCGGCATATACAAGAATGAGCATCAAATAACGGTAAATCGACATGTTCATTTGAATGGCCCTTGTGCGTTGATGGGATACGCAAAATCAAAGTGGACTTGCTGCTTTGGCGTCCCCCTTGGTTTTGATTTTTGCAGCCTTGGCTTCCGCTTCCTGTTTTGTCTTTTCTTCTGCTGCCGGTTGTTTTCCAATTTCTGCCGTCTTGGCATTTTGTTTGGTTTCCTTCGATTCCGCTTGTTTGGTTTCCTTCGATTCCGCGGCTTTGGCTTCGCCCGGAGTCATCAGGAATTTCTCGTTTTCTTTTGCTTTTTCTTCTTTTCCGGCTTCTTCCTTCGCGCGTGCCGCTTCGACTGCCGCCTTTGCTTCCTCAACCGCACGTGCATCAAGCTCTGCCTTCCGGATGTTATTTGCAAGAGGCGCTTCCGGCGGGCAGTTTTCCGCCCCATCCGAAGCGGTGCCAAGCAATTCCGGCAAATCCGCCGTTTCCAGATGGGCGATTCCTAAAGCGTTGACCAGCCGCCCCATGCCCGCGAGGGTGCGCACGTGTGCAATGGCCAGATCGTACTCGGCATTGATGTAACTGCGTTTGGCCTGATAAAGCTCGTTTTCCGTGTCCAGCAAATCCAGCAAGGTGCGCTGGCCGATATCGAACTGCTTCTGATAGGCGGTGCGCGCTTTCTCGATCGACAATTGGTGCTGATCCAGATAGTTGAGCTGCTCCTGCAGTTTCGATATGTCGTTGTAAGCGATTGCCAGAGTCATACGTATGTCGCGGCATGCCTTGTCTCGCAGATCCCGGGCGGCATTCAGCCGCTCAGCATATTGGCTCGACCGTGCGCTATCCGACCCACCGTTAAACAGGTTCCAGTTCAGTGTCACTTTGGCCGTGGCATTGCTCGTGGGGCCATCAATCCCACCGAGGTTTTTGCCATGATTCTGGGAAACGCTCAAATTCACCGTAGGCTGATATTTTGCCCAGCGCCCGTACAGATCGTAGCGCGCGGAACGTACATTCTCCACTGCGGCCAGAATGGCAGGGTGATAATCGACCGCCACGGAAAGAACGGCATCGGCAGCATTCGGCAGTATCAGCTTTGCCAGCTTGGCCTGCGAAAGCGATTTGCGCATGTTCACGGGCGGAAGCTCCCCGATCACCCGCTGGAAACGGGCATTCGAGTCATGAACATTGGCGTTGTCCAGCACCAGGTTGGACTCGCTCAAGGCAAGACGCCCGGCTGCCTGCTCCAGATCGACCCGGCGTCCCACGCCGGCCGCCACTTTCAACTTGATCTGTTCGTAGGCTGTGCGGTGCCTGACATAATTGTCCTCGGTCAGCTCGAAAAGCTTGCGTTGCCGCGACACGTCATAAAACACCCGCACCGCTTCAAGCGCGGCATTTTCCGAAGCATCCAGCAGCTCATAGTAACGCGTCAGCTGTGCATTGTTCAGGCGGCGGACCTCGTTGCGCGTGGCAAATCCGTCGTACAGCATTTGCGTCAGCGTAAACGTGACAGTTTTTGTGTTTACCGTGTAGCTTGCATTGTTGAGTATCTGGGACTGGCCGTGCTCCCGCCCGCTGTCGACCGCCACATCGAAACGGGGGAAATAGCCGCCTCGTGCCGCGGTGGTTTCGCTGACCGCTGCCTGAAAATTGTGCCAGCGTGACAGCACATCGGGGTTTTTCAGCAATGCCTTCTGTGCAAAATCCACCAGCATGTCGCTTCGTACGGCTTTCGTCTGCGCCGCCTTGGCTTCCGCTGCCGCTTGCGCATCTGCTTGAGCCTTTCGCTCTGCCTTCAGACGCGCGGCATTCCGGACAAAATCTTCCTCCATGTCCTTCTGCGTCTTGGGCTTCGCCGCCCTGACTTCTGCTGCCGCTTGCGCTTCCTGCGCAATCCCGGCCTTCGCTTCAGCTCCGGCTTCCTGTTGCGCCGCTGCGGCACCCATCCACATTCCCGCCAAGAGCATCCATGCCCAATGGAGCGTTATTTCCTTACGCATTATCCGATGCCTTGCCACAACCTCTTCCCCCTGTATCCCGCCAATATTTTTTTATGTGCACCAAGGTGCCGGCGCAATATTCCGAAAGTCTTGTTTTATATTTTTCTTGCCGTCTTTGCTTGACTGAATTAAGACGATGACTTTATACGTAAAATACTGTCTCCGTAAAGCGTTTTGATTTAGAATTTTCCGCAACTTACCCTTCAGCGAGGACGGTATCCAGCGAAATTATGCAACAGCCGCGAATTGTGGCTACAGAACCCGGTTAATCCCGCATAATGATTGCGTATTTCGGCAGATACTGATTTATGAGCAAGTCCACCATTAGAAGCCGCACCCGAACTTGAAATCGTATTCAAGAACTTACCGTATGTTAATGCTGTTCGCCGCCTCGATCATGCTGTTTTCACTGGTGCGCGCGGTTGGTTTTGACGCGGACAAACTCCTGAAATCCATCACCCAGCGTTTCGGTGCGTCATCGGCACAAAAATTTCGCGACTGGCAAAAACTGGTGGCGGACACGGAAAAAATGGCCGACCCCGAGCAGCATATCCAGAAAGTAAACGAATTCTGGAACCGGCGCATGCAGTTCATGGAAGACAAGGATGCCTGGGAGCAAAGCGACTACTGGGCGACCCCGATGGAATCGCTGGGAAACGGAAAGGGAGACTGCGAGGATTATGCCATCGCCAAGTATTTCACTCTGCTTTCCGCCGGCATGGATGTATCGCAACTGCGGCTGATCTACGTCAAGGCCAGGATGGGCGGGGCCGCCAGCAACATCACTCAGGCCCACATGGTGCTGGCTTACTACAGCGACCCGGATGCCGAGCCCCAGATTCTTGACAACCTGCTTGGCGACATCCGCCCCGCCTCGCGCCGCCAGGACTTGTCACCGGTATTCAGCTTCAACGGTCAGGGAATATGGGCTGGGGTCTCTGCCAGCGGCTCCGCCAGTTCGACAAGCACCAAGCGCCTTTCACGCTGGGAAGAACTTCTGGCGCGCGCGCGCGCAGAAGGTTTTGAATAAACACAAAGCAACGAGGTCATCATGTCACTATTCCGGCAATTAATGTTAGCAGTCGCGTTTTCCACCCTCCTCGCATTCATGGGAAGCGCCGTCGTCAGCCTGCTTTCTTCGCGGCATTATCTCGAACAGCAGCTCATCCTCAAGAACGAGGACAACGCCAGCGCGCTTGCTCTGCTTATCACCCAGCAGAGCAAAGATCCGGTAACCATCGAGCTCTATGTTGCGGCATTGTTCGATAGCGGGCATTACGAGTTGATCCAGATTGCCGATCCGAAGGGCAAGCTCATCGTCGAACGCAAGTCTCCGCCGGACACCGGCGATGCGCCCGCGTGGTTTACCCGCCTGTTTCCGATCAAACCGACGCCCGGTCATGCGCAGATCAGCGACGGCTGGAAGCAGTACGGAACCATCGAGCTGCGCAGCCAGAGCAAATTCGCCTACGGAGAGCTATGGAAAGGCGCCGCCAGCATGGCGGGCTGGCTGCTGCTTGCCGGCGCAATCAGCGGCTGGATAGCCGCCCTCATCCTTAAACGCCTGCGCGAACCACTGGGACGGGTGGTCGACCAGGCGCGCGCGATATGCGAACGGCGTTTCGGCACGATCGAAGAGCCTAGGGTGCCGGAACTCAAACAGCTCGCCTTCGCGATGAACACCATGGTGGGCCGGTTGAAAACCATGTTCGAGGAAGAAGCCGCCCGGCTCGAAGCGGTTCGCCGCGAGGTTAATTACGACTCGGTTTCGGGTTTTGCCAACCGCATGTTTTTCTTTTCCCAGTTTTCCGAACTGCTGAAATCCGACGAGCATGCCAATACCGGAAGCCTGCTGCTGTTGCGCATTATCGACCTGGGTGGCATCAACCAGCGCCTCGGCCGGCTGGATGCGGACCGCTTCCTGAAAACCTTTGCGAAGAGCATCGAAACGGTGGTTTCCACACATTCCGGGTATCTGGTCGGGCGGCTTAACGGCGCCGACTTCGCCGTGGCGCTGCCCGGACTCGAAGATGCGGAGGCGCTGGCGAACGAGCTGTTCGAGCGCATCATCAAGGACACCTCGCACCTTTCCGACGGCAAGCCCGTGGTGCGCATCGGCTTCAGCGATTACCAGCAAGGCAAGGAACCCGGCCCGCTGATGGGGCTGCTCGACGGTGCGCTAGCCGAGGCGGAAGCCTCCGGCGATAACAAACCGCGCCGCGCCCAGGCATCCAGCGGTTCGCAACAGCGCACCAGCGCCGCCCAATGGGCCGAGCAACTGGGGCAGGCCATCGGGAATGGCTGGTTACGTCTGGTGGGCTTGCCTGTCGCCGGCTTTGGCGAGAAAAAATTGCTGCACCAGGAGTGCCCTCTGCGCATGCGCTTCCTCGAAGAAGGCGAATGGCATACGGCCGGCAAGTTCCTCCCCATGGCAACCCGTTTGCAAATGACCGCCGAGCTGGATCTCGCTGCAACACGCCTTGCTTTGAATCAGCTCGCGGCAGAGCCCGGATCGCCCGACCTGGCGGTCAATCTTTCCGGCGAATCGCTGCAATCCGAAGCCTTCCGCAAGGAAATGCGCGAATTGATGCAGGGGAATGCCGCCCTTTGCCGCCGTCTGTGGCTGGAAGTTTCGGAGGCCAGCGCCTTCGCCAATCTCGAAGCCTTCCGTGCGTTCCGCAAGGACTTGGCGGAATTCGGCTGCCATATCGGCATCGAGCACTTCGGGCGCGAATTCAGCCGGATCGGCACCCTGCATGACCTCGGCCTGCATTACCTGAAAGTGGACGGGAGCTTCATCAACGACATCGATACCCAATCCGGCAATCAGGCCTTCCTCGAAGGGCTCTGCCAGATTGCCCACAACATCGGCCTGCTGGTGATCGCGGAAGGCGTCAAACGGCCGGAGGAATTGGCCACGCTACCCAGGCTCGGCTTCGATGGCGCAACGGGGCCGGCTATTCCACGCGAGTAATCCGGAAGCCGCAAAGCAAAAACGGGACAATGAATGTCCCGTTTTTTATTCAGCCACAGAGGCGCGATTTAGCCGATGGAAATTATGCGCAACCCAAACTAGATCGGGCATACCAGGGCAGCAGGCTCTTTCCCCTTTTCACCCGGATTGCCTGTAGTTTCCCCGTTTCCCCGGATTTCTCCGTCCGAACCGCCCCTGACCTTGTCGATGAAAATCTTGGCGGGGATATCCACTCTCACCCCGCGCTCTTCCGGCACCACAACCGGGGGAGTGCTGATGCTTCCCACGAAACCGAATTGCCCGGCATTCAGCAGTTGAGTGCCCGCGGCATTTCTGACGATGATCGTCCCTTCCAGCACATCAAGATGGGTTCCATCCTCGAGCGGCTTGCCGTCGGCAGGCGGGGGAATGTCGGCGCAGTCCCCCTTGCAGAACAGCACGCCGAACTTGGTGCCGCGTATTCCCACCGTCGCCGTCTGCGTTTTGACGCCGTAGCTGTCCGGGTCGCCGCGCTTGCCGATCAAGCCGCTGATGGCGCGTAAGCCTCCCTTGAGCAAGTTGAACTTGGCCGCATCTTTCCCCGGCTCCTGCTCATCGTGATGGTATTCCTCGATCTTGAACTGCGAGACCGGGCGCAGGCTGATCTGCCCGCCGTCGGAAAACTTGACGCGCGCATAACTGTCCTTGCCGGTGAACAAAGTATCGCCTGCGAGCACCTTGGCCCAGACTGCCAGCGGCCGTAGCGTGCCGTCAGCCCCCTTGGCCGATAAAGCGCCTTCCACGTTCATGACCACGCCAATCTCGTTGGCGGCGGCAAAAGCGCCGGCCGCCATACCGAAACACAGCCACATGAAACATGTCAATCGGCCGAACCTGCGGATTACCTGTTTCACTTGTCTATCCCCCTTGCAATGTGCAGCAAACAACCTGATTACGCAAAAACACGGCAACCCTAAATCTGTATCTGGTTCAGTTGTCCTGGGCAAGCAAAAATGGGGACGTCGCCGCCCCCATTTCATCTGGTAAAGCCCGAACGCTTAATCCATGTTCACGTTCAGATTACCATTCTTCAGCATGCTCAACAATGTCGCGGTCTGATCGACGTTAGGCTCATGTTCATGTCCCTTGCCACGCTCGTCATGGTCCTGTTTCACCGTAAGATCGACATCCTTGATAACGATGGTCTGATCTTCCTTGTTGGCACTGTAGCTTTCACCATTCCCGAATTTGCCTTCCGAACTGATATGCAGGACGGTATCGCCTCCATCCTTGCCGACACGAATATAGTTGAGCAGGTTGCCGACGGCATCGTCATCGCCTTCATAACCGTCTTCATCGCCGACCCCGCCGTCAAGCAAGTTGCGCAGATCGATGCTGTCCCTGGCCTTATCGAAGTCGGCAATGGTATCGACCGCCGCATTTTTGGCACCCCGGTCGGCAAGCGACCAAGCAAATACATCGCTGCCATCGCCGCCTTCCAGCAAGTCATTGCCCTTGCCGCCGTACAGCGTGTCGTTGCCTGCCCCACCTTCCAACTCTTCGCCGCCAGAACTGCCGTACAGCGTATCGTTGCCCTCCTCGCCATCCAGCTCTTCGGTGCCAACGCGGCCATACAACGTGTCGTTGCCCTTGCCGCCTTCCAGCTCGTCCTCGTTACCCGTCGCATATAGCGCTTGTCCAGCGTCGGCAGAGGCTTGGGCATCCGTGCCTCCTGTGCCTGTGCCTGTGCCTGTGCCTGTGCCTGTGCCTGTGCCTGTGCCTGTGCCTGTGC
>CAYNYH010000019.1:0-6030 GCA_964401425.1 uncultured Gallionella sp. | reverse complement strand
CCGTCGCCGTGTCGGTGGTGGTCACCTGGACCGTGCCAACCGCTCCGCCCACGTCTGTCACGGTGCCCGTGATCGGAGCGTTGGTGCCCGTAGACGGGTTGAGGACGATGACCGGTGCGGTGGTGTCAACCACGACTGCCGCAGGGGCGCTGACCACGGTGCTCACGTTGTTCGCCGTGTCGGTGGCAGCAACCGTCACCGTGTAGGTGCCGGTCACGGCCGGTGCCAGGGTCGAGAAGGTGCCGGTGACCGGGTCGACCGCTACGGTCGCGGTCGTGGCAACGCCCGTCGCCGTGTCGGTGGTGGTCACCTGGACCGTGCCAACCGCTCCGCCCACGTCGGTCACGGTGCCCGTGATCGGAGCGTTGGTGCCCGTAGACGGGTTGAGGACAATGACCGGTGCGGTGGTGTCAACCACGACAGTGTCGGCAGGTGTGCCGCCAGCCGTGCCGGTGTTGCCCGCTGTGTCGGTCGCGCTGGCCGTGACGGTGTAGGTGCCGGTGCCCGCAGGAGCTGGCGCGGTAAAACCGCCTGTGACAGGGTCAACTGGCACATTCGTGGTCGTGGTATTTCCGGTTGCCGTATCGGTAAAGGTCACCTGAACCTGATCGATGGGGCCGCCTGCGTCCGTGACCGTGCCCGTAACAGGGGCGTTTGGCCCAGCTGCCGGATCGAGAGTTACAACCGGGGCAGTGGTGTCGACAGGAGCTGGATCAGCAGGAGCCGGATCGACAGGAGCTGGATCGGCAGCAGCAGCCTCCGCCTGGATAACCGCAGATTGAACAGCGCCCTCGGTGGCAGCGTGGACAACAGCAAAAGGATCGATAACCGGTGCAGGTGCAGGGGTCGGGCTGGCATTCAAGGTAAATGCCGGGGCCGGCGCAGCCGTCTCCACAGTGTTCGTCAGCAGCACGAAACTGTTGCCGCCATCCGAACTGGCGCTATTGCCGGCATCCAGGCCGGCAGCCGTCTCCTGAAGGAGGTTATCCAGACTATTGCCATTGTTGATTGCGCCGACGACGCTATCGATTTCGGCGCTGCTGGACAGGATGGCATTGTCCAGGGCGTTCAGGGCATCGGTGGACAGAAACTCGTTATCAAGGGTAACGGTTTGCTGCCCCTCGACCAATTTCAGGCTGCCATCGGTCAATAGCAGCTCTACGTTCGCACCGTCTGCCGTTTTTACAACTTCGCCCGCTTCAATTACGTCGCCTTCATGAATCTCGCGCACCTCGCACTTGGCGTTGGTGGCGGTGACTTTCCCTTGAACATTGGTTGCTTTTGCGACAGCAGCGGCTTCGGCCATAACGATCTCCCTGAAAAAATTATCGAGTAGGTATTAGATTTTGCAACTGCGCGGCAATTTAGCAGGATAAGCAAGAGAATCCATTGTACTGAAGTACAATACGCCGAACCGCACCCGCACCGATGGCGGCCGGGGCAATCAGCTTTTGACTATGCCGTTGACCCGCAGGGTGAGATGCATGCGGTCGCGCAGTTTCAGCTTGTCGAAGACAGAGCCGAGATGCGCCTTGACGGTGCGCTCCGTGATATCGAGCTGGCTGGCGATTTCCTTGTTGCCGAGGCCGCTCGCCGCGGCGCGGGCCACTTCGATCTCGCGCTCGGTAAGGCCGGACGCCCAGGCGGAAAGTTCGGGCGGGGTAAACTTCGTGGCTGCAGCGCGCGCTATCCCCGCCAGCAGCCGCTGCAGCAGCGATTGTCCGACCCACAAGCCACCGTTCCGTACCGTATCGGCAACCAGCCGGAGCACCGCCGGTGCGGCATGCCCGTTGCAATACCCCACCACACCGGTGCCCAGAGCAGCGAGGCCCTGTTGATCGCCGGGCACATCGGAAATGGCGATGACCGGCAATTTGCCCGCAGCGGAGCGGCACTCGGCGAGCAACTTTACGACATCGCCTTCTTCCGGCAACAGCACCCAGACGACATCGGCATCAGAGCCCGCCTGAACCCGGTCGCACAGCGAAGCGCCCGGAAATGCTTCCTGCCAGTTGGCCCTGAGTTTTGCGCCCGGCGCAATGAAAAGATGCCGGAGTTGCTCCATTGATCTTACCTCTCCGATAGTGCACGGCTCTTGGCGCGCAAAACAGGTTTCAAAAGGTAGCTCAACACGGACTTCTCGCCCGTCAGGATATCCACTTCCGCCACCATGCCCGGCATGATGGGCATGCCTTCCCCCAGGCTGGATTTGTTGGTGCGGACTTTCACGGTATAGAAGGCATTGCCCTTCTCATCCAGCACGGTGTCCGCCCCGATGTTTTCCAGCGTCCCCTCCAGCCCGCCATACACGACAAAATCGTACGCGGAGAACTTGACCGTAGCCTTGAGCCCCGGCCTGAGGAAGGCGATGTCCTTGGGCTGCACCCGCGCTTCCAGCAGCAGATTGTCCTCCAGCGGCACGATTTCGATCACGTCCTTGCCCGGCTGGACGACCCCGCCGACGGTATTGACCATCAGGCGCTTGACCGTGCCCTTGACCGGCGAGCGGATCACGGAGCGTGCCACCTTGTCGGAAAGACCGACGCTGCCTTCGCTCAGGCTGTTGAGCTTGGCCAGCGTTTCGTTCATTTCCTTGCGCGCCTCGTTGCGGAACGCCAGTTCGACTTCCTGCACCTTGCGCGTGGATTCCGCAATCGCCGCTGACACGCGGGCAATCTGCGCGGAAGCCATATCGCGCTCGCCGCGGAAACGCGACACATCGCGCTCGAGCCGCAATATTTCGACGTCCGAAACGGCGCCGCTGGCCAGCAGCGGCTTGGTCGCCGCCAGTTCCTTGGCCGTCAGGTCATAGGCATTGGATGCCTGCACCTGTTTTGCCCTGAGCTCTACCAGTTCCTGCTGGCGTTGCGCCAGTTGCTGCCTCGCAATGGACACCGTGGCATCCAGTTCCGACTTCCTCGCCTCGTAGAGGCGGCGCTCCTCTTCCGCGGTAGCAGGGTCTTCCTTGACGGTTTCTTCGGGCGGGACGAACGGACTTCCCTCGGCGAGGGCCCGCAGCCTTGCCGCCTTGGCCAGCATGGAAAGATACTGGGCGCGGCTTTCCTTCACCGAGGAAAGGAAACGGGTCTGGTCGATGCGGATCAACTCCTGATCCTTTTGCACCACATTTCCCTCGCGTACCAGCAACTCCGAGACGATGCCGCCATCCAGACTTTGCAGCACCTGTATCTGGCTGTAGGGAATCACCTTGCCTTCGCCGCGCGTGACCTCGTCGACGTGAGCGAAGCTCGCCCACACCAGGAATATGCCGGTAATCCAGAGCAGCGCCCGCAACAACGCGCGGGCGCGGATGGGCTCCTGCCTCAGGATGGCATAGTCCGCCTCGGCGACGAAATCCTGGAGCTTCGAGTCATCGAATTTTTCGCCGCCCCGGTTGATCAGCCAGTCGAATAGCGGCTGGAGTTGCCGCCGCGGCTCTTCGAGCCGCTTCTTGATGCGCTCAGCAGTCGCATTCAGCCAAGGGAGCGACTCGACGACGCGCTGCGCAGTCGGATTCAGCCGGGAGAGCTGCGTTCCGATGCGCCGGGTAGTCGCACTCCACCAGCAGCGCAATCTGGCAAAACGTTGAGCGGCCACGTCCCAGAGCAGCCGCTTTTCTTTCGGCACCTGGACATCGGCCTCCGGCTGGACCGCACCTTCCGCTTGAGCCTGCACGGCCGGTTCGTGGTTCGCACTCATCTCTTCGACCCTGGCCTCCTGTTCGGCTTCCGGTTTCGGCATAGAAGTGTTCTGGCCGGTCGTCATGACGCTCTCCCCACCTGCCCGGACTTCAGCGCATCAAGCACCTCGGCCTTGGGGCCATCGGCCACGATGCAGCCCTCGTCGATCACGATGATGCGCTCCGCCAGATCGATCAGGCTGGAGCGATGCGTGGCAATGAGCAGCGTTTTCCCCGGGCTGAAACGCTTGGCAAAACGCCCGAGGCGGGTCTTGAATTCGCTTTCCGTGGTGTAGTCCATGGCGCTGGTCGGTTCGTCCAGCAGCAGGATCGGCGGTTCCATCAGGAAGGCGCGCGCGATGGCAACGCACTGGCGCTGCCCGCCGGACAGCGACTCCCCGCGCTCGCCGATATGCATGTCGAAGCCGCGCGGATGCTTGTTGACGAAATCCCTCAGCCCCGCCAGTTCCGCGGCCGCGATGACAGCGGAGTCGTCCGCATAGGGTGCGCCGTAGGCGATGTTCTCGCGCAGGGTGCCGTAGAAGAGCACCGCATCCTGGCTGACGCAGCCGACATTGCGCCGCAGGTCGGCGGGGTCGAGCTGGCGCAGGTCGATGCCGTCGACCAGCACCGATCCTTCCTGCGGCTCATACAGCCCGAGGACCAGCTTCTGCAGGGTGGATTTGCCGGAGCCCACCCTACCGAGCACCACGACGGATTCGCCGGGATTGATCTTGAACGAAACATTTTTCAGAATCGGGTCGGCGTTGGGATAGGCGAAAGTGACGCCGCGAAATTCGATGCTGCCGCGAATCTCCGGGCGGTGCACGAAGGTCGATTCGGGCGGGCGCTCGATCGGTTTCTCCATCAGCTTGTTCAGCGATTCGAGCGCAGTCTTCGCACCCTGGTACTGGATCAGCAGGCTGGCAAGCTGTCCCAGAGGGGCCATCGCACGCCCGGTCAGCATGGTGCAGGCGATCAGGCCGCCCATGCTCAGGTAGCCGCCGTTGATGAGGTAAACGCCGGCGATCAACACGGCAACGCCAGTCAGTTGCTGGACGGTCTGAACGCTGTTCGTCGCCGACAGCGAAAGCATGCGCAACTGGTTGCTGGTTTTTGCGAGGAATGCCGCGGTCTTCTCCCAGGAAGCCTGCACATGGCTTTCTGCGCCGAGCCCCTTGATGGTTTCCATCGCGGTGAGGCTCTCGACCAGCGTGGCATTGCGCAGCGATGCGGCGCGATAGGTAGTCTCGGAAAGCTCGTGCATCTTCTGCTGGATGGCATAGATGTAAACGAACACAACAACAAAACCCAGGATCGGGATGAACACCAGCGGCCAGGCGATCCAGGCGATGACCAGGTAAAACAGCAGCGCAAAGGGAATGTCGATCAGGGTCGAAACCGTCGCCGATGCGATGAAGTCGCGCACCGTCTCGAAGGATTTCATCGTCGAGGCGAACGCGCCGACCGAGGCGGGCTTGGCTGCCATCTTGAGCCCCAGCACGCGCTCCATCAGTACCGAGGAAAGCTGGATGTCGATGCGCGCCGAGGCCAGATCGACAAAATGCCCGCGCATCATGCGCAGCAGCAGGTCCAGCCCGAGCAGCGCTATGACGCCCACGGCCAGCACCCATAAAGTATCCACCGCATGGTTCGGGACCACGCGGTCGTATACGTTCATGGTAAACAGCGGGATGGCCAGCGCGAAGACGTTGATCAGGAAGGCGGCAGTCAGCACGTCGCGGTAAACCTGCCACTGCTCCAGCATGGCTCCCCAGAACCAGTGCCGCTTGGCGAGCTTGGCGACCTCGGGGGTGCGGCTGTCGAACTTGACGCGCGGCTGGAGGAAGATGGCGATGCCCAGGTAACGCACAGCCAGGTCTTCGCGCGGCAGGCTGAACGCCGTCTGCCCGGATTCCGGGAACAGCACCTGCGCCTGCCCGTTCTGTTCGTCCCATCCCAGCAGCACACAGGACTCATCCCCTTTCAGCAGGAGGATGGCCGGCAATTGAACGGCGTCTATCTTGAACAGTTCGCGGCGGACGATCTTGCAGTTGAGCCCCGCGCGGTTCGCCGCGCGCGCCACCAGGGAAGGCGTCAGGCGTCCGTTCTGCAGAGGCAGCCCGGCGGAAAGCGCCGCGCGCGTGCTGGGCCGGCCATGGATGCGCGCGACATCCAGCAGGCTGTCCAGCAGCGGGTCGTGTAGTAGCAGATCCTCCCTTAGCCCCAGGTTGGTCCCGGTATTGCCCGGAACATCGCTACCCGGTGGAACTTTATTCTTATCACTCATCCTGTCTGGGCAACAACTTCATCAAATGTCATCAGAATCGGGCGCTTAGGTTACACCATCG